>CALQFM020000048.1 GCA_943329845.2 Candidatus Kuenenia stuttgartensis | reverse complement strand
TCGGCGTCGATGCCGTCGTCACCATCGACGTTCGTCGCGCCGGGCGTGCCGCCGGAAACGATATAGGCCATATTGCCGTTGCCGTCGCCGTCGAGGCCGTTGTCGATGACGTTGGCTGCGCCGCTGGTGCCGCCTGACACCTCGATGCCGTCGTCGCCGAGGCCGCCGCCGCCGCTGATGACGCCCGAACCCGTGCCGTAGCCGTTGTTCAGGTTGTGGACGACGTTGTTGTTGCCGTCGATGTCAATGCCGTCTTCGGCGCCCTGGATCAGGCCGCCGCCGACCTCGTCCGGGCCTTCCTCGTCCTCGAGGCCGTTGTTGATAACGTTGTTGTCGCCCTCGATCACGATCGCGTCGCTGTTGGTGCTGATCACCTTGCCCACATTGGTCGCGCCGCCGATGAACGTGTCCTCGACGGTGATCGAGCCATCAAAGACGTCGCCGTCGGTTCCGTTGCCAAAGTAGATCGCGACGCCGGACGACGGATTGACTGCGCCGTCACCGATAACCCGGACGTCGATCTGGTCGTAGCCGTCGGCATCGTATCCGCCCGCGACGGCGTCGGAGCAGATGACCTCCACGCCGCTGCTGCCGGTGTCGCCAGCCAGGTCGCCATCGCCATTCGAGTCGAAGTCGCTGTCCGAGCAGGACGCGATCGCGGGCCGGGAGTCCATCACGACGACCGTGCCGATGGTCAGCGCGGCAGCCATCATGGCGCCACGCGTCACGTACTTGCCAAGCAGGCGAGCACCCTCGCTCACGGCCAGGCGCGAAACGGTATTCAGCAGCGTGTTTTTTTCGTTGGAGAGATTCATCGATCTCGACTCCCTATTAAGCGGAAACAACAGCAAAAGCGCCCCTTGCGGGCGCCGCGGTTTGGAAAATCCCGGCCAGTTGGCCAGGGCGCGTGACGGAACACAACGCCAAAAGTTGACACTTTCGGTGACAGATCAAGCAGTTAGGCTCCTCATTACCCCTCCCAGGGTCCGTAATAGCAGCGGAACGCTTCCCTTACCCCACGGCGCCGATGGCTTTTAGGGCCTTTCGGTCAACGTATTAATACCCTGCAGTAATGTCGCTTTGCAAGCCCTCGAAGTCTGGAATACCAAAAATATTATGAACTTAGCGGCGGAAATCCAAGGCGCCGCCCACGTTTTGCCATAGTTTCGGGTCCGCGCGGTATCATGATCCAGCGAGAGTGTGGCGTAAATACAACACGATGGGAGAATCGACATGGTCAGCAAGCAGCTGCGGGCGGGAAAACCGGCGGAATCCGGGCATCCGGGCGACGATAACGGGTTGGGACGCATCGTCACCGAGGTGCGGGGGGACGTGTTCCTGATCGGCATCGACCGGCCTAGGAAGCTGAACGGCTTCACCAACAAGATGCTCGACGAGCTGTCGCGGGCCTATGAGGATTACGAGGCGGGCCCTTGCCGCTGCGCGGTTTTACATAGCACCGGCAAGCACTTCACCGCCGGGCTGGACCTGCCGAACATCGACCGGACCAGGCCGCTGTTCGACCGCGCGCTGGTCGATCCGGTGGGCCTTTACCCGCCGTTGCGGACCAAGCCGGTGATCGCGGCGGTGCGCGGCATCACCTTCACCATCGGATTCGAGCTGGCCCTGGCGGCGGACTTCATCATCTGCGGGTCGGACGCGCGAATCGCACAGCTTGAGGTGAAACGCGGCCTTATGCCTACATGTGGTGGCACGCCGCGGATGATCGAACGGGCGGGCTGGGGCAATGCTATGCGCTACCTGCTCACCGGCGACGAGATGGACGCGCGCACGGCGCTGCGGCTGGGGTTCGTGCAGGAAGTGGTCGATCCGGAGGCGGTGCTCGACCGCGCCCTGGTGCTGGCGCGGCGGATCGCGGAGCAGGCGCCGCTCGCCGTCCGGGCCGTCATCGCCAATGGACGCACGGCCCATGTTGACGGCTTCGACGCCGCCACCGCCGAGCTCGACAAGGCCAGCGGCCGGCTGCGCGACAGCGACGACACCCAGGAAGGCGTCCGTTCGTTCGTCGAGCGTCGCAAGGCCCGCTTCACCGGCCGGTGAAGCGCCCCATTGCCGCCTCAATGCCGTGTGGTCCGGGCGCCGCACGGCCGCTGGAAATCAAGCTGAATCAACTAATTGACGATATTGTTACTTAGCCGTGACCGCCCGGACCGCTACCCGTGCCGATGAAGAAAGCCTCCGCCCGGCCGGGCGGAGGCTCTTTCCGACTACGGTGGAAAGGCGTCTCAGACGATGCCGAGGGCCTTGTAGATCGGCATGGTCTTGTCCAACTGGCCCTTTGCCTCGCGGCTGAACTCGGCCTTGTTCTCCGCCTGGTCGCTGATGGCGACGCCGTTGCGCGCCATGCGCTTGCCCTGGGCGGTGAACAGGTCGAAGGCGTGGTCGATGGCCGCCGCGTCGGTCTTGTGCCCGCTCTGGCGGGCCAGCAACAGGAGCTGGCCGATGTTGTTGACGTGGATGCCGCCGCCGATGACCGGGCTGGCCATGTAGTTCAGCTGCCGCCCCGACGGGGCCATGCCCAGGATCTTGCGGTTGAGCGCGTCGGTCTTCGGGCGCACGGCCTCGACCGTCTCGACCGGATTGGCCGGCGACACGTCGCCCTTTCCAACCAGCACCAGCGCGGCCTGGACCACCTGGTTGAAGGTCTTGCCGGTCGGCTTCACCGCCGCCTCGATCTCGCCCAGCGACCTGGGCTGGCCGTCGGCCATGAAATCGAGCACCGGAGTGTAGACGTCCTCGTTCAGCGTCGCGCTGCCGCGGAAACCGCTGGCCTCGAGCTTGACGTCGGCGCGCGGCACGTTGAGCACGATCCGCTCCTCGCGCAGCATGTCGAGCTGCTGCATGGACGGCAGCGAGCGCCCGCCGCGCACCCAGTAGTCGCGGCGGAACTGCTGGTTCACCATGAAGTCGCGAACCGTCTCGCGGAAGGTGGCGTCCGGAATGTCCCGCAACATGGTCTGCTGCTCATCGGACAGGTTGAGCGCGTCGATGTGCTCGCGGTAGGTGGCGGTGCAGGCGAAGTTGAGCTTGGCCGACGACAGCATCTTCGAGATCTCGGAGAAGTACATCGGAATCCAGCACTCGTTCAGGTACTCGTGCGCCAGGTAGCTGCGGTCGTTGTTCCTGATGCCCTTGAGGCGGGCGGCGGCGTTCGGGTTGGCCTTGCCGTAGAGCGTGTTGGTGTTCATCAGCGAGTCGGCGAAGTCGAGCGCGGCGTCGACCCGGCCCTGCACGCCGATGCCGGGCGCCGACATGCTCGAGGCATGCTGGGTCAGCAGGTGGCGGATCGGCGCCACCGTGTTCCAGCCCGGATAGGTATTGTAGCTGATGTAGCAGATGCCGCCGACCTTCAGCTTGCGCCGCAGGAAGTCGACGATGTGGTTCATGTTGGCGGGCGAGATCCAGCTCCAGATGCCGTGCAGCCCGATGAAGTCGAAGTCCGGCAGATCGGGCCGGTTGCAGAAGTCGGCGAACGCCTCGTCATACAGCTTCGCGCCGGTACCGGCGGCGGCCATGTCCTGCGCGAAGGCGGCGTGGGACGGATTGAAGTCGGTGCCATACCAGTCGGCGGTGCCGCCGGCGGCATGCATGTTGGCGCTGATGCCGTGGCCGAAGCCCAGTTCGCAGGCGGCGCCGATAGCCGGCGGCGCATAACCCGTCTTCAGCAGCGGCAGGCGGGCCTTCAGCGGGTTCAGCTCGCTGTAGTACCCGTAGGTGTAACCGATTTCGACCAGATAGCCTTCAGCCCAATCAGACATGGGATTCCCCCTCTTGTTTCACTCGTTCGCCGGGATTTGCCCACTCGAAGACCAGAATGCCGCGCCTGCGCGCGACGTCAATGCCCGTGGCAATGGCGCAGGGCCCCTATTGGAAGGTTCCGCGCCGGAATATCAAGGCCCGTGTTGGGTTGGCGTACGTTATTTTACCGCCTGGAAGGAGGGGTGATCGCCGTTCGGCAACAACCGGCGGATGGTTTCCGCGCCGATGCCTCGACGTTTCCGGAATCGAAACGAAATCGTCCGCCCGGACGGCTAGATCACCGGCCGCTTCGTGGCGGTGGCCTCCACTTTCTTGCCGATCTGTTGCCTAAGCTTCGGCCGGTCGATCTTGCCGGCGCTGGTACGCGGGAACTGCTTGACGAACAGGTAGCCGCCCGGCGCCTGGCCAGCGCCCACAAGGTCGATGCAATGGCTGTGGAACGCCTGCGCGTCGGGCTTGCCGCTGGGAATGATCACGGCAATGATCTCCGACACGCCGGCACGGGTCAGGCCGATCACGGCAGCCTCCCGAACGCCGGGATGGGACATCAGCGCCAGCTCGACCGCCGTCGGCATGATGTCGACGCCCCGGCGCCGCACGACCTCGGACACGCGGCCGCGAATGTAGACATAGCCGTCCGAGTCGATCGCCCCCAGGTCGCCGGTATAGCACCAGCCGTCGCGGAAACCCTCGAAGCGGCCTTGCGGCGCCTCGCTGATCACCTGCGGAGAGACGCCCGACCCCCGGCACCGGAGATAGCCGGTAACGCCGGGCGGTACCGGCCGGTCCGCGGAATCGACGATCTCGACATCCACACCCGCAAACAGGCGGCCGACGCTGTCGGCGTGATCGAGCATGTCTTCCGGATGCAGCACGCTGATCAGGCCGAAGTTGGTGCCGCCATACACTTCCAAGAAATTCGACGTCACCCGGGTGACCATGTCGCGCTTGGCCCGGGCCGCGAGCGGCGAGCCGACGGACATGATGGCGCGCACCTGCGGAAACAGGATGCCGTCCTCCGGCGCACAGGAAATCAAATCCTCGCACATCGCCGACGTCAGCATCAATACGGCGTCAGCCTCCGCCTGGACCGCGCGCACGAAATCCATCAGCTTTGTGAATTCGGGGAGCACGGTGACGCGGCCACCGTTGCCCAGCCTCATCATCAGGGTATAGAGGAAGCCGCCGAAGCTCATGCTTGAGGTCAACAGGAGATTGCCGGTACCGTCGTTCGAGAACATGCCGACAGGGCCGAGCGCATCCAGGTAGTCGTGCGTCCGGCGAAACAGTTGCGCGTGGCCGATGGGATAGCCCTTCGGCTGGCCGGTGCTGCCCGAAGACAACGAGATGTCGAAGGGCTCATAACTGTCGGGGTGCTTGTTGTCGCCCTTGAATGCCGACAGGCCGGCGCGCCAGTCCAGGCCGATCTTGACGCACCGGATGGCGCCGAGCGAGCGGGCCGGCGGCTCTATGAACAATGTCCCGACCTTCAGCGTTCCGATCATGCCATCGAACTTGCGACCGGTTTCGCCGGCGCCGAACTCGACCTTCGCGGCGCCGACACGCATCAACGCCAGGGACAGGATGATGTGGTCGATGCTGTTGGTCATCCGCACGCCGACCGGATCGCCGGGCGCGATGCCCAGGCTGTTCAGCCAGACGCTGGCCCGGCCGACGAGGTCGGCGAGCTGCTTCCAGGTCAGCTTGCAATAATCATCCGCGAGCGCCACCGCCTTCGGGCGGCTCGCGGCATGGGCGAGGATGGTATCGGTGAAATTGGTGAACGTATCCTGCACGCTGGATTTCCTGTCGGAGCTCAAGACACGGCCCGCCGCCGTTCGATCGACTTCTGGACCATTTGCCGTAGCCGAGCGCGGTCGGTCTTGCCTGCGGCGGTGCGCGGAAGTGCCGCGACGAACATATAGCTGTCTGGCGTGTGCCCGGCGCCCACGGCGCCGATGCAATGGAGATGCAGCGCCTGGGCATCCTGCCCGTTGGCAACGACGGCGGCGACCACCTGCGTATCCTGACCGGCGCCAACCCCGAGCACGGCTACGTCCCGCACGCCGGGACAGGACATCAGCGCCAGCTCGACGACGGTCGGGAAGACCTGGACGCCGCGGCGGGTGACCGCGTCCGCGGCGCGCCCCTTGAGGCGCAAATAACCCTCCTGATCGATGGCCGCCAGGTCGCCGGGATAGTACCAGCCGTCGCGGATACCCTCGAAGCCGGCCTGGCTTGAGACGCCGGCGATCAGGCCCTCGACCACGCCGCTTCCCCGGCACCGGAGGAATCCGGCGACGTTGGGCCCGACCGGGTGATCGGCGCCGTCGACGATCTCGACGGTGAGGGTCGGGATCACCCGGCCAACGCTGTCGGCATGCGCCGGAATCTCGTCCGGAAACAGCGCGGACACGATGCCGGCGCCCGCATTGCCATAGATCTCGGTGAAGTTCGGCGTCAGCGACCGGAGGGCGTGCTGCTTGGTCTCGGCCGACAGCGGCGTACCGGTGCAGATGATGGCGCGGGCTTTGGGAAACAGCAGGCCCTGCTCCGGCGCGCAGGACAGAAGATCCTGGCACATGCCCGACGTGACGATCAGGATCGCGTCGTCATACGCCCGGATAGCTCGGACGAAATCCAGCAGCTTGGCGAATTCGGGCAGGATGACGATCTTGCCGCCGGCCACCAGCCGCGCCAGCAGCGGGATCAGGAATCCCGTGAAGCTCATGCTGGAGACGTGCAGGAAGGTGCACGTATAGTCGTCGGAGACCATGCCCGCCCGCAAGTATGTCGGGTTCCAGTCCGCGAGCCGGCCCAGCGTCAGCCGGTGGGTGCAGGGCACGCCCTTGCTCGGCCCGGTGCTGCCGGAGGACAGCAGGATGTCGGTGGGCTCGGGCGATGCGCCGTCATGGCGGAAATCGCCCTTGAAATCGGCCAGCGTCCGCCGCCAGCCGGGACCGATAGCGATGCAACGCAGGTCGCCGGCCGCCCGCGCCGGCGGCTCGATGAACAGCGTCTTCACCCCTAGGTTCCTGACGGTGGCATCGAATTGAGCGCCGGCGCCGCTCGTGGCGAATTCGATCTTGGCCGCGCCGACCCGCATCAGCGCGAGCGACAGGATGAGATGGTCGGCGCTGTTGGCGAGCCGCACGCCGACCGGCTGGCCCGGCTCGATGCCGAGACCGCGCAGCCAGACGGCGGCGCGACCGATCAGGTCGGCGAACTGCCTGTAGCTCAGGCGGCCAGTCATGTCCTCGAGCGCGACCATCTTCGGCTGTTTCGCGGCATGCTCGAAGATGGCGTCGGTCAGGTTGGCGGATGTGGGCAAATCGGTCTCACTGGGCAGGACGGAAAACTGCCGGATAGTGCGTCATGCACAGGCCCCGGCACAACGGACTTTTCGGTCAGGAATGTTGTTCGAGCACCGCCAGGAAGCTGGCCGGCAGCGCGGCGCCGCGGCGTGTCGCGGTATCGATGTGGACCTCGGTCCCCAGGCAGGTGGCGGCACAGGTCCCGCCGATGAACAGGCCCTGCCCCAGGGTGAACGAGCGCGTGCCGATGCGCGTCACCCGCGTGCCGATCTCGACGGCGTCGCCCATGCGGACTTCCGCCAGGTACCGCACATGCACGTCGCCCAGCACGAAGCCGCGGCCGGGGACGCGCTCGAACCTGTCCATCACCGACGCGCGGGCGGATTCGAAGTAGGTGACGATCACCGCGTGGTTGACGTGGCCCATCATGTCCATGTCGCGATAGCGAACCTGGACCTGGCTCCAGAGCAGGAAGCCGGCGCGCTCCCTCAGGCTGGCATGGTCTGTCAGAACGGCCTCCTATTGTCGAAAGACCAGCCGGTCGCCGGTCACCTGGTAGCCGGACAGCCGGTTGAGGAAGCTCATGCCCAGCAGCGAGCCCTGCATGTCGCCCTCGACGACCATGGCGTCCACGTAGCGGAGGTCGATGGGGCCGATGGCGACGCTGTCCAGGGTGACGGGCGCGCCCCGCGTCGTGCCGTTTGCCGTGCTGACGAGTTGGTTGAAATCCCGCTCGGACGGCGTGATGCCCAGGCGCCGCGCATCGTCGCGGCTGAGCGCGATCACGCTGGCGCCGGTATCGACCATGAACATCACCTTCTTGCCCTCGACCTCGGCCTCGGCGAAGAAATGGCCATTCTGTGCGTAGAGGGTCACCGACTTCTCGACCGGCGTAACGGCGGCCACGCCCTGGGCCGGCATGGCATTGCCAACGACCCGGTCCCGTGCCATCCCGAACTCGTTCCGGAAGGCATAGAGCAGCGCGATTCCCGAGCCGATGGCGACCCAGATCGCGATATGGCGGAGCGTGCGGCCGGGGCTTTCGGCGAAACTGGCGCCCAGGCTCACCATCAGGATGGACAGGATCGCGACGAGATAGACCAGCCGCGGCGTTTCATCGCCGAGGTCCGACGCCCGGTCGCCGAGACCCGGTGCATTGGGGAACGCCACCAGCAGACCGACGACCAGTCCGGCGAGCAGCACGAGGAGGATCAGCGCCCAGAAGCAGCCGCCTCTGCCCTTCGGTGGCTCGTCGTACTGCTGTTCCCACCTGGGTTGTGGCGCCGCCATCCTATTCCTTGCCGAACACCAGCATGACGTTGCCCGGCATGTGACCGTAGATGCCGTAGCCCGAATTGACGAAGATGCGGCCGTTCTGCACGACCGGGCCGGCCGCGCCGCCGATGGAGCCGCCATGGGCCTTCGCGCCGCTGGTGGCCGTTACGTCGGCGGTGGTGTCGTTCTCCCACAGCACCGCGCCCGTCGCGCCGTCGTGGATCCGAAGCACGCCATCCATGCCGCCCGCCAGCACCAGGCCCGTCACCGCGGTGACGGCGGCGGAAATACCGGGCTCGCAGAACTGGCGACCCTTGCAGACATCGGCCGCCCGCCACTTCCAGGCGTACCGGCCGGTCTTCATGTCGATGGCGTAGAGCCCGGGCCGCCGCGCTTCCGGATAGGTGCGGCCATCCTCGCCGTCGCTGATCGGCACGTAGAGCGTGTCACCGTCGGCCGCCATGCCGAAATGGATGCCGCCCTGGATGCCGCCACGCCCGACCTTGGCGTTCCAGACCAGCTTGCCGGTGGCGGGATCGAGCGCCGTGACCATGCCCGATTTCTGGCCGCCCAGCACGAGGTCGCGGCCATCGCTGAGCGAGGCCAGCATGGTCGCCGCGCCGAAGTCGAAGTCGGGCCCGCCCTCCTTCGGGCAGTTGTCCGGGGTGGCGCTGTCGCAGGCCGTGTTCCAGGCGTCGTTGGACGTGGCCTGGTAGTGCCAGTTGACCTTGCCGCTCTCGAGGTCGATGGCGAAGATGGCGTCGCTGGTCAGGGTGGCCGGCGACGAGTAGTTCTCGCCGGTCCCCACATAGAGCTGGCCGCGCTTCTCGTCGATCGCCGGGCTGTTCCAGATCGGCGCGCCCGACGGGCCGTACATGTCGGTGCCCGACTTGTTCCTGCCGGTGATCGCGGCTGGCGCCTCGATGGTGTAGGTCTGCCAGATCTTCTCGCCCGAGGCGGCCTGGTAGGCGACCACGGAACCGCGGAACTTGCAGCATTCAAATTTGGGGTCGAGGGCCGGCGTCACCTCGAGCGACGACACCGGCACGTATAGCCGGCCGTCGTGCAGCGACGGCGTGCCGGTGATCGTCGCGTTGGGATGGGTATCGGCGCGCACACGCCACAACTCGCGGCCGGTGAACGCCTCGACGCCGTAGACATTGCCCAGCAGGTCGCCGAAATACAGCACCGGCCTGGCTTCCGCATCGCCCGCCGTCCAGGGGCTGATCGCGATGCCGGTGCGGACTTCGGCAGACGCATGATAGGTCCAGCGCACGCAGCCGGTGGCCTGGTCGAGCGCGAAGACCGTGCCGTCGTGGCTGCCGACGAACACCGCGCCGGCGGCCAGCGTTGGCTGGGAGCGGGCGCGCAGGGCGTCCGGATAGGCGAACGCCCACAGCAGCTTCAGGCGGGGCAAATCGTCCTTCGACAGGCCGGCCGTGCGGGCGTCGATCAGCCGCGTGTTGGTGCGCTGCAGCCCCCAATTCGTGATGGACGGCGTCGCCGTGCGGTCGAAGGCGGCGGCGTTGCCGGTACAGGACGGCCCCACATGGACCGAGGCGGTGCCGAAGGCGCGGCCGGCGAGGTATTGGGAGACGTCGCGCTTCTGCTTGTCGTCGAGGCCCGACGCCTCGTCCTGCATGACGCCTTCGGTCACCGCCCGGTAGATGGATTCGGGCGACATGATCTGCAGCATGGAGATATGCGGCGCCTTGGGGATCTGGCCTTCGTGGCAATTGGCGCACACCGCCTGGTAGACGGACTTGCCGGCATTGGCCGTCGCGGCGGGCAGCGCAGCCGGCGCGGCGGTCGAGACAGGGGGATCGGCGGGCGCGGACGCCGCCGGCTTTTCCTCGGGCTTGCCGGAGTCCCCGCAAGCTGCCAGCAGGCAGGCCAGAACGCCCGCCGCGACCAGAGCCCTCAGATTCATCGCCACCCTCTCCCCATGCATCCTGGATCGTGCCATGCGCTCCGGGGGCGGTGCAAGCACGCGCGCTGGTCGGCGAGCCGATCGGCCGGCAGCATCAGGCGAAGCCAATGCCCTCGTCGATTATCGGCAGCTTGCGGACGCGCTTGCCGCCGGCGGCGACGATGGCGTTGGCGAGCGCCGGCGCCAGCGGCGGCACGCCCGGCTCGGTGATGCCGCCGATCGGACCGCCCTCCATGATGTGCACGGACACCGGCGGGACATGCGCCATCAGCGCCATCCTGTAGGTGTCGAAGTCCTTCTGCACCGCGGCGCCGTCCTTGATATCAATGCGGCCGAACATGGCGGCGGAGAGCGCGAAGACCATGCCGCCCTCGATCTGCGTCTCGATGCCCCTGGGATTGACGGCGACGCCGCAGTCCACGACCGCCGTCAGCTTCACCAGCCTGATCGTCGCAGGGCTCGGCATGGAAAGCTCGACGACCTGGGCGCAGATCGAGCCGAAGCTTTCGTGTACGGCGATGCCGCGGCCGTGCCCCGCCGGCGGCGGCGTGTCCCAGCCAGCCTCCTTCGCGGCGCGCTCCAGTACCGCCAGGTGCCGCGGATAGGCGGTCATCAGCGAACGGCGATAGGCCACCGGATCCTTGCCCGCCTCGCGCGCCAGTTCGTCGACGAAGCTTTCGATGAAGAAGGCGTTGTAGCTGTGCGGCACCGAGCGCCAGAATCCCAGCGGGACGCCAGCCTGCGGCATGGCATAGTCGAGCTTCTGGTTGGGCAGGTTGTAGCGTGGCGCATCGGCGCCAAACACCGAGATGGGGTCGACACCGTTCATCACCCGGTTGGGCGTGAGTTGCTCGGCGATGGACGGCACCACCAGCCGATTGTCCCACAGCGCCGGCAGGCCGGACTCGTCGAGCCCCGCGGTCAGCTTGCTGACGGCGCAGGGCCGCATCATGCCGTGGGTCATATCCTCCTGGCGGGTCCAGATCACCTTGACCGGCTTGCCCATGGCCTGCGAAGCGACAATGGCCGGGCGGATGAATCCCATGCCGATGCGCCGGCCGAAGCCGCCGCCCATGTAGGGCACGTGGACGTTGACGTTCTCGGGCCGGACCTTGAACTCCTCGGCGATGGAATAGCGCTCGCGGCCGGCGTTCTGGGTCGGTGCCCAGACCTCGATCTTGTCGCCCTGCACCCATGCCGTGGCGTTCATCGGCTCCATGGTCGCATGGTGGAGGAACGGTACCTGGTAGGTGGCGCTGAACGTCTTCTTCACCGACTTGGCGGCCGATTTCGCATCGCCCCGGTCGACGGCCACCGCACCCGGCTTCTTCAGCGCCGCCTGCATCAGCGTGTCGATGGCGGCGGTGGAATTCTTGGCGTTCGGGCCCGGCTCCCATTGCGGCGCGAGCGCCGCCGCGCCCTTCTTCGCCGGCCAGAACCCGGTGGCGACGACCACGAAATAATCCTCCTTGGGGATGACCCGCAGCACGCCGCGGACCGCCATGGCCGGCGCCGGATCGAGCGCCTTCAGCCTGCCGCCGAAGATCGGGCAGTTGACGACCGTGCCCACCAGCAGGTCGGCCACGCCGACATCGATGCCGAAGACGGCGGCGCCGGTGGCATGGGCGCGCGCATCGAGCCGCGTGGTCGGCTTGCCGACGATCCTGCGGTCGGCCGCCGCCTTGAGCGCCACGTTCTGCGGCGGCGTCAGCAGCGCGGCGCCGCGCGCCAGGTTGCCGAAGGTTTCCGTCTTGCCGCTGGGATGCGACACCACGCCGGCCTTCGCCGAGCATTCGCTGACCGGTACGGCCCAGCGGTTGGCCGCCGCCTGGATCATCAGTTGCCGCGCGGTGGCGCCTGCCTTCGACAGCGGCTCGAAATTGACCCGCACCGAGCGGCTGCCACCGGTGCCCATGGCCGCCGGTTCCATGCCGTTGACCGGCACCGCGTCAGCCTGGACGACCTTGATCCTGCTCCAGTCGGCTTCCAGCTCCTCGGCGACGATCATCGGCAGCGAGGTCTGCACGCCCTGACCCATCTCGGCCTGGTGCAGCGTGATGGTGACCGTGCCGTCCGGATCGATCTGGACGAAGGTGTTGAGCCGGCCCGGCTGCGCCGGCGCGACCTGCTGGCCGAACGCGTCGAACACCGGGAGCGAGACGCCGAGCACGAGGCCGCCGGTGGCGACCGACGCGCCCTTGATGAATGCGCGGCGGGATACGTTGACGATCCTGGTCATGCCGGCGCTCCTAGACCTGGCCCGAGGCGCGCTTGATCGCGGCCCGGATGCGGTTGTAGGTCCCGCAGCGGCAGATGTTGGTCATGGCCTTGTCGATGTCGGCGTCGGTGGGCTTGGCGCCGTCCGCGATCAGTGCCGCGGCGGTCATGATCTGGCCGGTCTGGCAATAGCCGCACTGAGAGACGTCGCCCTCGACCCAGGCATTCTGCAAGGGGTGAGAACCGCCCAGCGCCTCGATGGTGATCACCTCACGGTCGCCGGCGTCCTGCACGGTCACGCCGCAGCTCCGGGTGACGACACCGCCGAGGTGAATCGTGCAGGCGCCGCAGATGCCCGCGTCGCAGCCATATTTGGTGCCGGTCAGCCCAAGGCTGTCGCGCAGCACCCAGAGCAGCGGCGTATCGCCGTCCACATCCACAGCGTGCTGCGAGCCGTTCACCTTGATCGAAAACGCCATAAAATTCCTCAACCCCCTCTTGGAACTGCGGGTGAAGGTAGAGGGAATTGCGCCATACGCCAACCGCCCGTCTCGCATTCGCCACGACGCCGCCGCTTTTACTGGCTGGCGACCCGTCCGCCAAGATGCTGGGCGAGGAAATGCTCCATCCGGTCGGCAACGGCGACGAACCGCTCGGGAGTGGTCATGCCGTGGCCTTCGCCCGGCACCCACATCGTCTCGACCGGCCGGCCCAGGGCATGCAGACGCTGGGCCATGCGCTCGCCATGGTTGATCGGCACGCGGTCGTCCTCGGTGCCATGGATGATGAGCACAGGGTCGACGATCTTTTCGGCGTTCTGCAGCGGCGACCGGCTGTTCATGTCGGCGACCGCGCCGGGCCTGTCCGGATTGCCGGCGAAGGCGGTCCAGATGCTGACGGTCGGCGACAGCCAGGCGACCAGGCTGGCCAGGTCCGAGGGGCCGTTCATGGAGATGCCGGCGACGAATCGGTCCGGCGCCTCGGCCAGCCCGACCAGCGCCGCCCAGCCGCCATAGGACGCGCCGCCGATCGCGACGTGGTCCTTGTCGACGATGCCCTTGGCGACCGCCCAGTCCAGCGCGTCGATCAGGTCGGTGTTCATCTTGCGCGAGAACTCGCCGCGGGCGGCGGCCATGAACGTCTTGCCGTAGCCGGTCGACCCGCGGTAGTTGACGTCGATCACCACATAGCCGCGGTTGGCGAGGAACTGGATCATCGGGTCGAAGCCCCAGTAACTGCGGGCGAACGGCCCGCCATGGACCCAGACCACGGCCGGCAGCCGCTTGCCCTCGCCGCCGCGCGGCACGGTGACATAGCCGTGAACGATCAGCCCGTCGCGGGCGCGGAACTCGAACGGCTCGGTTTTGGCGAAGTTGTCGGCGTGCCGGCCGCGCGCGTCCTTGTGCAGCAGCCGACGCTCGCCGGTCTGCCGGTCGACCAGCCAGGTCTCCCGCCGTCCCTCGTCGGACGCCACGTTGACCACCACCCGCCGGCCGTGCGCGTCCAGGTCCTCGATGGAGGCGACGGCGCGCGGATCGTCGCCAGCCAGGTCGCCCAGAGCGCTGCCCAGCACCGTGTCGAAATAATGCGCCGCCCGCCGCGCCGGATAGGCTTCGGCGACCACCGGACGATTCTCCGGGCCGGTGCGCCAGACCCATTCCACGTCGGCGTCGGGCTCGGCATAGAGCACCTTCTCCTTGCCGTCGGCCAGCGAGAAGCGCACCAGCGCGACCTTGTCCCGGCCCCGGTTGGACAGGGCCAGCACGCCGCCGTCGACTATGCGATTGCCGATGAACTCGAAGGTCTCCTCCACGGCGACGTCGGCTTCCTTGACCCATCGGTCGCCATGCAGCACATCGACGGCGACACCACCCGAGGGCACGCGCCTGGTGCGGGCGAACAGCCCGGCGTCGCGCAGCGCGTGCCAGTCGATCACATCCCCGGGATTGCGGGCGATCCGGGTTTCCTTGCCGTCGCGCAGGTTGCGCCGATAGACGTCCATCAGGTCGCGGTCGCGCCGGTTGTCGCTGACCAGCAGGTCGCTGCCCCAGTATTGCTCGATCTCGGTGGTGACGTTCTCCGGCGCAAGCGGCAGCGGCAGCGGATTCGGATCCTCGAGCTTCACGTAGTAGCTGCGGAAGTGCTCGTTGCCGATGGTGTCGACGTCGAGGAACAGGGTGGTCGCACCCGGTCCCCAGCTCAGGTCCTGCGGCTGCATCGGCAGGTCGATGACCCGCCGCTGGCGCGTGGCGATGGTTTCGACGACCAGCCGCGTCCGGCTCGACTGGCCGGGCTCCAGCCAGGCCAGCATCTCGCCATTGTCGGACAGGCGCCATGCATTGGGCTCACGTTGCTCGCCGAACAGCTCCCGCCGGGTCAGGATCGGCGGCAGACGTACCTGCGCCAGCGCCGGATGGGTGGCGGGCGCCTCCACATAGGGATCGTCCTGGGTGCAGGCGACAAAGGCGACGGCGGCCGCGCCCAGAAGCGGGCCGAACCAGTAGACGAGGCCGCGCTTCGTCGCCGATCGCTCCGCCTAGCGTTCGACCCGCATCGACGCGCCCAGATGGGTGCCGGCATCGACGAGGAGGGTTTCGCCCGTCGTATGGCGGGCGCTCAACGCGAAATAGACGATGGGCTCGGCGACCTCGACCGGCGTGCTCGCCTCCTTGAGCGGATTGGCCTTCGCCACCGAGGCCCGCAGCTTCTCGAAGGTCTCGTCGCCAAGGCCGCTGCGCAGCCACCGGGTGTCGATGAAGCCGGGGCACACCGTGTTGACGCGGATCTCCGGCCCCAGCGCGCGGGCCAGCGACATGGTCATGTTGTTGAGCGCGCCTTTGGAGGCGGCATAGGCGATGGAACTGCCCACGCCACGCACGCCCGCCAGCGACGACACGTTGACGACCGATCCGGCGCCCTGCTTCTGCATGGCCGGCGCGACAGCCCGGGTCATCTGGTAGGGGCCGATGACGTTGACCGCGTAGATGCGCTGGAAGTCCTCGGCCGTCAGCCCCTCGAGGTCGTGATGGGCGACGAACTTCGATGTGCCCGCGTTGTTGACCAGCACGTCGATGCGGCCCCATTTGTCGAGCGCTGCCTGCGCCATGCGGCGGCAGTCGGCGTCGACCGACACGTCGGCCTGCACCATCAAGGTCTCGACGCCCAGCGCCTTGCACGCGGCCTCCGCTTCCTTCGCCTCGGCCTCGCTCTTGGTATAGTTGATCACCACGTTGCAGCCGCGCGCCGCGAGCTGCCGTGCCACCTCGGCGCCCACGCCCGTCGCCGAGCCCGTGACGATCGCCACCTTCCCCTTGCCGTCCATCAAAACCCCTTCCCGCCCGCCTGGGAGCCCGTTTCGGTTCAACGTCAGTCTAGGGACAGCAGGGGGTTCGGTAAATCGGCAACATCGCTGGAATCAGTGCGGTTGACTTGGTTTTCGCTTTTGCCTAGAAGTCCTACTAACGAACGTTAGTTAGGCTGGCAGATGTCCACCGTGATCGCATCCGACTTTTCGACCCGGGACCGTGTCGCCGCCACCGCGGCGCCGTTGTTCGCCGAGCGCGGTTTCACAGGCGTCTCCATGCGCGACATCGCCGAGGCGGTCGGCATCAAGGCGGCCAGCCTCTACAACCACTATGCCGACAAGGAAGCGCTGTACTTCGCCGCGCTGGCGCTGGTTTTCAGCCGTCGCGTCGCGCTGGTCGAGGACGCGCTTAAGGCGACCGGCACGCCGCGCGAGCGACTCAAGGCGATGGTGTCCGCGCTGGTGCAGGCGACGGCGGGCGATCCGGTCGCCGCGCGGCTGCTGCAGCGCGAGCTGCTGGACGGCGACATCAAGCGGTTCGAGCGGCTGGTCGTCGACGTGTTCGGCCGGCCGTTCGCCCACATGACCGCGCTGCTGACCGAACTGGCCCCCGGCGGCGACGGCGCCCAGACGGCCGCCTATCTGATCTCGCTGATCCATGGCTACTGCGTGTTCGCACCGATTTTCCCGGCGCTCGATCCGGCGCTGACCACCGACACCTCGGTGCTGGCCGACAATCTGGCCGAGGAGTTGCTGGGCCGCATGGAAAGGCCACGCCCATGACCCGCCTTCCCGCCGCCCTGCTGATCGCCGTCCTCGTTGCCGCGTGCGGCGACGGAAAGTCGGCGACGGCGCCCGCCGCCGAGCCGGTGATGCTGGCCACCGCTATGGTGCGGACACAGGACGTGGTCAATCCGATCCTCGCCACCGGCGAGGTCCACGCCGACAAGATCACCGAGATCAAGCCCAGGGTCGACGGAACCATCGACGCCGTCTTCGTCGATGTCGGCGACAGGGTGACCATGGGCCAGCCGCTGTTTCGCACCCGCCAAGCCGATTATCGCAACCGGCTCAACGAGCAGGAACAGGCACTGGCGCTCGCCCAGGCCGAGCTTAAGCAAGCGTCGGGCGACCTGGAGCGCGCGGTGTCGCTGCGCGGCAAGGGCGTCGTCTCGCAGGGCCGCATGGACGAGGTGCAGGCGCGCTTCGATACCGCTCGCGCCCGGCTCGGCATGGCCGACGCCTCGCTGGCGCAGGCCCGCCAGAACCTGGCCGACGCCACCGTCACCGCGCCCTATGACGGCATCGTCACCGGCCGCTTCGTCGACGAGGGCACCATGATACAGGTGGCAACGTCGAACACGCCCGTGCTGGAGGTGGCCAAGCTGGACACGGTTGAGGTGATCGCCCAGGTGGCCGCCGTCCACCTGCCAAGGCTGCAGCCCCAGACACGCGTGACGGTCGCCGTCGAGGGCGTGCCGGCGCCGGTCGAAGCGACCTTGGGCGTGATCAACGACAAGGTCGATGCCCGCACCAGGAGCGTGGAAATCAGGCTCCACCTGCCCAACCCGGACCTGGCCATCAAGCCGGGGCTGTTCGCCAAGCTGACCCTGCATCCGGCGCCGAGGCGCGCCGCGGTGCTGGATCGCGCCGCGGTGCTCGGCCCGGCCGGCGACACCTACGTCTATGTGCAGCAGGGCCATGTCGCCAGGCGCAAGACCGTGCAGGTCCGCGATGTGGACGCGGCGCTGGTCGAGGTACTCTCGGGCCTGAAGCCCGGCGAGGCCGCGCTGGCCGGTCCGGCGCTCGCCGAGGTCAAGGACGGCGCGTCCATCACCGTTGGGAAGACGGCCGATGGGTCTCGCTGACTTCTGCATCAGGCGGCCGGTCTTCGCGGTCATGCTGATCGCGGGGCTGGTGGCGCTCGGCGCGCTGTCGCTGGGCCGGGTCGGCATCGACCTGTTCCCTCGCGTGGAATATCCATTCGTCGCCGTCTCGACCGTGCTGGAAGGCGCGACGCCGGAGACCATCGAAACCGAGGTGACCGACCCGATCGAGGAGAAGCTCAACACCATCTCCGGCATCAAAACCATGCGGTCGGTGAGCTCGGAAGGGTTGAGCCAGATCTTCATCGAGTTCGAGCTGTCCGAGAACGTCGACACCAAGAGCCAGGAGGTCCGCGACAAGATCGCGCTGGCTCGCGGCGACATCCCGAAGGAGACCGAACCGCCGGTGGTCGACAAGGTCGACCCGGACTCCGAGCCGATCATGTCGGTGCTGGTGGCGGGCGACCTGCCGATCCGCGACCTGACGCTCTATGCCGACGACACGGTGAAGGAAGCGCTGCAGCGCATTCCGGGCGTCGGCTCGGTGGAGCTGGTCGGTGGCCGCGACCGCGAGGTGCGCGTCTGGCTCGACATCGACAAGCTGCGCGGGTTCGGCGTCTCGGCCCAGCAGGTGATCGCCGCCATCGGCTCGGAGCATGCGGAAATCCCCGGCGGTCGCATCGAGTCCGGCGGCGGCACCCGCGAGTTCTCGGTCAAGACCAAGGGCGAGGTCGAATCCGTCGCCGAATTCGGCAACGTGGCGGTGGCCTTCCGCGACGGATCGCCGATCTGGCTGCGCGACGTCGCCCGCGTCGAGGACGGCATGGAGGACGAGCGCACCTATGCCGAGCTGGGCGGCAAGCGCGGCGTGTCGCTGGATATCAGGCGCCAATCCGGCAAGAACACGGTGGCCGTCGCCGAGGCGGTACGCGAGGCACTGCGCGAACTCCAGGCGGAGGCGCCGGCGGGCGTGCGGATGGTCATCGCCAAGGACGTGGCCCTGTTCATCCAGTCGTCGATCCACGACGTCACCATGGACATGGTGCTGGGCGCCCTGCTGGCGGTGATCATCACCTTCCTGTTCCTGCTCAACCCACGCAGCACGGTGATCGTCGCCATCGCCATTCCCACCTCGGTGATCTCGACCTTCTTCGCGTTCTATGTCTGTGGTTTCACCCTCAACATGCTGACCATGATGGCCCTGTCCGTCTCGGTCGGCCTGCTGGTCGACGACGCCATCGTGGTGGTCGAGAGCATTCACCGGCTGATCGAGGAAGGGATGCCGCCCAGGGAGGCCGCGTCCGAGGGCGTGCGCCGGGTTGGCGCCGCGGTGCTGGCGGGCACGCTCACCGTCATCGCCGTGTTCGTGCCGATCGCCTTCATGGAGGGCCTGGTCGGCTCGTTCTTCTTCCAGTACGGCCTCACCGTGTCGTTCGCGGTGGCGGTGTCGTTCCTGGTTTCGGTTACCCTGACGCCCATGCTCAGCTCGCGCTTCCTCGCCAGGCATGACGGCCATGCCGGCCTGCTGCAACGGCTCGAGCAACTTCATGTGCGCCTGGAGCAGACCTATGCCCGCATCCTAGACGCGACCCTGCGCCGCCGCTGGATCGCCATGGCGGCGCTGGTCGGCGCGGTGGTGCTGGGCGGGCTCGTCGCCGGCCAGGTTCCCAATGAGTTCATGCCGCAGACAGACCGCAGCGAATTCACCGCCCTGATCGAACTGCCGCTGGGCACCGGCATCGAGCAGACCAGGCAGGTGGCGCAGGTGATCGCGCGGGACATCGAGAAGATCGACGGCGTCGCATCGGTGTTCCTGACCGTCGGCGCCGGTGTGCAGAACAAGGTGAACAAGGCTGATTTCTATGTCGGCCTCAAGCCCAAGAGCGACCGCGACGTGACCCAGTTCCAGATCATGGACAAGGTTCGCACTGCCATGCGCCGGCACGGCGGCGCATTGAAGTCGGTGAAACTGGCCGAGATTCCGTGGGTCTCGGGCGGCGCGGGCGCGGCCCAGCCGATCGACCAGATGTTCCAGGGCCGGGATCTGCGCGAGCTGGACCGGCTCGCCCAGGAGCTGGCATCGAGGATGCGCCCCCTGCCCGTCTTCCAGGACGTGAAGACGTCGTTCGAGGCCGGCAAGCCTGAGCTTCAGGTGCATGTGGACCGGCAGACCGCGGCCGACCTTGGCGTGTCGGTAGACCGGCTGGCCGGTACGGTCCGCGCGCTGGTCGGTGGCGTTGATGTCGGCACCTACCAGGAAGGCGGCGAACGCTACGACGTCCGGGTGCGGCTGGAGGAAAGCCAGCGCGACGACCTGTCGCGGCTGAGCCTGGTGCAGATCCCCAATGCGAGGGGCGACCTTGTCGACCTCGACAACGTGGCCAGCCTGACCATCGGCAACGGGCCTGTCGAGATCACCCGCATGGACCGCAGCCGCATGGTCGAGGTGACCGGCGCCAACAGCACCGGCGTCACCCTCGGTCAGGCCGACGCCGAGCTGCAGCGGCTGGTCGGGGAGATGGATCTCCCCGCCGGCTACTCGGTCCGCTCCGAAGGCATGGTCAAGACCATGAAGGAGTCGTCGGCCGCCATCGGGTTCGCCTTCCTGATGGCGCTGCTGGTGATCTACATGGTGCTGGCCAGCCAGTTCGACAGCTTCGCGCAGCCTGCGATCATGATGCTGTGCGCGCCGCTCGCCTTCATCGGCGCCTTCCTGCTGATCTGGCTGGACGGCAGCGGCCTCAGCCTGTTCGCCCAGATCGGCCTGATCGTGCTGATGGGACTGGTGATGAAGAACGGCATCCTGCTGGTCGAATACGCCAACCAGTTCCGCGAACGGGGCATGGACGCAGCCGCCGCCATGCGCGCCGCGGCGCCGCTGCGGCTGCGGCCGATCCTGATGACCGCGCTGTCGGCGGTGTTCGGCATGATCCCGATCGCGCTGGCCACATCGGACGGCGCCGAATGGCGGCGTCCCATGGGCGTGCTGGTCATCGGCGGCCTGCTGTCGTCCACCTTCCTGACGCTGCTGATCGTGCCCGTGGCGTACACGCTGATGGCCGACGCCGGCAAGCCGGTGAAGCGCCTTCTCGCGCGTCTGCCACGCAAGCGGCCCGCGCCCGCCGAATAGGCGCCCTGGAAAATTGCACCGCGGTCCAGGTTCGTTGATCGCGATCAATGGAGTACCGGCTGTTTCCCAGTCTACTGGCTGGGCAAACTGGAGCGGGCGCCATGAACATCGAGACCCCGAAGGGACTGAAAACCGGCGACGCACGTTGCGATGCGCCGTCCGTGCAGGACATCCTGGACCGCGACACGCGGGCCGTGCCCGACGTGCTCCGAAAGCAGGGCTACACCTATGTCGGTTCGGACGACATTCCCGCCGACCGCTACTTCTCGCGCGAATGGCACGACCTCGAGGTCGAAGGCGTCTGGAAAAAGGTCTGGCAGATGGCCTGCCGCGAGGAGGAAATTCCCGATGTCGGGGACCATGTGATCTACGATATCGTCGGCCTGTCTTTCATCGTCGTCCGCACCGCGCCGGACGAGATCAAGGCGTTCGTCAACGCCTGCCTGCACCGAGCCCGCAAGCTGCGGACCGAGGACGGTTCGGTTTCCAGCTTCCGCTGCCCCTATCACGGCTGGACCTGGGATATTTCGGGGGCGCTGACCGAGATTCCCTGCCGTTGGGATTTTCCCCACGTCGATGCGGTCAACGGGCGCCTGCCCGAAGCACGGGTCGGCACCTGGGGCGGCTTCGCCTTCATCAATCCCGATCCGGACTGCGCGCCGCTGGAGAGTTTCCTCGGCGAGATGGTCGACCATTTCAAGCGCTGGAGGCTCGAGGATTGCTACAAGGCGGTGCACGTCAGGAAGCGCATGCCCGCCAACTGGAAGGTTTGCGCCGAGGCGTTCATCGAGAGCTACCACGTCATCGACACGCATCCCCAGATCATGCCGCACACGGCGGACGCCAATACGCAATACGACAATTACGATGGCCAGAACTTCAACCGCATGATCACGCCCATGGGCGTGCCCAGCCCTCACCTGCAGTCGTGCTCAGGCCAGCAGACCGTGGACGCCATGGTCAATACGTCGGGACGCCAGGTCGGCGCCGTCGGCAGCCTGACGCTGCCGGAGGGCCAGACTGCCCGCACGTTCATGGCGGAGGTGGCCCGGGGGCGCTGCAAGGAGCTGACCGGGGTCGGCTGCGATGACGCATCCGACAGCGAGATGCTCGACGCCATCCAGTATTTCGTGTTCCCCAATTTCTTTCCGTGGGGCGGCTTCAGCCCGAACATCATCTACCGGTTCCGGCCCGACGGGAACAATCCGGAATCGGCGATCGTCGAAATCATGATCCTGCACCGGGTCGACGCCAGCAAGCCGCGGCCCGCGCCGGTCCCGGTCCACATCATGACCGATGACCAGGTCTGGGCGGATGCCAAGGAACTCGGCGGCCTGGGCGCGGTCTTCGACCAGGACATGTCGAACATTCCGTTCGTTCAGGAAGGTCTGCACGCGACGACGATCGGCAAGAACGCGGTCTCCGTCGGCAACTACCAGGAGAGCCGCATCCGCGACCTGCACAGAAATCTGGAACGGTACATTCAGCACGCCTGAGACGCTTCCCGCACCGTGCCGTTCCTGACTGGAGCCCCGGCCTTCACCGGCTGGGGTTCTTTCCGTCTTCCCGATCAGTCCAGCGCATAGACGCCGGTGACGACCGTCCCGCGGGGCATGTCGTCAGCCGCACGGATCGCCACGTTCCGGGCCTGGACCATGACGCAGTCGCCATAGGCGACGGCGCCCTCGTTGCCGTCATAGCTAATCAGCGCCGCGACCTTCGAGCCGGCGTCGAGACAGATTTTCACGTCGTCGGTCTCGGCCAGGTCGACGAACTGCATGATCGCCCCCTGCCTGACCTCGAAGGGCGACGGCAGCACGCCGTCCGCGACCCACGAAGGCGCGCCGA
The DNA here is from genome assembly GCA_943329845.2 of Candidatus Kuenenia stuttgartensis. Lineage (GTDB taxonomy): Bacteria > Pseudomonadota > Alphaproteobacteria > SMXS01 > SMXS01 > RI-34. Next base: position 10,820 of record CALQFM020000048.1, on the reverse strand, counting down.
TGAACACGCCGCACAGGGCCACCAGCGACACGATGCCCAGCAAGTTCTGCATCCGCATTTCCCCGGCGATTTCACTGCTGAAACACTACCGCGGGAAAGCGCCCAGATTTTGACGGCACAACCGGAAGTAGAAACAGCGCAAAGCCGCCGGTTCCTTCCTCGGCGGCGGCGAAATGTGCCCGAAACGTGAAAGGCTTAGCGATTATCGCGGTCGCCCTTTTCAAGGGGGACCGTTGATTGCAATCAATGAGCGCGGTGCCGGAGCGTTGTCTAGTTTACCGGTCGCGCGCGGAGACCATCCCACGTGTGACCCCCTGAACGGTACTCTGAGCATACCCGCCAGACGCTTCCCGCACCGTACCGTTCATGACTGGCCCCGGCCTCCCCGCCGGGGCCATTTTTATTTGCCGCCCGCCATGTAGTCGAGCGTCAGGCTGACCATCGCCTCGACGCCGGTCTTCAGCGCGTCTTCGTTGATGAAGAAATCGGGCGAATGGTTGGGCGCGCCCGGTTTGGCGCCCGGCTTGTCGATGCCCAGGAAGAAATACATTCCCGGCGCCTCCTTCTGGTACCAGGCGAAGTCCTCGGCGCCCATGGTGGCGGGCGCGTCCCGCAACAGGCCGCCCGCGCCCGCGCCGACCCGCTCCAGCGTCGGGGTCATCCGCGCCACCAGCTCGGGCGGATTGAATACCGGGGGTGCGTAGGGCTCGATCGTCACGTCGGCGCTGGCGCCCGCTAGCTCGGCGATGCCGTCGATGGTCCTGCGGATGCGATCGAGAAACGCGTCATGGGTTTCGGGATCGAGGTGGCGGATAGTGCCCGACATCTCGACCTTGTCGGGGATGATGTTGTGCCGGACGCCACCCGAGATCTTGCCGATCGAGATGACAACCGGCGACGCCGCCGCATCCATCTGGCGGGTGACCATGGTCTGCAGCCCGACGATGATCTGCGCCGAAGCGGTCACCGGATCGACGCCCTTGGACGGCATGGCGCCGTGGGTCTGCCGGCCCTTCACCGTCACGTATAGCTGGTCCGAGCCGGCCATGGTGCCGCCGGTGCGTACCGTGAGCCGCCCGGGCGGGCCCGGCCAGGTGTGCACGCCGAACACCACGTCGGCCTTGGGGTTGGCCAGCGCGCCTTCGGCGATCATCTGCTTGGCGCCGCCGGTCTCGCCCGTGGGCACGCCCTCCTCCGCCGGCTGGAACAGGAACACCACCGTGCCGGACAGGTCGGCCCTCATGCCGGCCAGGATCTGCGCCACGCCCATCAGCATCGCCGTATGCGCGTCATGGCCGCAGGCATGCATGACGCCGACCTGCTGGCCGTTGTATTCGGCCTTCACCGTCGAGGCGAAGGGCAAGCCCGCCGGCTCGGTGACCGGCAGCGCGTCCATGTCGGCGCGCAGGGCGACGACCGGTCCCGGCTTGCCACCCTTCAGCACGCCGACGACACCGGTATGCGCCACGCCGGTGCGCACCTCCAGGCCCAGCGACCGCAGATGGTCGGCGACGATCTTGGAGGTGCGGACCTCGCGGTTGCCCAGTTCCGGATGCTGGTGGATGTCGCGGCGCCAGGCGATCACCTGCTGATCGACGGCGGCGGCCCCTGCCCGGATCGCCGCCTGGTCGGCCGGCGCGGCGCGCGCTGGCGAGGCCGCCGAGAGCACAACCGCGGCGCCCAGCATCAACGTCATGGTTCTCATCGGTCCCCAGCCTTTCGCTTGCCCCAACCTGCGGCGCGCCAGGCATCAGCGTAGGCGGCGCGGCCTGGGCTGTCGAGCGGGCTTGATCCGGATCCCGGGCTTGATTCGAATCAATGCATGCCCGCCGGCAGCGCATGACGCTTCGCCCTTCTGGCCCCCAGGGAGGAGAGAAACATGATCGGGATTCCCGTCGAGTTGTGCGCCGAAGGCAGCGCCTGCCGCGAAGCCGCGACGCGCGCCTATTCGGCGTTGCGCGCCAGCGGCATCATCGATCCGCGCGCCTTCGAGGCGGCGGTCACGGTGTATCGCTATCAGCATCCGGAGACCCAGCCGCGGCACGCCCGCCATATTGTCGCCGAATGGCTGGCGCCGGACGCGTAGCGTCAGCGCCGTCCCCAGGGCCCGTCGGCCGGATCGCGCTTCTTGCGGATGAAGCTGAAAGGGCGGTGATGGCCGCGTGCGAAGTAGGGGATATGTCCGGGCTTGAACAGCGGCAACAGCACCATGCCGGCGACGAAGCCGCCCACATGGGCCCAGAACGCCACGCCGCCCTCGCCCGACGGGCCGCGAAGGCCGTCCAGCAGTTGCAGCAGGAACCACAGCCCCAGCACGATAAGGGCCGGCACGAACACCAGCCCGAACGGAAACATCAGCACCTTCACATTGGCGCGCGGGAACAGCAGGAAATAGGCGCCGAGCACCCCCGAGATGGCGCCGCTGGCGCCGACCATCGGGATCTTCGATCCGGGGTCGAGCAGCGCCTGGGTCAGCCCCGCCGCCACGCCGCACAGCAGGTAGAACACCAGGAAGCGCCCGCGCCCCATCACCTCCTCGACATTGTCGCCGAAGATCCACAGATAGAGCATGTTGCCGGCCAGGTGCATGAAACCGCCATGCAGGAACATGGAGGTCAGCAGCGTCGCCCAGGCCGGAATGACGGCGATCTCCTGCGGCAGCTTGAGGCTGTGGAACAGCACCGCCGGGATCATGCCGAAGACGTAGGCCGCCTCCTGCCCGTCCTGCTCGCTGAGGCCCGCCTGCCAGAAATAGACCAGCACGCACAGCGCGATGATGGCCCAGTTCACGTAGGAACGGCCGCCATGCGGATTGTCGTCGAAAAGCGGGAACATGTTTGGGATTCTACAGGGGGTTGACCGCGCGCGCACATGCTTTCAATGCCGTTCCGATCCCAATGTTCCCTTTATCCGTGCGGGTAGCGTGGCTAGTATGACCGCCGACTCGCAACATCTCTGGGGAGAGAACCGTCATGCCGTTGCTCAATCGGGCGCCCGTCGTGCAGAACTGCTACGTCGTCAACGACCTGCGCGAAGCCTGCAAGCGCTACAACGAAGTCTACGGCGTCGGGCCGTTCTTTGTGTTCGACCACATCCCGCTGGTCAAGAACTGGTACCGGGGCAACGAGGCGCCGCTCGACATCTCGGCGGCTTTCGTCCAGTCGGGCGACCTCAACATCGAATTCATCCAGCAGCACAATGACGGGCCGAGCTGCTACCGCGACATGTTCAAGCCGGGCGAGGAGGGCTTCCATCACACCGCCATCTTCTGCAAGGACTATGACGCGGAGAAGAAGGCGTTCGAGGCGGCGGGCTTTCCCATCGCCAACGAGTTCCAGACCAGCCCGACCACCTACTTGTGCTACACCGACACCCGCAAGGCGCTGGGCCACATGATCGAACTGTACCAGGATCATGCGGGCGTTCGCGGCATGTATGCCATGATCCGCGAGGCCGCCGAGAGCTGGGACGGCCGCGACGTGTTCAAGAACCTGGGCTGACGCTCAGGATCAGACACGAAAACGGGGCGCCCTTGCGCCCCGTTTTTTTATCTGCCGCGTCCGCCGCCGCGAGAGCCGCCGCCGCCGGAACCGCCGCTCCAGCCCTGGCCGCCAGACCCGCCGCTCGAGCCACGGTAGCCGCCGTCGCCGCCGCCTGCGCTGGAGGCGCGCGATCCGCCGTCGGACCTGTTGTTACCCGAACTCCGCGCGGCCGCCCGGTCGGCCCGCCTTTCGGCTTTCGCCGTCGTACGGTCGGCCTTGCTGTCGCCGCCTCGCCAGGCGCCGTCGCCGCCTGCGGCGCGACTGGCGGCCCACTCGTGCCGCGCGGCCGCCTGGGCACGGCTGAACTGCCCGCGCACCTGTGCCGGGTTGTTGGCGAGCCTGGGCATGCGATAGCCATTGCCCTGTTGAGCCTGCGGATTGTTCGCCATGCCGGATTGACCGCCTTCGCCCTGCGCCAGTTGGCCGCGCCCGTCCGCGTTGCCGTGACCACGGCCGGGCCGGTCACGATCCCGGTCGCCATGCCCGTCGCCCGCGTGCCAATCGCCCGCGTGCCCGTCGTCCGCGTGGTCGTGGCCGCCATGTCCATGATTCCAGCCGTCAGGCCAACGCCGGTGCTCGCGCCAGTAGCTCCAGTAGTGCCTGGGCACGTGGACCGGCGGACAGTAGGCGTAGTATCCCGGATAATAGGAATAGTAGTGGCCGGGATAGTCGTAGAAGCCGCCGCCGTAATAGGCGCCGCCCGCATAGCCGTCGCTGACCTCGTCCGGATAGACGGCGCAACCCGCCAGCAGGATCAGGCCCGCCCCCGCGAGCAGTGGCCGCAACCGCGACATGATGATCCGGTGCCCCGCCTTCATCGTCCGTCTCCCTTCACACGCTTTCCCCCTGAATACATAGGCGGAATCGCGGCCCTGGCGACTGTGCCAGGTTACCGTGACTCTGCTCAGGGCTTCACGCCGAGCGGCAGCGGCGCGCCATCCCACCGCCTCCCCTTTTTCGATAACAGCTTCCCGGGGCGTATGTTAGCGTCATCGCGACCGTTGCACATCACGCGATCTTGGGGAGGAACGCGGTGTCCACAAACATTTCGGGGGCGAGCCATCTGGTGTCGCTTCGTCCGCTCGGCCTTGGCGCCCTGTCGGCGGTGATGGTGCTCGGCTACGCCGGCGGCCTTGCCATGCCGTTCAACATGCAGGCGATCAGCAGCCACTTCCACACCAACCAGACCGTGACCGGCGCCATCGCCGCCCTCGAACTGATCGCGATCTCGCTGACATCGTTCATCGCCGCCCGCTATGCCTCGCGTATCGACGTCAGAAAGGGCATCGGCGCCGGCGTGCTGGTCATCCTGCTCGCCAACCTGGCCACGCTGGTGGTGCCGAACCTGACCCTGCTCGCCATCGTGCGCATTATCGCCGGCATCGGGGCCGGTCCCGCGATCGCGCTGACCATGTCGCTGGCGGGACGCAGCGACAATCCCCGCGTCACGTTCGGCGTCACCAACAGCGCCATCGGTGTCATGGGCATGTTCCTGTCCGTCGGCGTGCCGACCGCCCTGGAACATTACGGCATGAACGGCGCTTACGGGTTCTATGCCATCTGCGGCATCATCGCCCTGCCCCTCGTGCTGCTGGTGCCGTCGCCACCACCGGTACCGCAGCAGTTCGCCGACGACGGCAAGCCGACCGAGGTACCGGCCATTCCGAAAAGCGGCTGGGCCGCGCTGATCGGCCTGGCGCTGATCCTGCTGGGGAACGGCGTGCTGATGATGCTGATCTTCATCATCGGCACCGAACGCCAGATCCCGCCGGCGACGCTCAAGCTGATCTTCTTCATCGCCAGCTTCGTCATGGCCATCGGGCCGCTGATTGCGGGATTCCTCGGCTCCAGGCTCAGCGCCGCCATGCCGATCACCGTCATCGTCGCCGCGCTGGCGGCCTGCGCCTGGCTGCTCGCCAACCTGGAGAGCAGCACCATCTACATCATCTGCGGTCCGATCTTCGCGGTGCTGCCGATCCTGATGCTGCCGATCGCCCTCGCCGCGTTCTCGCTGGTCGATCCCAGCGGGCGCATGGCAGGCACCTTCCCCAGCTTCATGACCTTCGCAGCGGCGTTCGCGCCGTTCATCGGCGGCAGCGTCAAGGACCACCTCGGCGGCACGCCGGCGGTGGGCTGGGTCGCCGTCGCCTGCATCCTGGTGGGCGGCGTGCTGCTCGGCCAGCTGGCGGTCCAGGCCGACCGGATCCGCCGCCAGCAGATCGCCTTCGCGTGACGCCCGTGCCCATAATGGGACATGCGGCAGCATTTAGTTACTTGTTGGTAACAGCGATCCGCATTAGGTAGTGTGGCTAACCACAGGAGATCGTGCATTGGCCCGAAACCCCCGCCTGAACGGAATTCCCGGCGAGCCAGGACTGCCCCTGGTGGGAAAATCCCTGGACCTGCTGCGCGACCCCGCTGCCGTCAGCGATGATATGGTCAGCAAGTACGGGCACGTCTACTGGTCGAACGCGTTCGGCCGCACCAACGTGACCCTGCTGGGCCCCGAGGCCAACGAATTCGTGCTGATGGACCGCGAGCGCAATTTCTCCTCCAAGGGCGGCTGGAATCCCATCCTCGGGAGGTTGTTCCCCAACGGCCTGATGCTGCGGGACTTCGACGACCACCGGGCTCATCGCCGCATCATGCAGGTGGCGTTCAAGCAGCCCGCCATGCAGGCCTATATCGAGAAGCTCAATGAAGGCATCCGCCAGGGCCTCGACCGCTGGCGCGCCAAGGGCGATTTCCGCTTCTACGAAGCGATCAAGCAGCTCACCCTCAACACCGCCGCCTCGGTGTTCCTGGGCATGCCGCTCGGACCGGAAGCCGACAAGGTCAACCGGGCGTTCTTCGACAGCGTCCAGGCGTCGGTTTCGGTGATCAGGACGCCGATTCCGGGCACCAAGATGTGGCGCGGCGTACAGGGCCGCAAGTTCCTGGAGAACTATTTCAGCGAGCAGATCCCGCTCCGGCGCGGCAGCACGGCCACCGACATGTTCACCCTGCTGTGCAACGCGGTCGACGACGATGGCAACCGCTACACCGACGCCGACGTCGTCGATCACATGGATTTCCTGATGATGGCAGCGCACGACACGCTGACCAGCTCGATCACCACCCTGATCTATCACCTGTGCCGCAACCCGGACTGGCAGGAAGCCGCCCGCCGCGAATGCGCCGCGCTGGGCCTGCCCGGCGACAACCTGCCCTATGAGCGGCTGGGCGACGTCCAGATCGTCGAGTGGTGCTTCAAGGAAGCGCTGCGGATCAACCCTCCGGTGCCCTCGATCCCGCGCACGGCGGTGCGCGACTTCGAATTCGGCGGCTACACGATCCCCGCCGGCACCGCCATCGCGATCAGCCCCGGCTATACCCACCGCATGCCCGAGCTATGGCACAATCCCGACAATTTCGAGCCAGACCGCTTCTCGGACCAGCGCGCCGAGGACCGCAGGCACAAGTTCGCCTGGGTGCCGTTCGGCGGCGGCGCGCACATGTGCATCGGCCTGCATTTCGCCTATATGCAGACCAAGGTCTTCATGTACCAATTGCTGCTGAACTACCGGTTCCACCTGGACGACGGCTACGAGGCCGACTTCCAGATCATGCCGATCCCCAAGCCCAAGGACGGCCTGCCGATCCATCTCCGACCGCTCAAGGACGCCGCCTGATGAATTTCGAAGACTCGCCCGAAGAAGCCAAATTCCGCGCCGAGGCGCGCGCCTGGCTGGCCGAGAACGCCGCCGAGTACCGCAAGCCGCTGCCCGAGAACATGACCGAGGCGGAAACGCTGAAGATGGCCAAGTCCTGGCAGGCGAAGAAGGCGGCCGCAGGCTATGCGGCCATCACCTGGCCGAAGGAAGTCGGCGGCCTGGGCGGCACGCCCATGCAGCGGGTGATCTTCGAGCAGGAGGAAAGCGACTACAACCTGCCGCCCGCCGTGTTCTCCATCGGTCTGGGCATGTGCATGCCGACCATGATGGCGTTTGCCACGCCCGAGCAGCAGAAGCGCTTCGTGCCCAAGGCGCTGGCCGGCGAGGAAATCTGGTGCCAGCTGTTCTCCGAGCCGGCCGGCGGGTCGGACCTGGCGGCGCTCCGCACCAAGGCCGAGCGCGACGGCGACGACTGGATCATCAACGGCCAGAAGATCTGGACCTCCGGCGCGCAGTTCTCCGACTGGGGCATCCTGGTCACCCGCACCGATCCCACTGTGGCCAAGCACGAGGGCCTGACCTTCTTCTTCCTCAGCATGAAGTCGCCCGGCGTCGAGGTGAAGCCGATCAAGCAGGCGTCCGGCGGGCGCGGCTTCAACGAGGTCTATTTCACCAACGTCCGCATCCCCGACAGCCAGCGCCTCGGCGCCGTCGGCGACGGCTGGAAGGTGTCGCTGACCACGCTGATGAACGAGCGCCTGTCGATCAGCGAGAACTCCCAGCGCGGCATCAATTTCGAGATGTTGATGAAGCTGGCCAACAGCGTCGAGGGCAGCCGGGGTCCGGCGATCCAGGACAAGGCGGTGCGCGAGCAGCTCGCCGGCTGGTACGCCAAGTACATGGGCCTGCGCAACGGCCGCTACCGCACCATGACCGCCCTGTCGCAGGGCGCGCGGCCGGGGCCGGAAGCGTCGATCAACAAGGCGGTGTTCGCCTCCATGCTGCAGGACATGGCGTCCTTCGGCCTCGACCTGCTGGACACGGCCGGCATCGCTTATGACCCGGAGCTGGAAGGCTTCCGCCGCCAGTTCGCCGAGGCCTATATGGGCTCGCCGGGCCTGCGCATCGCCGGCGGCACCGACGAGATCCTGCGCAACATCATCGCCGAGCGCGTGCTGGGCCTGCCGCCCGACATCCGCGCCGACAAGGGCATCCCGTTCAACAAGGTGCCGACCGGGGCTAACTGATTCCTGGAACCCTCTCCCCTTGGGAGAGGGCCGGGTGCGGGGCGTTGCGTATTGCACGCTCCGGTCCCGTCCCTCATCGACAACGCCCCTCACCCTCCCACGCCTTCGGCGCGGGTCCCTCCCTCTCCCAGAGGGCGAGGGACCGAAGTCGACACGCCCGCCCCAACCGTTAATATGCCCCTTATCAAACAGGGGGATCGGCGATGAAATATACCCGACTGGGTTCGACCGGCATGCGCGTGTCGCGGCTGTGCCTGGGCACCATGAGTTATGGCGATCCGGCGCAGCGCGCCTGGGTGCTGGACGAGACGGCGGCGCGGCCGTTCTACGAGAAGGCGCTCGAAGCCGGCATCAACTTCTTCGACACCGCCGACGTCTACTGCAACGGCGTCACCGAGGAAATCCTGGGCCGGGCGATCAAGGACCTGGTGCCCGACCGCGAGGACGTGGTGATCGCCACCAAGTGCTTCGGCGGCACCCACAACGGCAAGCTCAACCGCCACGGCCTGTCGCGCAAGAACATCATGGCGTCGTGCGACGCCTCGCTGAAGCGCATGGGGCTGGACTACATCGACCTCTACCAGATCCACCGCTTCGACTACAAAACCCCCATGGAAGAGACCATGGAGGCGCTGAGCGACCTCGTTCGCGCCGGCAAGGTGCGCTACCTGGGCGCCTCGTCCATGTTCGCGTGGCAGTTCGGCGAGTACCTGAGCCTCTCGGAGAAGAACGGCTGGGCGAAGTTCGTCTCCATGCAGAACCACTACAATCTGGTCTACCGAGAGGAAGAGCGGGAAATGATCCCGCTGTGCGCGGCCAAGGGAGTCGGCCTGATCCCGTGGAGCCCGCTGGCGCGCGGCTTCCTGGCCGGCAACCGGCACCGCCAGGGCGGCGGCGATACCGCACGCGCCACCTCGGACGACTTCGCCACCCAGCTTTATTACGCCGACGACGACTTCAAGGTGGCCGACCGCAACGTGGAAGTGGCAGGCCGTCTCGGCGTCAAGCCGATGCAGGTGGCGCTGGCCTGGATCCTGTCGAAACCGGCGGTTTCCGCCCCCATAATAGGTGCCACGAAACTGTCGCATCTCGACGATGCAATTGCCGCGCTTGATCTGACCCTTGTAGAATCCGATATCAAACTGTTGGAAGAGCCCTATCGCCCCCACGCGATCCTGGGCCACGCATGAGGAAACGCCGTGTTACAGCGTGAGGCGAAGTACCGTATCGGCCAGGTGGTGAAGCACCGCTTCTACCCGTTCCGAGGCGTGATCTTCGACATCGACGCCACCTTCAGCAATACCGAGGAATGGTGGCAGTCCATCCCCGAGCACATGCGCCCGGCGAAGGACCAGCCCTACTACCACCTGCTGGCCGAGAACGACGAGAGCACCTACATCGCCTATGTCTCGCAGCAGAATCTTCTGCCCGACGAGTCCGGCGAGCCGGTACATCATCCGCAGGTACCCGAGATGTTCGCCGAGATGGAAAACGGCTCCTACGAGCCGATCCACACCCAGACGCACTAGTTTCGGTTTAGTCCGGCGCCGGAACCGGTCCGCCCGCGTGGTGGTGGGCGAGCCGCCAGGTCCCCGCCTCGCGCACGAACACGTTGGTCGCCAGCAGGCAGGCCGACTGCATCAGCTCGTAGCACAGCACGATGGCCGTATCGCCGTGGATTATGGCCGAGGGATGGACACATTCGATCTGCGGCCGGCCGGGATGGGCGAGGATGCCCCGCCAGCTCTGGAGCACCGGCTCGCGCCCTTCCAGCTTGGGCCAGCCGGGGTGCAGGCAGGTGACTTCCGCCTCATGGGCCCAGATGGCTTCCATGGCGGCCACGTCCGCGGCGGCGAATGCGTCGTAGAACGCCTCGTTGGCCGATATCACCGTTTCCTGATCGCCAAGCGCCATTGCCGGAGTGTGCGGTTGCCCGCCCGGCAACGTCAAGTTTACAGTCCCAGCCTCACAGCAAGGGATCCCGCATGAGCTGGAAGGACGAGGCGGAGCAGATCCGCAGGCGGCGCGAGATGGCCAAAGGCCTGGGCGGACCCGACGGCATCGCCCGCCAGCATGCCAAGGGCCGACTGACCATCCGCGAACGCATCGCCGGGCTGGTCGATGGCGGCAGCTTCGAGGAACAAGGCGAGACCGCCGGCCAGGCCCAGTTGGACGACGACGGCAACCTGACCGGTTTCCAGCCCGCCAACTACATATTGGGCTTCGGCAAACTGGACGGCCGCCGGGTCATCGTCGGCGGCGAGGACTTCACCCTACGCGGCGGCTCGCCAAACGCGGCGGGCCTGCGCAAGAGCGTGTTCGCCGAGGACATGGCGATCCGCTACCGGGTGCCGCTGGTGCGCTTCCTCGAAGGCGGC
>CALQFM020000047.1 GCA_943329845.2 Candidatus Kuenenia stuttgartensis | reverse complement strand
GCCGCCGATCAGAACCTGTCCCCGCAACCACGCCAAACCCTAAAAATCGCGCCGCTCCCAGCGCCACCAGAAGCTGCGTCCCGCGTAAAGCGCAAAACCTCAAACCAAGCTGTCAGAGCCCGGGCCAAACGCCTCATGAATAAGACAGGCTAGGCCGCGTCCGGAGTTCGTCATTCATGCTCTGGCGCATGCGCTCGGCGCTGGGGCCGGGCGTGGGATTGAGCGCGACGCTGACCCCGTCAGGATATTTGTTCAGTGCGCCGCTGATCCAGTCGGTCACGGCAAGATCCCAGAGCCAGAAGCCGGCTCCACCCCAAGGACTGGTCGCGGAAATGACCTTCACCGACTTGGTATCATAGCCGGGCGCGCTACAGGTGACCCTCAACGCCCTGACGCTCTTGGTGATGTAAACCACCGGCGTTTGGTCGGACGTCGCGCCAATCAGCTTATTGTCTTTGTAGACGTCGCAGATGGCATGGACGGGATCGGTGTGAATGGGGAGCGCCTGCGACGTTCCCTCCATGTAAGTGGCGCAGCCGGACAACGTGGCCAAGCCCAACATCGCAACGAAAACCTTATGAAGCTTCAGCATGACTTTCCCCCAAAATCCCATCGGTCAGACCCGCATTGCCGGGCCGCTAGCTACCCACGCACGATACCAAGAAAGAAACGGCGGCCACAAGCCGCCGTTTCACATGCGAAATATCCGGAATGGTCAGGAAATCGCCTTCGCCGCGGCCTCGCGCGCGGCGCGGACCTTGTCGTTGGTCTGGTTGAACAGCAGCGCCCGGCGCTCCTTTTCCTCTTCCTCGGTCAGCTTGCGGTCGCCGAACTCGCGGCCGACCTTGCGGCCCTTGTCGACGGCCGGACGCGCGCCGACCTGGTCGATCCAGCGCTTCAGATTGGGGAACGGCTCCAGCACGCCCTCGTTGATGATCCGCGGCAGCAGGAACGCCCACGGCCAGGTGATCATGTCGGCGATGCTGTAGTCGGGACCCGCCAGGTATTCGTTCACCGAAAGCTGGGCGTCCATCACGCCGGACAGCCGGTCGACCTCGCCGACGAACCGCTTGGTGCCGTATTCGAGCTGTTCGGGCTTGTCGGTCAGGTTCTTGGCGTAGTTCTTGAAGTGGTTGGCATTGCCCATCATCGGGCCAAGGTTGGCCATCTGCCAGTGCACCCATTGCAGCACCTTGTAGCGGCCCGCGCCGGACTTGGGCAGGAACTGGCCGGTCTTGTCGGCCAGATATTCCAGGATGGCGCCGGACTCGAAGATCGACAGCGGCGCGCCGCCGCCAATCGGGTCGTGGTCGACGATCGCCGGCATGCGGTTGTTGGGGCTGATGCGCAGGAAGCCGGCCTTGAACTGGTCGCCGCCGCCGATATCCACGGGGACGACGGTGTAGGGCAGGCCGGTCTCTTCCAGCATGATGGTGACCTTCCAGCCGTTGGGCGTGGGCCAGTAATGCACGTCGATCATGGATCGCTCCTCGGTGAAGTTCTGTGTCGGGCGACAGGATGGCCGAGACGGCCGGCACTGGCAACCGGAGCGCGGACCGTCACCAGTGCAGGTACGCAAGGGATGGGTGCGGCGATGCGCTGCGCGCTATTGCGTTGGCCGCTGAGGTCGCAGACCGCATACTGCGCGCCCTGCCCTTTTCTCCCGGCGAGAACCCATGCCTTCAACCGGACTGATGCGGATCACCTTCCTCGGCGCCGTCGGCACGGTGACCGGGTCGAAATACCTGGTGCGCGCCGGCAAAGCGCGGCTGCTGGTGGATTGCGGCCTGTTCCAGGGGTTCAAGAACCTGCGCCTGCGCAACTGGGCGCCGCTGCCGCTTGATCCGTCGGCGCTCGACGCGGTGATCCTGACCCATGCGCATCTGGACCATTCGGGCTATCTGCCACTGCTGGTGCGCAACGGGTTTCGCGGGCCGGTGCTGTGCACGCCCGGAACCGCCGACCTGTGCGAGATCCTGCTGCGCGACAGCGCCATGCTGCAGGAGAAGGACGCCGAGTTCGCCAACCGGCACGGCACGTCGAAGCACCATCCCGCCCAGCCGCTCTATACCCGCAAGGACGCCGACCGGGCGCTGGAGCAGCTGCGCGGCATCGACTATGGCGAGGACACGCAGATCGGCAACGGCGTCACCCTGCGCTTCGAGCGGGCCGGGCATATTCTGGGATCGGCGCTGACGCGGCTGACCTGGAAAGGCACCAGCCTGCAGTTCACAGGCGACCTGGGGCGTCCGGACTCCGCCACCATGCCGCCGCCCGCGCGGGTCGAGGAGGCCGACTACCTGGTCGTCGAATCCACCTATGGCGACCGCCGCCATCCGGACGCCGATCCGGAAGACGCGCTGGCCGAGGTGATCAATCGCACCAGCCAGCGGGGCGGTACGGTGGTGATCCCGGCCTTCGCGGTGGGACGCACCCAGACGCTGCTCTATCACCTCTCGCGGCTGAAGCAGGCGAACCGGATTCCCGACCTGCCGGTGCTCCTCGACAGCCCCATGGCGATCAACGCCACGGAGATGTTCGCCCGCCACCAGGGCGACCACAAGCTGACGCACAAGCAATGCCAGGAGGCGTTCCGCGTGGCGACCTATGTGCGCACGCCCGAGGACTCGCGGGCACTCGACCATTCGGCCATGCCCATGGTGCTGGTGTCGGCCAGCGGCATGGCGACGGGCGGCCGGGTGCTGCATCACCTGACCCACTTCGCGCCGGACCCGCGCAACACCATCCTGTTCGCCGGCTTCCAGGCCGGGGGAACGCGGGGCGCGGCCATGGTGGCCGGCGCCGGAGAGGTGAAGATCTTCGGGCAGTACGTGCCGGTGAAGGCCGAGGTGCGCAACCTGGACATGTTCTCGGCCCATGCCGATGCCAACGAGATCCTGGGCTGGCTGGGCCAGTTCCGCCGCCCACCGAGGATGACCTTCATCACCCACGGCGAACCCGCGGCCTCAGACGCCCTGCGTCACCGCATCGAGGAGAGCCTGGGCTGGGCGTGCACGGTGCCCGACTACAAGGACCGTTTCGACCTGGACTGATGCCGGCTCAGTCGATCTTGTCGCGGATGCCGTAGAACTCGCGCTTGGGCCACAGGAAGTCGATGCGGGTGCGGTGGATCTTCCACTCGCCGTTCACCTTCTTGTAGATGTCGTCATAAATGCCGAACAGGGTGAGCGGATTGGGCGCGCCGGGCGCCAAGTTCAGGTTGAGCTGGTACCAGCGGCCGTTGGCGGTTTCCTTGTCGATCAGCTTGATCCAGGGGTTGGTGACCGCGTGCATCTGGGAATGCTCCAGCCGGCCGCTGCCGTAGAGAAAATCGTGGTAGCGGGCGCGGATGTGGTCCTTGCCGACCCAGTCGCCGCCGAAATTCGGGCCGAACTCGCAGATGGCGTCGTCGGTGAACAGGCTGACAAGCTCGTCCAGCTTGTTGCCGTCATAGTAGTGCGAATAGAGATGGCGCATCTGCTTGATGGATTCGATCTCGAGCAGTTCCTCGATGGTCATGGCATTCCTCCCCTGCGGTTCGGCGGCGAGCCTAGCGCATGGGCCGGAGGGGGCCAAGCCTTCACGCGTGAATTTTCGCGAGGCCACACTGATCGAGTTCTTGGCAACATGTGCAGCAGCCTCACATCAGTCGTCATACCGCCGAAGGGCGGTATCCAGTCCCCACTGGAAGACCGGCGCGAAGCGCGCCGGATCGTCTAGTCTGGGTCCCGGCCTTCGCCGGGATGACGCCTGAAGAAGCGGATCAGCCCAGCTTCTTCTTCAGCAGCTCGTTGACCTGGGCGGGGTTGGCCTTGCCCTGGCTTTGTTTCATGACCTGGCCGACGAACCAGCCGATGACCTTCGGGTTGGCGCCGCCGTCGTACTGGGCGACCTGGCCGGGGTTCTCGGCGATGATCTTGTCGACGATGCCTTCGATGAAGCCGGTGTCGGTGATCTGCTTCAGGCCCTTTTCCTCGACGATCTTCGCCGGATCGCCGCCGGTCTCGACCATGATCTCGAACACGTCCTTGGCGATGCGGCCCGAGATGGTGTTGTCGGCAATCAGGTCGATCAGCTTGCCCAGGTTGGCGGCGGTCACCGGGCTTTCGGTGATCGACACCCCCTTGGCGTTGAGCGCGGCGAACAGGCTGCCGGTGACCCAGTTGGACGCCTGCTTGGGGTCGCGGCCCTTGGCCACTTCCTCGAAATAGACGCCGATCTCGGGCTCGGACACCATCACGCCCGCGTCATAGACCGACAGGCCGAAGTCGCGCATCAGGCGGTTCTTCTTCTCGTCGGGCAGCTCGGGCAGGCCGGCCTTGATCTTGTCGACCCACGCCGGATCGAGCTCCAGCGGCAGCAGGTCGGGATCGGGGAAATAGCGGTAGTCGTGCGCCTCTTCCTTCGAACGCATGGAGCGGGTGACACCTGCCGCCACGTCGTAGAGGCGGGTTTCCTGCACGATCTTGCCGCCGTCCTCGATGACGTCGATCTGGCGGCGCGCCTCGTACTCGATGGCCTGCTGCACGAAGCGGACCGAGTTGACATTCTTGATCTCGCAGCGGGTGCCCAGCGGGCCGCCCGGCTTGCGCACCGACACATTGACGTCGGCGCGCATGGAGCCCTGCTCCATGTTGCCGTCGCAGGTGCCGATGTAGCGCAGGATGGTGCGCAGCTTCTTCAGGTAGGCGCCCGCCTCTTCCGACGAGCGCATGTCGGGCTTGGACACGATCTCCATCAGCGCCACGCCGGACCGGTTCAGGTCCACATAGGTCATGGTCGGATGCTGGTCGTGCATGGACTTGCCGGCGTCCTGCTCCAGGTGCAGGCGCTCGATGCCGACTTCCTTGGTCTCGCCGTCCTTCAGGTCCAGGGTGATGATCCCCTCGCCCACCACCGGCTGCTTGTACTGGGAGATCTGGTAGCCCTGCGGCAGGTCGGCGTAGAAGTAATTCTTCCGGTCGAAGATCGAATAGAGGTTGATCTGGGCGTCGAGCGCCAGGCCGGTGCGCACCGCCTGCTCGACGCAATAGGCGTTGATCACCGGCAGCATGCCAGGCATGGCGGCGTCGACCAGGCTGACCTGGGTGTTGGGCTCGGCGCCGAACTCGGTGGCCGCGCCGGAGAACAGCTTGGAATTGGAGGTGACCTGGGCATGGACCTCGAGGCCGATGACCACTTCCCACTCGCCGGTGGTGCCGGAAATCAGCTTGGACATCACGCGGCCTCCTTCCACCAGATTCTGGGCCGGGCGCCGAATGCGGCGGCCTGCTCGATGACGTGGCCGACCTTCAGCACGGTCTCCTCCTCGAACGGCCGTCCGAGGATCTGCAGGCCGAGCGGCAGGCCCGCGCTGCAGATGCCGGCGGGCACCGACATGCCCGGGATGCCGGCCAGCGAGGCCGGCACGGTGAACACGTCATTGAGATACATGGAGATGGGATCGTCGGACTTCTCGCCCGGCGAGAACGCCGAGCACGGCGCGGTCGGCGTCAGGATCGCGTCGACCCGGCCGAACGCCTGCTCGAAATCCTGGGCGATCAGGGTGCGGACCTTCTGCGCCTTCAAATAGTAGGCGTCGTAATAGCCAGCCGACAGCACATAGGTGCCGATCAGGATGCGGCGCTGCACTTCCTCGCCGAACCCGGCGCCGCGGGTGTTCTCGTACATCTCGATCAGGTTGCCGCCCTGCTCGCGCAGGCCGTAGCGCACCCCGTCATAGCGGGCCAGGTTGGAGCTGGCCTCGGCCGGGGCGACGATATAGTAGGTCGCGAGGGCGTATTTGGTGTGGGGCAGCGAGATGTCGACAATCTGGGCGCCGGCGTCCTTCATCCACTGGATGCCGCGGTCCCACAGCGCCAGCACGTCGGGCGGCGTGCCCTCCATGCGGTATTCCTGCGGTATGCCGATCTTCAGGCCGCGGATATCGCCGGTCAGCGCCTTGCGGTAGTCGGGCACGGGCGTGTTGATCGAGGTGGAATCCTTGGGATCGTAGCCGGCCATGGAACGCAGCATGATCGCCGCGTCTTCCACGTTGCGGGTGATCGGCCCGGCCTGGTCGAGCGACGAGGCGAAGGCGATGATGCCCCAGCGCGAGCAGCGGCCATAGGTCGGCTTGATGCCGGCCAGGCCGCAGAAGCTGGCCGGCTGGCGGATCGAGCCGCCGGTGTCGGTGCCGGTGGCGGCGGCGGCCAGATGGGCGGCGACCGCGGCGGCCGAACCGCCCGACGAGCCGCCCGGCACGCGGGCCTTGCCGTCGGTGGTGCGCCATGGATTCTGGACCGGGCCATAGAAGCTGGTCTCGTTGGACGAGCCCATGGCGAATTCGTCCAGGCTGACCTTGCCCAGCATCACCGCGCCGTCGCGCCACAGATTGGACGTGACGCTCGATTCATAGGGCGGCTTGAACCCATGCAGGATGTGGCTCGACGCCGTGGTCAGCACGCCCTTGGTGCAGAACAGGTCCTTGATGGCGAGCGGGATGCCATTCAGCGGCCCGACATCGCCCGAGCGGCGCGCGGCGTCGGCGGCGTCGGCCATCTCCAGCGCCTTGTCCGGCGTTTCGGTGGTGAAGGCGTTGAGCGCACGGCCGTTCTCGACCTCGGCGATATAGGCCTGGGTCAGCTCGCGGGAGGTGAACTCGCCCTTGTCGAGGCCGGACAGCGCGCCGGCAATGGTCAGGTCGGTAAGCTCGCTCATTATTCGATCACTTTCGGCACGGCGAAGAAGCCGTTCTGGGCATCGGGTGCGTTGGCCAGCACGTCGGCCTGCCGGTCGCCGTCGGTGACGACGTCGTCACGCCTGGGCAGGCGGGCATGTACCACGCTGGTCAGCGGCGGCACGTTGTCGGTGTTGACCTCGGACAATTGCTCGACCCACGCCAGCAGCTGGTTCAGCTCGCCCGCCAGGGGCTCGAGCCTGTCTTCCGGCACCTTGAGGCGCGCCAGATGGGCGATGCGTGCGACCGTTTTCGTATCAACCGACATGGATGTTCCAAATTGTGCCGGGGCGATGGCCGCCCCTGTTCCGAAGGCGCGGAAATTAGCCCGGATGGGGCGGCTCGGCAAGGTTGCGTGGTGCGTGGCATCCCTCCATGATTGTCATCCCGGCGAAGGCCGGGACCCAGACCTTTCCTGCCACCCCAAGGCCCTACGATGCTGGGTCCCGGCCTTCGCCGGGATGACAAGAAAAATTAAGGGTCGTGGAAGCTCCAAGGCGGCCCATGCCCGAACTCTCCCTGACCGATTTGAAAGCCGCACTGCCAAGAGGCGGCCGTCTGCTCGGCCTCGACCTGGGCAGCAAGACCATTGGCCTCGCCGTCAGCGACGGCGCGCTGATGGTGGCGAGCCCGATCGAGACCATCCAGCGCACCAAATTCACCGCCGATGCGACCAGATTGCTCGCCATCGTCGACGGGCGACAGGTCGCCGGGCTGGTACTCGGCCTGCCGGTCAACATGGACGGGACCGAAGGCCCGCGCTGCCAGTCGACGCGGCAGTTCGCCCGCAACCTGCTCGGCATCCGCGATATGGCCATCGCCTTCTGGGACGAGCGGCTGTCCACCGCCGCCGTCCAGCGCGCCATGATCGACGCGGACGTAACGCGGGCGAAACGAGCCAAGGTCGTTGACCAGATGGCCGCCGGGTATATCCTTCAGGGCGCGCTGGATTTTCTGCGCCGCAACTGACGCTTGCCGGAGGACCAGCTTGCCCCTATACAACCGGCTTCAATGACAAAAACCGACGGCATCAGGCATCTTCTCGGAATCGAGGGGATGAAACCGCAGGAGATCGCTGCGCTCCTGGACCTTGGCGATTCCTACCTGGAACGCTACCGGGGCGGGAAGAAGATCAAGAAGGTCCTGAAGAACCGGACCCAGATCAACCTGTTCTTCGAGGAATCCACCCGCACCTCGACCTCGTTCGAGCTGGCCGGCAAGCGGCTGGGTGCCGACGTCATCAACATGGTCACCTCGACATCGTCCATCAAGAAGGGCGAGACGCTGATCGACACCGCCATGACCCTGAACGCCATGCGCCCCAGCGTGCTGGTGATCCGGCACGGATCGTCGGGCGCTGCGGCGCTGCTGGCGCAGAAGGTCAACTGCGCGGTGATCAACGCCGGCGACGGCCGCCACGAGCATCCGACCCAGGCGCTGCTCGACGCGCTGACAATCCGCCGCCGCAAGGGCCGCATCCAGGGCCTGACCGTCGCGATCTGCGGCGACATCCTGCACAGCAGGGTGGCGCGCTCCAACATCCACCTGCTCAACGCCATGGGCGCCCGCGTCCGCGTGGTCGCGCCACCGACGCTGCTGCCGGTCGCCGTCGACCGGCTGGGCGTCGATGTGTTTCACGACATGCGCAGCGGCCTCGCCGGCGCCGACATCGTCATGATGCTGCGGCTGCAGACCGAGCGGATGAAGGGCGCGTTCGTGCCATCGACCCGCGAATATTTCCATTTCTACGGCCTCGACGCCGACAAGCTGGCCATGGCCAAGCCGGACGCCATGATCATGCATCCCGGCCCGATGAATCGGGGCGTGGAGATCGACACCGAGGTGGCCGACGACATCGACCGCAGCGCGATCCGCGAGCAGGTCGAGACCGGCGTCGCCATCCGCATGGCCTGCCTGGACGCCCTGTGCCGGGACCTCGACGCCGAGGAGGACGACTGATGGCCGCCGACCGCCGCGTCGTCTACATGAACGCTAGGCTGATCGATCCGTCCAGCGGCCGAGACGAGCGCGGCGCACTGCTGACCGTGGGCGGCAAGATCTGGGACCTGGGCGCAGCGCTGTTCGCCGACGGCATCACCGACGGCAGCGAGGTGGTTGACTGCAAGGGCATGTGCCTGACGCCGGGCTTCATCGACATGCAGGTGTTCCTGGGCGAATCCGTCGGCACCACGGCCAGGGCCGCGGCGGCGGGCGGCGTCACCACGATCGCCACCATGCCGAACATGAACCCGGTGGTCGACCGCGCGTCGCTGGTCGACTATGTGGAGCGGCTGGCGCAGGATTCAGGCGTGCGCATCCATCCCATCGCCGCCGCCACCAAGGACCTGGGCGGCGAGGAGATGACCGAGATCGGCTTGCTGCGGCAGGCCGGCGCGCTTGCCTTCACCGACGGACGCAAGGCGATCGCCGATTCGCAGGTCATGCGCCGCATCCTGACCTATGCGCGGGCCCATGACGCGCTGGTGATCCAGCACGCCGAGGATCCCATGCTGGCCCGCGAAGGCGTGATGAACGAGGGCGAGATGGCGACGCGGCTCGGCCTGCCGGGCATTCCCGCCATCGCCGAAGTGATCATGATCGAGCGCGACCTGCGCCTCGTCGAGCTGACCGGCTGCCGCTATCATGTGGGGCTGGTGACGACGGCGGCCGCGGTCGATGCCATCCGCCAGGCGAAGGCGGCGGGTCTGCCGGTCACCTGCGGCACGGCGCCGCACTATTTCGCGCTGAACGAGCTGGCCGTCGCCGAATATCGGACCTTCGCCCGCACCTCGCCGCCGCTGCGCACCGAGGAAGATCGGCGCGCGGTGGTCGAAGGCCTGGCCGACGGCACCATCGATGTCATCGTCAGTTCGCACGACCCGCACGACGTGGAGAGCAAGCGGCTACCGTTCGACCTGGCGGCATCGGGCGTGATCGGCCTCGAGACCATCCTGCCGATCATGCTGGAGTTGCACCATGGCGGCCACGTGCCGCTGGCGCGGCTGCTTACGGCGCTGACCTCGCGGCCCGCCCAGATCCTGGGTATTCCCGGCGGCAAGCTGGCCAAGGGCGAACCCGCCGACCTGGCGCTGTTCGACCCGGACAGGCCATGGCGGGTCGATCCGGAACAATTCCGCAGCAAGGCGAAGAACAGCCCCTTCGAAGGCCGCCCGGTACAGGGTAGAATCGTGCGGACAATCGTGGGCGGTCGCACCGTCTACCAGGCGGGGTAAATGATGGACGGAATTCTCGGCGTCATCATCGCGGCCGTGACCGGCTACCTGCTGGGCTCGATCCCGTTCGGCCTGCTGCTGACCAAGGCGGCGGGCATGGGCGACATCCGCGCCATAGGCTCGGGCAATATCGGCGCCACCAACGTACTGCGCACCGGCAACAAGTGGCTGGCGCTGGCGACCCTGCTGCTCGATGCCGGCAAGGGTGCACTGGCGGTATACGTCGCCCGGGAGATCGCACCCGACGCCACGCTGATCGCCGCGGCCTCCGCCTTCTTCGGCCATCTCTATCCCATGTGGCTCAACTTCAGGGGCGGCAAGGGCGTGGCCGTGTTCCTGGGCATCGCGCTGGCGGTCAATATCGGACTGGGCGCCATTTGCTGCGTCATCTGGCTGCTGACAGGGCTGCTGTTCCGCTACTCGTCGGTGGCGGCGCTGGCCGCCGCGACCATCGCGCCGGTCTACGCCATGGTGATGGTGCCGCCGCTGGAGACCGCCGTGCTGTTCCTGCTGCTGGCGCTGATGATCTTCCAGCGCCATTCGTCGAACATCCGCAGGCTGCTGCGCGGCGAGGAACCCCGGATCGGACAGAAATAGCCCATGCCGGCCGCCACGCTCACGGATCGTGACGTGCGCGACCGGGTGCGGCTGATTCGCAGCGCCAATGTGGGCCCCATCGTGTTCCGCCAGCTGCTGGCCCGCTACGGCACCGCCGGCAAGGCGCTCGACGCGCTGCCGGAGCTGATCCGCAAGGGCGGTTACCAGGGCACGGCGATATGCTCGGCCGACGAGGCCGAGGACGAGATCGCCGCCGTGGAAGAGCTGGGCGCGCGGCTGCTTCATTTCGACCAATCCGCTTACCCACCCCTGCTCGCCGACGTCTCGACCGCGCCGCCGGTGCTGACCGTGCTGGGCAAGACGGACTTGCTGAGCGTGCCCGGCATCGGCGTCGTGGGAGCGAGGAATGCGTCCGCCGCGGGGATCCGGTTCACCCGGCAACTGTCGGCCGATCTGGGCGCGCAAGGGTTCGCGGTGGTGTCCGGCATGGCGCGGGGAATCGATACCGCCGCGCACCAGGCGGCGCTGCCCACGGGGACGGTCGCGGCCATGGCCGGCGGGATGGACGTGGTCTATCCCCCCGAAAATCAGGCGCTCTACGAAAGCATCGCCGCGACAGGCGCGATCGTGTGCGAAATGCCGTTCGGCACCAGGCCGCAGGCGCGGCACTTCCCGCGCCGCAACCGGCTGATTTCCGGGCTCACTCTGGGCCTGGTGGTGGTCGAGGCGGCGATGAAGTCGGGGTCGCTGATCACCGCGAACTACGCCCTTGAACAGGGCCGCGAGGTGTTCGCCGTGCCGGGGTCGCCCCTTGACCCGAGGTGCCGCGGGACCAATAACCTGATCCGCCAGGGCGCGGTGCTGACCGAGGGCGTCGAAGATGTGCTCAACAACCTGCCGGACTGGCAAAGGCGGCCATCGCAACCGGCGCAGCCGAGTCTGAAACTGGAAGGGGATGCGGCCGATGCAGACGATGCCGCCAGAGGGTCGCTGATGGAGAAGTTGGGGCCGACGCCGGTGGACGTGGATGAGCTGATCCGGCAAAGCGGTTTGACACCCGAGGTAGTTTTGACCATTTTGCTGGAACTCGAATTGGCCGGTCGCCTCGACCGGCACTCAGGAAACAAGGTTTCTCTGGCCTGAAGCCGGACCCCTCTGAGACCAGCCCGCAGAAACGGACGTCATGAATCTGGTTATCGTCGAATCGCCGGCGAAGGCAAAGACCATCAATAAATACCTGGGCAGCAACTTCAAGGTGCTGGCCAGCTTTGGCCATGTGCGCGACCTGCCGTCGAAGGACGGCTCGGTGCGCCCGGCCGAAGACTTCGCCATGGACTGGGAGATCGACGCCAACTCCAAGAAGCGGATGAAGGACATCGCCGACGCCGCCAAGGGCGTCGAGATGCTCTACCTGGCAACCGACCCGGACCGCGAGGGCGAGGCCATTTCCTGGCATGTCCAGCAGATCCTGAAGAATACCAAGGGCCTTGCCGGCACGCCGGTGAAGCGCGTGGTGTTCAACGAGATCACCAAGTCGGCGGTGCTCGAAGCCATGGCGAATCCGCGCGACGTGGACCAGGAACTGGTCGACGCCTATCTGGCGCGCCGGGCGCTGGACTATCTGGTCGGCTTCACCCTGTCGCCGGTGCTGTGGCGCAAGCTGCCGGGCGCACGCTCGGCCGGCCGAGTCCAGTCGGTCGCGCTGCGGCTGATCTGCGAGCGCGAATTGGAGATCGAGGCGTTCCGGGCCCGTGAATACTGGACCGTCGATGTCGACCTGAAGACTCCGTCGGGCGACGCGTTCACCGCCTCGCTGACCGAGCTGAACGGCAAGAAGCTCGACAAGTTCGACCTGGCCGACGAAGCCGCGGCCAAGGCCGCCGTCGCCGCCATCGAGGCGCGCGACTACAAGGTGTCGACGGTCGAAAGCAAGCCGGCCCGGCGCAATCCGGCGCCGCCCTTCACCACTTCGACGCTGCAGCAGGAAGCAGCGCGCAAGCTCGGCTTTTCGGCCTCGCGCACCATGCGGATCGCCCAGAAGCTGTATGAGGGCATGGACATCGGCGGCGAGACCGTCGGCCTGATCACCTATATGCGGACCGACGGCGTGCAGCTCGCCGGCGAGGCCATCTCCGGCGCCCGGTCGCTGATCGCCAAGGATTACGGCGACCGCTACGTGCCGCCGCAGCCGCGCATCTACAAGGCCAAGGCGAAGAACGCCCAGGAAGCCCACGAGGCGATCCGCCCGACCGACCTGCACCGCCGGCCGGCGCAGGTGGCCCGCGCGCTCAACGACGAGCAGCTCAAGCTCTACGAACTGATCTGGAAGCGCACCGTGGCGAGCCAGATGGAAAGCGCCCAGTTCGAGCGCACCGTCGCCGACATCAAGGCGGCGGACGGCAATGTGGTGCTGCGCGCGCGCGGCTCGGTGGTCACGTTCCCGGGCTTCCTGGCGCTCTATCAGGAAGGCCTGGACGACAGCGACGACCCGGATGCCGACACCCGCCTGCCCGCGCTGGCCAGCGGCGACGCCGTCAGCCGCCAGGATGTGAAACCCGAGCAGCATTTCACCGAACCGCCGCCGCGCTATACCGAGGCGAGCCTGGTGCGCAAGATGGAGGAGCTGGGCATCGGCCGGCCGTCCACCTACGCGTCGATCCTCGACGTGCTGCGCGACCGGTCCTACGTGAAGATGGACCGCAACCGGTTCGTGCCCGAGGACAAGGGCCGCCTGGTGACCGCGTTCCTCGAAAGCTTCTTCCGCCGCTACGTGGAGTACGACTTCACGGCGCAGATGGAGGAGAAGCTCGACGAGATCTCCGCCGGCAACATCGAGTGGAAGACCGTGCTGCGCGAGTTCTGGGGCGATTTCAGCAACGCCATCGCCGGTACCGCCGATCTGCGGGTCACCCAGGTGCTCGAGGCGATCAACGAGATTCTCGGCCCGCACATCTTCCCGGTGCCGGAAGACGGCGGCGATCCCCGCGCGTGCCGGTCCTGCGGCACCGGCCGGCTCAGCCTGAAGCTGGGCAAGTTCGGCGCGTTCATTGGCTGCTCGAACTATCCGGACTGCAAGTTCACCCGCCAGCTCGGCACCAATGGCGAGGGCGCCAACGGCGACGCCAACGGCACCAAGGTGCTGGGTGAAGCGGACGGCGACGAGATCAGCCTGCGCGGCGGCCGGTTCGGCCAGTACCTGCAGCGGGGCGAGGCCAAGGACGGCGCCAAGCCGCCCCGGGTGTCAATCCCCAAGGACATCCCGGTCGAGAGTATCGACCTGGAGAAGGCCGTCGCGCTGCTGGCGCTCCCGCGCGAGGTGGGCATGCATCCTGAGTCGGGCAAGCCGATCCTCGCGGGCGTCGGCCGCTACGGGCCGTATATCAACCACGACAAGAAATACGTGAACCTGCCGACGAGCGACGAGGTGTTCAGCATCGGCATCAACCGCGCCGTCGATATGCTGGCCGCCGAGCGTCCGGGCCGGCAGGGTAGCTCCAGCATCATCAAGGAGCTGGGTGAGCATCCGACCGACGGCAAGCCGGTCAACGTGATGAAGGGCCGGTTCGGGCCCTACGTGACCCACAACAAGGTCAACGCGACGCTGCCGCGCAGCGCCGATCCGGAAGCCTTCACCATGGCCGACGCCATCCCGCTGCTGGAAGCCAAGGCCGGCCAGCCGAAAAGCGGCAAGGCCAAGCCCACGCGAAAGGCCGCCGCGCCCAAGGCAGATGCGCCGAAGAAGGCCGCCGCTCCGAAGAAGGCCGCGGCCAAGAAGAAGCCCGCCGCGAAGAAGGCCACCAAGCCGGCGGCGAAAGCGAAGTAGGGCCGGTGGCGAAGGACAGTTCCAAACCGGCGCCCTTCCCGACCAAGGCAGACATCATCCGCTTCGTTGAGGAGAACCCGGGCCTCGTCGGCAAGAACGAGATCGCCCGCGCCTTCCATGTGCGCGGCGACAACCGGGCCCTGCTGAAGGACCTGCTGCGCGACATGGCGCAGGAAGGCCTGCTGGAACGGGGCCACCGCCGCTCGCTGAAGCCGGTGGCGGCGCTGCCCAACGTCACCGTGGTCGAGATCACCGGCCAGGATGTGGACGGCGAGCTGCTGGCCAAGCCGGTGAAGTGGACGGACAAGAACTCGGACCCGCCGCGCATCCTGGTGGCACCCGGCAAGCAGGCGACCGGCAATCTGGGCGCCGGCGACCGGGTGCTGGCGCGGCTCGAGCGACTGCACGACGGCTACCAGGCAACGATCCTCAAGAAGCTGGAAGCCACCCGCGACCGCATGCTGGGCGTCTACCGCCGCAAGGACGCGCGCGTGGTGCCCACCGACAAGCGCGAGCGCCACGAGCTGATCGTCGAGCAGGAGGACAGCGGCGGCGCCCAGGACGGCGAGCTGGTACTGGTCGAAATTCGCGGTTCGAAAGCCAACCGGCTGGGCCTGAAACACGCCCGCGTCCTCGAGCGGCTGGGCGACCTGAACGCGCCGCGCAGCACCAGCCTGATCGCCATCCACGCCCATGGCATCCCGACCGAATTCCCCCGCGACACCGTCGACGAGGCTAACGCCGCCAAGCCCGTCGGGCTGGACGGCCGCACGGATTTGCGGGCCATTCCGCTGGTGACCATCGATCCGGCCGACGCGCGCGACCACGACGACGCGGTCTGGGCCGAGCCCGACCCGGACCCGAAAAATCCCGGCGGCTGGCACGTCATCGTCGCCATCGCCGACGTGGCCCATTACGTGACCCAGTGCAGCGCGCTCGACCGCGAGGCCTACCGGCGCGGCAATTCCGTGTATTTCCCCGACCGTGTCGTCCCCATGCTGCCGCACGAGCTATCGTCCGACCTGTGCTCGCTGCTGCCGGGCGTCGACCGGGCGTGCCTCGCCGTCTCCATGTGGTTCGACGCCGACGGCAACAAGCTGTCGCACAAATTCGTGCGCGGGCTGATGCGCTCGGCGGCCAACATGAGCTACGAACGGGTGCAGGCGGCATTCGACGGCCATCCGGACGACGAGACCGGCCCGCTGCTGGAGCCGGTGATCAAGCCGCTCTACGCGGCGTATTACGCCCGGCTGAAGGAGCGCACCCGGCGCGGCCCGCTCGACCTGGACCTGCCGGAGCGCAAGGTGGAGCTGGACGAACTGGGCAACGTCAAGCGTATCGCCCTGCGCGAGCGCTTCGACGCCCACCGGCTGATCGAGGAGTTCATGATCGCGGCGAACGTGGCGGCCGCCGAGGAGCTGGAGAAGCACCGGACACCTTGCATGTACCGCGTCCACGAACCGCCGGCCGAGGAAAAGCTGGCGTCGCTGCGCGAGTTCCTCGAGACCATGGACCTCAAGCTGCCCAAGGGCCAGAAACTGGCGCCGCACCAGTTCAACAAGATCCTGCAGAAAGCGCACGAGACGGCGCAGTCGCACATCGTCAGTACCGTGGTGCTGCGCAGCCAGAGCCAGGCCTATTACAGCCCGGACAACCAGGGCCACTTCGGACTCGCGCTGGCGCGCTACGGCCATTTCACCTCGCCGATCCGGCGCTATTCCGACCTGCTGGTCCATCGCGGGCTGGTACGCGCCCTGCGTTTCGGACAGGACGGCCTTCGCGACGACGCAGGCGGCAGCTTCAACGAGATCGGCGAGCACATCTCGATGACCGAGCGGCGCGCCATGGTCGCCGAGCGCGACGCCAACGACCGCTACATGGCGCAGTTCATGTCGGACAAGGTGGGCAGCCAGTTCCAGGGCCGGATTTCCGGGGTTTCCCGCTTCGGCCTGTTCATCGCGCTGACCGACACCGGCGCCGAGGGGCTGGCGCCGATCAGCTCGCTGGGCTGGGAGTTCTTCACCCATGACGAAAAGGCGCATGCCCTTGTCGGCCGCGAAACGGGCACCATCTTCCGGTTGGGCGACCCCGTGGACGTGCGCCTAGCCGAGGCCGCGCCAATAACCGGTGGCCTTCGTTTTGAAGTCATCTATGATGCCGGCCCACGCCGGTCCCGCGGAAATCCTCGGAAATCGGGCGGTCCGCCCCGGCGCCGACGGTGAGGAACAAATGACGGCCAGTACCGACGAAACCACCCTTCACTTCGGCGGCACGGCCGAGCGGTCCACCGGCGGGAGCTTGCGACGCGGCTGGCTGGGCAAGTGCCCGCGCTGCGGCAAGGGTCACATCTTCCGCGCCTACCTGAAGGTGCGTGACAATTGCGAGGTCTGCGGACTGGAGCTGTCGCACCACCGGGCCGACGACGCACCGCCCTATTTCACCATCCTGATCGTCGGGCACATCCTCGTGCCGCTGATGATCTTCTACGACCGGCTGGCCACACCGCCGCTGTGGCACCTGATGCTGTTCGTGGTGTTCGGCACCCTCGGCGCCTGCCTGCTCCTGCTGCCGCGCATCAAGGGCGCGCTGGTGGCGTTCCAGTGGGCCAAGCAGATGCATGGCTTCGGCAGCGAGCCCAAGGTCTACGCCGACCTCTAGCCCGATGACAGGCCGCTCGCGCACTCGCAGTCTGGCGGCCATCTTCGGCATGATCGGTGTCGTCGGCCTGGTGTTCGGGCTGACCGCGCCGCTGCTCAACCTGATGCTGGAGCGGCAGGGCCTGAGCGGGCGCCTGATCGGCCTCAACGGCGCCATGACCGCGCTTGGCGCGTTGATCTTCACCCCGTTCATCCCGGCGGTCGCGCTCAGGGTGGGGCCGTTCCGCATCTTGTTCGCCACGCTGTTCGCCACCGCGCTGCTGCTGCTCGCCTTCAAGATCTTCGACGACTACCGGGCGTGGTTCGTGCTGCGTTTCCTGATGGGCATCGCCGTCGTGGTGCCGTTCCTGATCAGCGAGATCTGGATCAACCAGATCGCCACGCCGCAGAACCGCGGCCGGCTGCTGGGCGTCTACGCGGGATGTATTTCCGCGGGCTTCGGCACCGGGCCGCTGCTGATGCAGATGACGGGCGTGGGCGGCTGGACACCATTCGTCGTCGCCGCCCTGCTGGTGCTGGTGGCCATGGGCGCGATCAGCATGGCGCGCGGCGACAGCCCCTACCTCGACCCGACGGGCCACAAGTCGCCCCTGCCCTATGTGCGGGCCGCGCCGCTCGCCATCCTGGCTGGCCTCATGTACGGCGCCATCGAGACCGGCATCTTCGGCCTGCTGCCGGTTTACGGCGTCCGCTCGGGCTTCAGCGAGGGCATGGCCGCGGCGCAGCTGACGGTGATCGCGGCGGGCAACATCCTGCTGCAGTACCCGGTGGGCTGGCTTGCCGACAAGGCGCCCGCCCGCCGCGTGCTGATGCTGTGCGCCGTCACCGGGGTGCTGGGCGGCGTAATGCTGCCCGCCGTCAAGGATTCGCTGTTGATGTGGCCGGTGCTGTTCGTCTGGGGGGGCACCATCACCGGGATGTACACCGTGGCGTTGACCTTGCTGGGCCGCAGGTACACCGGGCTGGCGCTCGCGTCGGCCAACGCCGCGCTGATCGTCGCCTACAACGCGGGCGCCATGGGCGGCCCGCCGGTACTGGGGCAGGCCATGGACATGATGAACCCGGACGGACTGGCCTACGGCCTGGCCGGATTCTTCCTGATCTTCGTGATCGCCAACCTGCTGGTGCCGCGTGAGCGCGCCTCGCCCGCCGCTTGAGCTACCGGCCCATGGAAACCGGCGCGTTGTAGCTGAGTTCTCCGTCCGGATAACTCACCGTCAGACGGTTGGCGGTGCCGTCGATGATCACGTCGTCGCGCGACAGATTCATGCGCCGCAGCACCAGGTTGCCAATACGAATGGTCACGAACGGGATCGCGTCGCTGAAATTCTGGCGCAGCCACTGGGTCGCGACCTGGCCGATTCGCTGGGTTGCGCCATGGGCGCGCTGCAGCTCCCGCGCCGACGCTGCGAGCGTCACGCGGCGCCCGTCGGCAAGCGCGGTCCAGTCGCCCTTGACGAACCGCGCCGGCACCGTGACCTCGTTCGGCAGTTCCTGCGCCCATATCCGCAGCGCCGGCTGGCCGCTGCGGCCCTTGACGATGGTAAAGCCGCGCGGCTCCTGTCCCGGTGCGAAGCTGTCGTCGCGGGATTGCGGCGCGTTGCCAAGCCGCTGGCTGGCCAGCAGGCCGCTGCCGTTGGCCGATAGCGCGTACTGCACCCGTGCTCGGGTCACCAAGTACCGCAGCGGCGCGGTACCGCCGGCATAGCTCTCGGTGAGACCGTTGACGGCAATATGCACGTCGATGCCCGCGGACGCCTCCTGCGCCACGGCGGGAGCCGCGGTCAACGCCAGGACGGCGATGGCGATGCCTCGCAACATGGTCCGGGAATGCCTCAGGGCGCGGCTTTCAGTTCGGCGCTGTAGGTGGCGGCCACCCGAGGATAGCTGATGGTGAACCCCATCTTGTTGCCCTGGATGATGACCTGGTCGCCGCCTTCCGTTCGGGTGGTACGGAGCTCCAGCTTTTCCAGACCAGCCGGCGGCACATTGGTCAATTGCTCCCTGACCTCGGTCACGATGGCGTTGCCGACCTGGTTCAGGACAAAGGGGAGAATGCCGAGTGCTTCCGCAGGCGCGATGATGGTGACCGTCTTGCCTTCCACCAGCATGTTCCAGTCGCTTCTGATGAACTTGCCTTGCACCCCGATATCGGCCTTCTGTCCCGTCATGCGGATCCGCAATACAGGCTGATCGCCGGACCCCTTCACGATGATGATGCCGCGTGGTTCCTTGCCGGGCGTGATGGCCTGGTCGACATCCTGTCGGGGCTTGGAGAACTTCTGCGCGCCAAGCGCGCCGCGGCCGGTTCCCGACAACTCGTAGCCGAAGCTCACGTCTCGGATCAGGAAGGCCAGCGATGTCTTCGACGCCGAATAGGATTCAACAAAATCGTCCATGCGGAACTGGACATCGACGCCGCCGGACGGCGCGGGCTGCGCCCCCGAAGGCGCCGCCGTGACGCAGAACAGCACGGCACATACGATGCCTGCCGAGCGTATTCCGTTCATCCCAGTGTCCGGTCATCGTTGGTCGTTCATCATAGTTTAAGTGCTTCGGCGCGCTACTGCCATGCCCTGCTAGCGGATTTCCGAATAATCGCCGCCGCCGAGAGAACTGGGGATCGCGCTGTGCGGCTCGCGGACCGGCGGTTCCGTGGAGAAACGGCACTCGGGGCGAAAGCAGGCGCTCGGCGGCCAGCCTTTCACCAGCACAATCTGGCAGAGGCGGCAGCGGGGTTTCAGTTCCTTCGAACGGGCCCAGGATTTGTACGCAGGCTGCTTCAATGGCCCCTCCATGAATTAGAACATAACAAGAACATTTGTAGCTTAGGTGAGTCGGCCTTGCGCGGTCAACAAATTTTCTGGTAGGCAAACCCGATCAATATGGTTGAATAACCACAAGTTAATTTGTAGGATATTGGTCATGAACGAACTCGCGGAAAGAGTGGCGAAAGCTCGCGAAGCCCGCGGCTGGAGCCAGGCCGAGCTGGCCCGGCGGGTCAGCGCGCGCCGCCGCGCCCGCGGCAAGGGCGCGGTCCGGCAGCAATCCGTCAATCAGCTCGAGCAGGGCGGCGTCGACGCGCCGCGCTACCTGCTGGAGCTGGCCGAGGCGCTGGAGGTGGACGTGGCATGGCTGTCGGGCCAAGGCGGCGCCGCGCCGTCCGCCGTCGCCAGGGCGCAGGCGGGCATCATCCGCGTGCCGCTGGTGAGCTGGGTCGAAGCCGGCGGTCTCGCCGACACGGTTGAGCCCTACATGCCAGGCGATGCGGCCGAGTGGCTGCCCGTGGTCCACCACCACGACAACCTGATCGCGCTGAAGGTTAAGGGCCAGAGCATGGACCGGGTGGCGCCCGAAGGGACCATCGTCATCGTGGACCTGGGCGACCGGGCCCTGGTCGACGGCAGGCATTATGTGTTCCGCCACGAGGGCCGCGCCACCTTCAAGACCTGGCGCAAGGGTCCGCCCGAACGGCTCGAGCCGCAGAGCACCGATCCCGAATACCAGCCGATCGTTCCAGTGGACGGCGTCGAGGTGGTCGGCCGGGTGATCCGCAAGACCGAAGAAATCTAGCCGATACCGGTTGGCTTCAGCTAACCTGCGGGCGGACTTCAGCCAAAATGGGGAGACAATCATGGCCGATCATCTGCTGGTGGCGATCAGCAACGCCCAGCCCGGACGGGACGGCGAGTACAGCACCTGGTACGAGACCATCCACATGCAGGAGGTGCTCGCCCTGCCTGGCTTCGTCTCGGCCCAGCGCTTCGCGCCGGCGCAGTTGTCGGCAGACGGGCCCAACCGCTACATGGCGGTCTACGAGATCGAGGGCGACCCCGACAAGGCCATGGGTGGCCTGATGAGCGCGGTGCGCGGCGGCAAGCTGAACATGACCGACGCGATCGACGGCAACACCGTGACCATGGTGGTCTACAAGGCGACGACGCCGAAGATTACCGGCCGGTAAGAAACCGCACATAACTGTGGACGGGGTGCGAACGCCCCGCCTAAGCTTGGCGTCACGCTTTTCTGGGGAGACAAGCGGGATGCCAAGGCACCATCGACGAGAGCACGCCCGGCCCGGAATGACCTTCCGGGAATGGGCGTTTGTTGCGCCGGCGTCCGCACCCGCCCGAACAGCGCGGAAGCAGCCCAGCTAGGGCGCCGGCAGACAGGAGACCGCCATGCGTTGGTACTACGGTTGGAGCGTCCTCGCGGTCGGCGTGGCGTTCCAGGCGATCCTGTTCGGCTTCACTGTCAACTCCTTCACTCTGTGGGTCACCGAGTGGGTGAAGGACTTCGGCGCGCCACGGGGCGACCTCATCCTGAGCATCACAATCCTGGGAATCGTCCAGGGCGTCCTCGCACCGTTCGCCGGCAAGGCCATGGATAGGGCTTCGATCCGCGTGCTCGTCTCGGCCGGCGCCGTCATCACAGTCCTCGGTCTTGCCCTGATCTCGCAGATCCACGCGGTCTGGCAGATCGTCGCGGTCTACGCCACGCTGATCGCCGTCGGCACCCTGCTCGCCGGTCCGCTCGCCGCCCAGACGCTTGCCGCGAAATGGTTCCGCGGGCGCCGCGGCTTCGCCGTTGGCATCTCGACGATCGGCACCTCCATCGGCGGCTTCGTCATGCCGCCACTGGTCACGCTGCTGTTTCTCGAGGTGGGCTGGCGCGACGCGCACCTGATCCTTGCCGCGATCGCGCTCGTGGCCATCGTGCCGCTGGTCTGGCTGATCGTCCGCAACAACCCCGAGGAACTTGGCGTCGAGCCCGACCCCGAAACCGAGATCAGTGCCGCCCGTATCGCGGCGCGCGAGTTCCCGGACTGGACGACCGTGACGATCCTCAAGGAGCGCAACTTCTGGATCATGATCCTGGCGTTCGTGCCGATGGCGACGGCGCTGGGGTCGGTCCAGCACAATCTGAGCCCCATCGCCAACGATTCGGGGATCGGCCCGCAGCAAGCGTCCTATCTGGTGTCCCTGATGCTGGGAAGCGCGGCGGTCAGCAAGCTGTTCTTCGGCCTGGTGACCGACCGCTGGGATTTGCGCAGCCTGTTCTGGCTGGCCAACCTGTCCATCGGCGCGGCGATCTTCCTGTTCATGCTGCAACCATCCTACGCGGTGATGCTGGCGGCGAGCGCCCTGCTCGGCCTCGGCGCCGGCGGCTTCCTGCCGCTGCTCGCCGCTGTCGTCAGCAGCCGGTTCGGCCCCAAATCCTTCGGCCGGGTGATGGGCCTGGTGGGGCCGTTCGCGTTGCTCGGCGGCTTCGGGCCGTGGTTGGCAGGCTGGCTGCGCGACCATCAGGGCAGCTACGAAGTGGCGCTGCAGATCACCCTGGTGATCCTGATTCCCGCGGTACTCGTCATGCTGCTGCTCAAACCGCTGGCGACCATCAGCCAACAGAAGATCGCCGGCGGACAACCCGCCGCCTAGAGCCCGGAACGGAGACTGCCATGCGCTGGTATCACGGTTGGAACGTCCTGACGGTCACCGTCCTGTTCCAGGGCATCCTGATAGGCTCGACATCGTCGTCGTTCACCCTGCTGATCACCGAGTGGTCGCGCGAGTTTCACGCCGGCGTCGGCGACCTGCAGATCACCATCCTGATCTTTACGGCGGTCCAGTGCCTGCTGGCGCCGATCCCCGGCACGTTCATCGACCGCACATCGATCCGGGCCATGATCATCACCGGAACCGTGCTGGCCGCGACGGGCATGGCGCTACTCTCCATGGTCGACGCGGTTTGGCAGATCGTCGCGGTCTACGGGGCGTTCATCTCCCCCGGCGTCCTGCTCGCCGGCCTGTTGCCGGCGCAGACGCTGGCGGTGAAATGGTTCAGGGGGCGGCGCGGGCTTGCCATCGGCCTCTCGACCGCGGGCGCTTCGATCGGCGGCATGGTGATGCCGATCATCGTGACCCAGCTGGTCCTCGCCTTCGGCTGGCGCGATGCACACCTCATACTGGCGGCCGTGGCCGTCGTGCTGATCGTGCCGGCGGTCTGGTTCGTCGTGCGCAACTCGCCCGAGCAGATGGGGATCGAGCCCGAGCCCGAGAGCGAGATCAGCGCCGCCAGGGCCGCCGCCCGCGTATTCCCGAAATGGACCATCGTGCAGATCCTGCGCGAGCGCACCTTCTGGGTCATGGTGGCGTCGCTGGTGCCCATGGCGATGGCGCTGGCGGCCGTCGCGCAGAATATCGGTCCGCTGGCGCGGCAGGTCGGCGTCAGCCCCATGAACGCAGCCTTCCTCGTATCGCTGTTTTCGGGCTGCGCGCTGCTGAGCAAGATTCTTTGCGGCATGACAGCGGACCGGGTCGATCTGCGGGTGCTGTTCTGGGTGACCAACTCGCTGCTGACCCTGGGCCTGCTCCTGTTCGCCACCCAGCCCGTCTATCCGCTGATGTTGCTGGCGGCCGTGATGCTCGGCCTGGGCGGCGGCGCATTCCTGCCGCTGCTGGCGTCGCTGATCAGCACCCGCTTCGGGCCACAGTCGTTCGGCCGGGTCATGAGCATGTTCGGGCCGGCGACCATCATTACCGGCACCGGCCCGTGGATCGCCGGACGCATCCGCGACAGCACCGGCAACTTCTCGCTGGCGCTCAACGTATTCCTGGTGATCCTGGTCCCTGCCATGCTGGCGATGCTGCTGCTCAAACCGCTCGCGCCGGCGCAACCGCAGCCCAAGCTGGCGCCCGGCGAATAGCAACCTGCAGGCGATTTCGGGGCAAATCCTACGGAAGCAGCTAGGTTGCTGCTGGACACCCCGATCGGCAAAAGTGGACCTTGGCTGACGCGCAGAAGTGAAAAGGCCCGCAAGGGCCAGCAGCTTCACCAGGGTGCCTTTTTTCGGCATGACGCGTATCGAGGGGCGCACCGCGAGGTGCGCCCCTTTCTATTCCGCGCCTGCGCGACGACGTTAGTGAGTTGCGTCGTGGGCTGCGTCACCGGCCTTTTCAGCCGCGTCGCCTGCCTTCTCGGCGGCATCGCCGGCCTTGGCGGCGGCATCGTCAGCCGCGGCACCCGCGCCATCGGCCGCGTCTTCTGCGGCGTCCTGCGCCTTCTCGCCGGCCTGCTCCGCGGCCTCGCCCGCATGTTCCGCTGCGTTGCTGGTGGCGTCACGGGCGTCTTCGGTAGCGTTATCGATTTTTTCGCCGGCCGATTCCGCCGGGCCTTCCTTGTCGCAACCGGCCAGCGCCATGCCGCCCACAAGTGCCGCCGCGGCAATCCATGTCGTGATCTTCATCATTCACTCCGTTACTGATTCGGGCAGCCGCCCACAAGACCGACCTGAACGGGAGAACACCATGTCCAGCCCTGACGCCAGGCAGATCAGGTTCATCAAACGCCCGGAGGGGCCCGTTGGTGCCGAAAGTTTCGAAATATTCAGCATGCCGGTGCCGGACCCCGCTACCGGCGAAGTGGTGATCCGCAACCGCTACCTGTCGCTCGACCCCTACATGCGCAGTGCGCTCAATAGCGCCGAGAACCTGGGGCGTCCGATAGAGGGTCGCGTGGTGGGCCAGATTATGGCGTCGCGCCACCCGGACTTCCGCGAGGGGGACTGGGTATTCGCCATGGGCCGCTGGGAGCAGGTATCGTTGGTCGATGGCGCCGCCGCCCGCCATGTAAACACCAACATCGCGCCCGCGTCCGCCTATCTGAGCGTCCTCGGATTCACCGGCCTGACAGCGTGGTCCGGGCTGAAACACTACGGCGCCATGCACGAGGGCGAGACCCTGTTCGTTTCCGCCGCTTCCGGCGCGGTTGGCTCGGTCGCCGGCCAGATCGGCAAGATCAATGGCCTGCGCGTCGCTGGCTGCGCCGGCACCGACGACAAGGTGGCCTGGTTGCTGGGCGAACTGGGGTTCGACGCCGCCTTCAACCACCGCACCGCGCCGGACCTGACCGAAGCCGTGGCAAGCGCCTGCCCGGAAGGCATCGACATCGACTACGAGAATGTCGGCGGCGCGGTGTTCGACGCCGTGTTCCGCGATATGCGATATGGCGGCCGCATCGTGGTCTGCGGCGCGATCTCGCAATATGAGCGCGAGCCCCGCCCATGCGTGCCCAACATCGGTGACTTCATCAGCAAGCGGCTGAACATGCGCGGCTTCTCGGTCCGCGACCACGCGGACGAGATCCACCAATATGTCGAGGAAGCGGCAGGCTGGCTGCGCGACGGCAGGCTGAAATACCGGGAGACGATCGTCACGGGCATCGAGAACGCGCCAGCCGCGTTCGCCCGCCTGTTCAGCGGCGAGAACTTCGGCAAGCTGGTGATCGACGTCGGCTGACGAGCGGGATTATACATCGACTGCCGCGCCGGCTGGATGGGCAGCCGCCGTCTCCCCAGGTACCGAGAAAAAAGGAAGGCCGCCCGGATCGCTCCGGGCGGCCTATTCGCGCGTGCACAGGGGAGAGCCGCGCTCATCGTATGTCTGATGTCAGCAGCTTCGATCGGGATTGTCCCGGATGCAACAGAGAAATTCATCGTCGATGCTTTTCTTTGTCGCCAAGACAAGCTGCCTCCCCCAACGAGGCGGCTGAAGCGTCAGTTGCGGGACGCGCCCGGCGTGCCGTGCTCGAAGATTTCGCGCACCCGGTCGACCAGGTAGGCGCGGACACTTTCCGACCGGACCATGCTGCCCTGGTTGGTTAACCGCTGCAGCGCCAGGCCTTCAAGAACCGCATGGGCAAGGCCGCAGGCCAGTTCCAGGTCGCTCTGCCGGCCTTCCCATTCCGGGAACGCCTCCAGCGCCGTGGCCACCCACTCGTTCCAGAACGACTGATGGGCCTGATTCATCAGCGACGTCAGGCCGTTGTCCGTGCGCGACGCAACGGAAATCTCGAAATAGGCGACGCTGAGCGGGTCGAACATGAATTTCCACAGCCCTTCGACGCGTGCCGCGAAGCCGTCGCTGCCGGCGACGCGCATGGTCTCCCGCGCCGTACGCCGCAGCGCCTCGAGGCGCAGATCCTGGATATGCGCGAGCGTCGCCCGCAGCACGTCGGTCATGGTCTCGAAATGGTACTGCATGGCGCCGCGCGACAGACCGGCGGTCTTGGCGATGACCGTCATGGTCGTCTTGTTGTAGCCGATCTCGCTCAGGCAGACGATGGCCGCATCCAGAATCAGCCGGCGGGTCTGATCGCTCTTTTCTGCCTGCCGGGTTCCCTCGCGGGATCGGACCCGGCTTGTGGTCATCAGGGTATGCACGTTGCCTCCGTCATTGCTGCGCCGGCACGCATCAACGGACCATCACGCATGACTTTATATACCCGATCGGTTACGGCTTGTATCGCGCAAAAATTCAGCAAAGGTGACTTTTGCATACAGCATAGTCACACCTTGCTCAATATCGCAACATGTACCAGAGTCGGGCTGGCGGCACCACCTGTCAGATCAGCGAGCGTCGAACGACCGGTCGATGCGCTCGAACCGGCGGCGAACGAACTCGCGGCTCTCGTCATGGGTGATGATGTAGAGTTCCTGCTTGCGAATGGCACGCAGCACGCGGTCGGCAACCTCCGGGGCCTCGAGCGTACGACCCTGCAAGGCACCCTGCTCTTCCTGGTTGCGGCGCCGGACCATGCTGCTTCCGCCCAGTTCGGTGGGCCGGTTGCGGGCGCTGTCGCCGATATTCGTCTTCACCAGCATGGGGCACAGCACCGAGGCGCTGAGCTTGGTTCCACGCAGGTCGCGGTACAGGCATTCCGACAGCGCGACGACGCCGTATTTGGTCACGCAATACACGCCCAGCCCGCTGTTGGGGACGAGTCCGGCGAAGGACGCCGTGCTGATCACATGGCCTTCGTCGCCCTGCTCCAGCATACGCGGCACGAAGTATTCAATGCCGTGGATTACGCCCCACAGATTGACGTTGATCGACCATTCCCAGTCCTCGTGCCTCATTTCCTGCACGGGGCCATAGACGGCGACACCCGCATTATTGAACAGCACATTGACGCCGCCGAACTCGTTCCAGGCCGCGTCCGCCAGCGCCTTGACCTGGTCCCGTTTGCTGACATCGGTCCTGACGCCGATGGCCGGGGTGCCCTGCCCGGTGAATTCCGCCACGGCCTTGTCGAGCGAGCTTTGCTCGATGTCGGCGAGCACCAGCTTCATGCCCTCCGTGGCGAGACGCCGTGCCGTGGCCAGGCCAATACCACTCGCGCCACCGGTGATGACCGCCACGCGGCCGTTCAACTGCTCCATGATTTCCTCCCGTTTCAGTCCCGCGCCATAATGCCACGCGCGCGGCCGATGCCAATGGCATGGTTTGTGTAACGGTCGTCATGCCAATGCCTTGCGGTAGGGCCCGCTTCCTGCCGATACTGCAGGCGATTCCCGGGGAGGACGCCGTATGGACCGCATCGCCACCATTGCCGACTTGCGCGAGATGGCGCGCCACAAGCTACCGCGGCCGATCTTCGATTTCGTCGATGGCGCCGCGTTCGGCGAGGTGACGCTGCGGGCAAATTGTGATGATTTCGGCAAGCTCCGGTTCCGGCAGCGTGTGCTCAAGGACATCGCCAGCCGGTCCCTGTCGACGACCATGGTCGGCCAGCCGGTCTCCATGCCCGCGGCGATCTCGCCCACCGGACTGAGCGGCATGCTGTGGGGTGGTGGCGGCGAGATCGAGGCGGCGCGCGCGGCAAAGGCGGCCGGCATTCCGTTTACGCTCGGCATGATGTCGGTACGCACGCTGGAGGAAGTCCACGAGGCTGTTGGTCCGGTCTGGTTCCAACTCTGCATGCTCAAGGACCGAGGCCTGGTGCGGGGCCTCGTTGAGCGTGCCATCGCGCTGCACAGTCCGGTACTGGTGCTGACCACAACTTGGACAGTATCCGGCCTGCAAAGCCGGTCGGTGCGTAACGGCATCACCTTGCCGCCGAAGGTGAGTCTCCGGAACCTCCTGGATTTCGGCAGCCGGCCGGCCTGGGTGTGGCGCGCGCTCACCGGCAAGAAGGTGGCGTTCCACAATTTCGTCGGCCTCATGAAGGGCGAGGTCAGCATCGGGCGCGTGGTCGGCGAGCTGGATCCCTCGACCACCTGGAAGGACGTGGAATGGCTGCGCGGCATCTGGCCGGGCAAGCTGGTCATCAAGGGCGTCTGTGACAGGGAAGATGCGCGGTCCGCCATGGACGTGGGCGCCGACGCGGTCAGCGTCTCCAATCACGGCGGCAACCACCTGGACAGCGCGGCGTCCACGATCTCGGCGCTGCCGGACGTGGTCGCAGGCGTCGATGGCCGGGGAGAGGTATTCCTCGACGGCGGTGTCCGTTCGGGCCAGGACGTGCTCAAGGCCGTGGCGCTGGGCGCCCGGGGCGTGCTGCTCGGCCGCGCGCATCTTTACGGCCTCGCCGCCGCCGGAGAGGCCGGCGTGGCCAAGGCGCTCTCGGTCATCCGCAACGAGCTGGACGTGTCGGTTGGGCTCACCGGACTGACCGATGTCCGCGACGCGTCTCGGGCGATCCTCTGGCCATCGGAATTCTGATTACCGGCGACACCCGGCGACCGCCGTCTCTATAGTGGTTGACAGTGCCAACACCTGGGGAGGGCTTCATGGACGATTACGTCTATCCGGGCATCGTCAGCAGCCTCGCGCTGCTCGTCTGCTACTATACGCTTCTGCGATCGGGGATCGCGCGGCGCCGCTTCAAGATCGAACCGCCGGCCCATACCGGCCCGGAAGAGTATGAGCGCTATGTCCGGGCCCACCAGAACACGATTGAGCATCTGGTGCTGTTCCTGCCTGGGCTGTGGCTGTTCTGCCTGGCGTGGAACCCGGTCGTTGGCGCAATCATCGGCGCCACATGGCTGCCCGGCCGCATCTTCTATGCCCACGGCTATTACAAGGCTGCGCCCGCGCGGCGCCCGGGTCTGATCTCCAGCATGCCGGCGATCTACATTCTCGTGCTGGGCTCGCTCATCGGCTTCGTGCTCAAGCTCTTCCAGGGCTGACCCGCGGACCGACGCAGACCGCGCCATGGAAATCAAGCTCCTGAGGATCTATCACGGGCCCAGCCTCTATGCGCGGAGTCCGGCGCTTCTGTGGGCTTTGGGGGATGACGCGGACCGAGCGTGCGCCTGGGCGGAAGCTGGCTGGAGCGCGTTCCGGGCCGAGTACCCGCAGGCACGGTCCCGGAAGCGGCCGGACAAAGCCGATCCGCTGCTCAGCGTCGCCTTGCTCGTGGCGCTCTGGACCAGGGAAATTCAGAATGCCGCCAATGGCCTGATCGATGAAGCCGGTGCGGCGAAGCGCCCCGAAGGCCAGATCGTCGGCTGGTGCGGATTTCACAACGCGCGGGTTGCGCGCCTGGCGCTCGGCATCGTGTCGACATTGATCGCCCGAAGCGCGGGAGACCAGGTCGATAACGCGGCGCTTGCCACGGCAACGCGGCATTTCAGGACCGCGGCGGGCATCTGGCATCCCGGCCCAACCAGCCGTGCGACCACCATGGGCGCCCGGTCCCGCGACCTTCCCTGCGCCCCATCGCTCTTTCATCGGTCGCTGTGGCACTATGGCTGGGGCCGGCTGGGAAGGCTTTACCTGGAAACATCGAGCAACGAGGACGGCGCCATCGGTCAGCGAATCGCCCGGGACAAGTGGATAACCGGCCAGTTCGTGCGAAGTCTGGGCTTTCCGGCCGCCCAGCACATGGCCGCCGACAGCGCCGACGAGGCCGTGGCCGCCGCCGCCCGGATGGAGGGCCCGGTCGTCATCAAGCCTATGGACCGTGGCAAAGGTCACGGCGTCATGGTCGGTGTCGAGACCGAGGACGACATCAGGGCGGCTTTCGCTGAAGCACGCAAATGGAGCGGGGAGTCGATTTTGGTGGAGCGGTTCATCCCTGGCGACGACCATCGCCTGCTGGTGGTGGGCGGCACACTGGTCGCCGCTGCACGGCGCGACCCGCCCTGGGTCACCGGCGATGGCAGGAGCAGCGTCAGGCAGTTGATCGGCGCCTTCAACGAGGCCCGAACCTCCTCTCCTGTCGGCGCGCTGTACCTGTCTGACGTGGTGATCGACGCGGCGCTCCATGGCGAACTCCGCCGGCAGGGAGCAGATATGGATACTGTTCCCGCGGCGGGGACACGGGTGCGGCTCCGCGGTAACTCCAACATCAGCACCGGTGGTTCGCCGATCGATGTCATCGACCGGGTCCATCCCGAAGTCCGCGCCATGGCCGAAGCCATCGCGCGCAATGCTCAGGTCGAAGCCGTCGGCATCGACTACATCACCATGGACATCGCCAGATCATGGCGCGATGTGCCTGGCGCCGTTATCGAGATCAATCTGACCCCGGGCCTCGACGTCCATATCGTCAGCGGCATCGGCGAAGCGGAAATCGGCGCCGCTGTTCTGGGCAAGGATCTCGGGCGGATACCGGTCGTGGTCGTCATTGCCACGGCCGCGGACCAGCGCGTAGTGATCGAGACCTTTCGGGAGGCGATCGGGCCAGAGCCGGTGTGCCGATATGGCATGATGGGCGACGGCGAGATCACGGTCGGCGCTACCTGGCTTTCGCCGGCCGGCGGGTCGAGCCACGAGCTTGTCCAGCAGTTGCTGCAGAATCGCGATTGCGACGCGGCGCTGCTGTGCGTGACGCCCGAGAGCGTTGCGGCGGCCGGATTTCCCGTCGACCGCTGCCGGTTGACCGTGGTGCGCGCCGGGCTTCCGCACGCTGCCTACCTGCAGCGACTATCGGAGCTGTGTTCGGAGCACGTTATCGAGGCCGCCGACGGTCCGGTCTGGCCGGGCGCGGATACGATTGCCGCGCTGGTGTCCGTGCTCGCACCGCCGCAGTAGTGGAGTACCGGGAAGGACAAGTAAAAAAATTTGGCGGAATTAGTGCAAGTTTTACTTAAAAAAATATAATTGCCTTAATTTCGGGCCAGGCGTAGCCGTAGTCTCGACGACGTCCGACAAAAGGCTTGGGTCTATGCTGGAGAGCGCACATCTGGGTGGCATCAATGCCGCCGGCGCGATCGTTTGGGGTGCCGCCGCCTGTGTATCCCTCTTCGTCTTGATCAGAATCCGCAGCGTGCGAATTCTCTTTGGCAGCGCATCGCTGATACTGATCGCGCTTGCCGCCGCCTTGCAGGCGGGATTCATCGATCTTTCCGGATTCGATATCACGTCCATGGGCAGCAGCCAGCTCCTGCTTACCCTCAGCAGCATCCCCATGCTGCTGTCGGTCCTGTTGGCCGCCCAGTACCGTCAGCAGCGCAGCGTCCAGGAAACCGCGCTGAGCAATTCCATCAGCGGCGTCGCTATAGCGGCTCTCGACGGCAAGCTCCAATACGCCAACGATTCGTTTCTCACCCTGGTCGGCGCCGGCGGGTTGCAGGACGTTCTGGGGCATCACGCCGATGACTTCTTCCTCGACCCGGCAAAAGCCAGGGAAGTTATCGACATGGTCCGGGAGAAAGGCAGCTGGCGGGGTGAGGTCATTGTGCGGCACAGGGACGGCAGCGGTAAGGAAGTCGACCTTCACGCCTCCCTGACCCGCGATTCCGACGGCGCGCCCACGGCGATCATCGG
The DNA here is from genome assembly GCA_943329845.2 of Candidatus Kuenenia stuttgartensis. Lineage (GTDB taxonomy): Bacteria > Pseudomonadota > Alphaproteobacteria > SMXS01 > SMXS01 > RI-34. Next base: position 2,354 of record CALQFM020000047.1, on the reverse strand, counting down.
GTCCTTCGCCGACATGAGCCACAGCCGCGAAAAGGAACGGCAGCTGCGATTCAGCAATTCGCTGCTCACCAATCTGGTCGAAAGTGCGCCGATCCTGCTGTGGACCGCCGATTCCACCGGTGAGATTGGACTTGTCTGCGGCCGCGGCTTCGACCGCATCAAGCAATTGGCCGATGAAGGCGCCGGTGTCGCGCGGCCGGCGCCGGGCACGTCCATCTACGAGCTGTTCCACAACGTGCCCGACATCAGGCGCCATGTGGCGCGTGCTCTGGTCGGCAAGCCGGCGCGGTTCGAGTGGCAGTGCAGCGATTCGGTGGTGTTCGAGGCGCAGATCAGCCCGCGCCATGGCCCTGGCGGCAGGATCACGGGCATCGTCGGCGTGGCGCTCGACGTATCCACGCGCATCGCCGCCGAACACGCGCTCGAGCGGAACCTCAAACACCAGGTCGATATCGAACAACGGCTCGACCGGGCCCAGCGCCTCGAGGCCGTGGGACGGCTGACAGGCGGGGTCGCACATGACTTCAACAATCTGCTGACCACGATCCTGGGAAACCTCGACCTCGTCGTCGAGCGGGTTGAAAACGACCCGGAACTGAAGCTCTACGCCGAATCGGCCGCGCGGGCGGCCGAGCGCGGCTCCGACCTTACCCAGCGACTGCTTGCCTTCTCGCGCCAGCAGGCGCTCCAACCGCGCCCAACCGACCTTCACAAGCTGCTGGACGACCTGACCGGCATGCTGGAACGCACGCTGCCGGAGAACATCGTCATCGCCCGGGAATTCGACGCCGGACCGGTGCGTGCCGCGATCGATCCCGGCCAGCTCGAGAATGCCATCCTCAACCTCGCGCTCAATGCCCGCGACGCCATGCCGGCCGGCGGCACGCTGACCATCTCGACACGCGCCAACCAGCGGCCTGCGGGGCAGCAAGCCGGCCAGGCCGATCGCCTGGTCGCCGTCGCCGTGAGCGACACCGGAACGGGGATGAGCCAGGACGTGCTGGAAAAGGCGTTCGAGCCGTTCTTCACGACCAAGAAGGGCGAGATGTCCAGCATCGTCGGGTCCGGCCTGGGTCTCAGCATGGTTTATGGCTTCGCGGCCCAGTCCGGCGGACGGGTGGACATCGACAGCACCCCCGGCAAGGGCACCACGGTGACGCTGTTCCTGCCCCTGGCGGAAGACCGTGACGGACGTACCGAGGACAAGATGATCGACTTGCGCGAGATTCAGGAAGGCAGCGACCGGATCATGGTCGTCGAGGACGATCCCGACGTCCGCCAGTTCATCGTCAACGCCCTCAAGCGCCTCGGATACTCGGTGGTCTCCGCCGAGAACGGACCCGAGGCCATGCAGGTCGCCCACGAATCCGGCAAGATCGATCTGTTGATCTCCGACGTGGTTCTGCCGGGCGGCATGACCGGTCCGGACGTCGCCGACCGTTTCATGGAAATCTTCCCCAAGGGCAAGGTGCTGTTCACCTCGGGCTATATCGGCGACGATCTGGTGATGCGCTCACGGCTCGAGGCCGACGTCGAGCTGCTGTCGAAGCCCTATACGCTCCAGGCGCTGGCCGCCAAGGTGCGGGCCGTGCTCGAGACCCCATGCTTCACTGAGAGTCCGTGTTTCCGGTCGGCGCTGCCTGGACGATGGAAGGCGGAGACCTCTGGCTGGCCGGTCTCTACAGTGTCACCAGATGCATGTAGGGTCCGCATGTGACTGCTCAAACCTGGATGTCCGTCACCAGGGGTCGCCGCTACGTAGAATCCGAGTCTCCCTCGCGATGAGGTATCTTCGTATGCTCGCGAAGCAATGTCCGCTACTCGCATCAGCAGCCTTGTATCCCTCGATCACGTCTACGACGCGATCTTGCTTGAGATGGCCGTCATGCACCCGAGGATGCCGGAGGCTCGTGAAGTCTATTTGAAAACCCGGCTGTTTACCCTTGTGGTCGCGGCGGACTCCGGGAAATGCGAGCCGGCCGACCTCATGTGGCTGTTCCGGGAGGCGATGGGCGAGATCTGAAGGCCGTTGCCGAAAATGGCGGTCGCGTGTCCGCTTCAATGAAGGATCAGCCCGTCTTCGACTGCGCCACTGGAGCCACCCAAGGTCCACGTTGAGCGGTCCGGAGGTCGATAGTGCGGTTCGCACGCAAGTGAAACTGTATGCTACCGTGAGATCAGGTAGCTCACGCCTGCGCCCAGGATGACTAGAGCGTCCTCACGTTGAGCGGAATCACTTAGGGGATTCCCAACCGTGTGATCGTGTGATTCATAGGATGCCGTCACGAAGGAGGCGGCGATGGGTTGGCGATCAGGGCAGAGCTACTCGCAGGATTTGCGCGACCGGGTGCTTG
>CALQFM020000046.1 GCA_943329845.2 Candidatus Kuenenia stuttgartensis | reverse complement strand
TTTGAGCCCACAAACCCAACCCTACCGAAGACCGTGGAGGACCACCGCAGCACCGCTCACTCGCTACTGCGCCCCGTGATGGGCGCGCTGCGCGAGCGGCGCTGCTACCGCCGGCGAGTTACACCACGTCAAGGGACACGACCGGCTCGCACCGTTCCCTGCGAGGCGGTTCGCCAGAAAATCGCGGATGTCGCCCCCTACAAGTTTCTGGGCATCGACCCACCACTGCTGCCCGCCAGGCGTCATGATGATAGCCAGCACGGCATTGATCGAGCCGACGAACGGCTTTTCGCTGATCAGGCCCTCTTCCCATTGATAGAGGGTCTGCTCTGCAATCCACAGGCTCTCGAACGCCCAGGCAAAGAAGCGATGGCGCTTGAACTCATCCTGACCGAGATAATCATGCAGACAATCGCGCACATCCTCGAACATGCGGGCGTCACCGGTAATTGACTTCACCCATTCCTGCCACTGCGAGAGCACGTGCCGCTGAGCGTTTGCACGCTCGATGGCATGGGTCTGACGCATCTGCATGCCAACAAAGACCAGCGAAGCCGGGATCAACAATACACTCAGGATCTGCGCGATCAGGCTAAGCTGTTCGAGGGTCATTCAACAGGCAGGCGATCTCCCCGCCCTTCTCCTTGAACATCCCGGACATGGCTTTCATCCCGACCTTGGCATCCAGTCTTTCTGGGGCAATGAAGGCATCATTTGGCTGGTTCTGATTGGCGGAGGGGGCGGCGAGCTTGTACGTCACCACGCCGACCTCGACGTCTTCGCGGTTGGGCAGGCCGATGTGTTCCTTCGGTGTGGCATAGCACAGCATTGCCTTGCCGATACCGCTGGAGATGTGGTCATAGCCGCGCGCACTATCGAATCCGCGCGTCCCGAACGTGTAATGCTGGACTCGCCCGAAGGCTTCGAACTGCTGGTCCATGTTGGTCTTGATCTTGTACCCCGGCATTTGAACCTATTGAGATCGCCTAACTCAAAGGGACAACCCTACGCTGACGTTAGTCGATCCAAAACCACTACGCCAACAATAGTGGGGCGCACACCATTGGTGAGACACGTCCAATTGAGTGGATGTTACCGCAACGAGAGCTTGTAGCCCTCGTGTGTCGCTTGGAAGCCGAGCCGTTCGTAGAACTGGTGCGCCTCTTTCCGGGACTTATCGGTTGTCAGCTGTACCATGCTGCACCCTCTTTCCCGGCAACGAGCGATTGCCCATCCGAGCATAACCCGACCAAGACCAGAGCCTCGATGGTCCTGCCGGATGCGGACCGCCTCGATCTGGCCGCGCCAGGCGCCTGTCAAGGCGAGTCCGGGAATGAAGGACAGCTGCACCGTGCCGACGACCGTCTGGTCGAGCAGCGCGACGACGAGGAGTTGGTTCTTGTCAGCGACGATCGCGTCGAAGGCCGCGACATAGGCCGGGTTCAGCGGCTCGGACACAACCTCTCGCGCGCCGCCCAGCGGATCGTTTGCGAGCATGGCCACGATGTCGGGAAGGTGATGCTCCTGCGCCTGTTCGAATGTGATCATGCAACGTCACCCATCGGGCTAAGCGTTTAGATCGACGATCTGGTCCGTCATCAGCGCGGCGCCGTCCTCGTCGTCTCCGATCAATGCCAGTCCCTTGGCGATGGAGAACAGCTGGTCGCTGCTCTGGATCGCGGCGCCGGGGAAGCGGAGGTCGAACAGGGTGCGCACCGCGGGGACGAACGAGGTGCCGCCGGTGAGGAAGACGATGTCGATGTCCGCTGCGTCAAGTTTCGCCTCCTGCAAGGCCTGATCGACCAGAGCGTCCAGCTTTTTCATGTCCGGATCAATCCAGCTCTCGAACTGGCGGCGCGTGACGTCGGTTTCGATGACGGTGCCGTCGAAGTTCAGCCGGAAGGTCGCGCTGTCCTGCGACGACAAATCGCGTTTGGTCCTCGCCACGGCGGCGTGCATGTCGAAGGCCGCTTCCGCGTCGATGAAGCGGATCAGCTTGTCGATACGATCGGGCGCGAAGCTGTAGCGCTTCAGATCGACGATCTCGGCATAGATCCTGTTGCTGCGCAGCGTGTAGACCTCGTTCCAGCGCGCGAGCCTGGTGTAGTAGCTGATCGGGAAAGGCAGGGTTTTCCCCAGGCTGTCATATTCGGTGCCCTTGCCGAGCGCCGGCGAGACGATCCTGTCGATGATCCGGTAGTCGAACCGGTCGCCGGCGATGTCGAGGCCGCGGGACGCCAGAGGCTCCATGACCATTGCGCCGCCGCGCGGCGCCAGGCGGATGATCGAAAAATCGCTGGTGCCGCCGCCCAGATCGGCGACGAACACATTCGCCGCCTCGGACAGGTCGCGGACGAAATAATAGGCGGCGGCCAGCGGTTCGTAGACCGTCCGCATCTCGGTGAATCCCAGCGCCTTGAGCGCCGCCCCGTAGCGCTTGATCGCCAGGTCGTCGCTGGCGTTCAGGCCGGCGAAGCGGATCGGCCGGCCGATGACGATGCGCTTGCTCCGCCATGCCTCTGCTATGTCGCCGCGCTCGCGCATGGACGACAGGAAGGCGCGCATCAGGTCTTCGAAGCCATAGGACGCGCCGTAGATCGCGGTGTTGGAGAAGTGCGGATTGCCGGCGAAGGTCTTGATGGATTTCAGGAAGCGGCACTCAGGCTCATTCTGCCGGAAGGCCTCGATGGCCCACTGGCCGCCCTCGACCAGCGTCCGCGCCCTGCCCCGCCCGCTCTCCTCCTGCCAGAAGGTCAGCAGGGTCGGGAAGATCCGCTCGGCGCCGTCCGGTCCGTCGAACGCCAGAGTGTGGATGTCGCCGTCCTCGCGCAGCACGCAGGCGACGGAATTGGTGGTGCCGAAATCGAGGCCGATCGATTGCATTGCCGTGGGAGTTTGCTGAAACGGACGCACTCAATAGCAGCGCCGGCGGCAAAGGTCACGGGCGGGTAAAGGCACCTGGATTTCGGTGACTACCCCCTCATTAGCCGACCGGACCCAGTCCGGCGTGACGAATGGGCAGCTTGCGGCGGCCCCAGAACAGGAATGGGCCGATTCGTTCGCCGTCATCGACCAGCTCCAGACCGGGGAAGCGGTCCCTCAGCGCCGACAGGGTGACCTGCGCCTCCAGTTTGGCCAGTTCCGCGCCCAGGCAGAAATGGATACCCAGTCCGAACGAAAGAATCTTTCTGATCGGCCTGTGTACGTCAAAAACTTCGGGTCGCTCGAACACCGCGGGATCACGATTGGCCGCGCCATAATGGGTCAGCACCTTGGTATTGGCCGGAATTCGGGTGCCGGCGATCTCCACGTCGCAGGCCGTGGTGCGGAACAGGCCCAGAAGCGGCGGATCGAACCGAAGGCTTTCGTTGATAGCCTTGTGCAGATCGATCGCGCCCGTGCGGAAATCGGCCCACAGATTGTCGCCGGAGAGCATGCGCCACATGAAATTCGTGATCAGCGACGTCGTGGTCTCGTTGCCCGCGACAAAAAGCTGCAGCGTCAGCCCGACAGCCTCTTCGTCCGAGATGTCGATGCCGTCGCGCCGCGCCCGAGCGATGCGGGCAAGCAGGCTGTGGTCATCCATCCGGCCACGCTTGGCGCGCATCAGGTCGAGGATGTAACCGCGCATGCGCAGCAATTCGGCCTCGTAGGCGGAAGGGTCCTGGGCGGACAGCGCCGCCACCGTGGCGTCGGACCAAAGCTTGAACTGGTGAATATCGTCGGTCGGAATGCCGAAGATTTCGCAGATGATGATGACCGGAAGCGGAAACGCCAGATCATCGTGCACATCCCACACATCCCTGTCCTCGACGGCGTCGAGCAATTCGCGCGCGATGGCCTCCAGACGTGGGCGCAGCTTGGCAATGGACCCGGGCTTCAGATCGTCCTGCACCAGCCGCCGGAAGAACGTGTGTTCCGGCGGGTCGGAGACCACACCGACCGGCGGGACGAAGTTGGGCCCCTGTCCGAGCCCGCTGATAAAGCGCGCGGGATCAAACAGCACGTCGTTCACGTCCTGATAGCGCGAGACGATATAGAACGGCGGATCGAAACCTTCATAGAGGCGGCACCGATCGCCCGAGAGCAGACGTTGCGCCAGCACGGCCGGGTCGGCCATTTCCCGGGCGCCCATCAGATCTAGTCCATCATCCATTGTCAGCTCCTCCGGATGCGTGACGGTTTCGGTTCACCGGCGGGACAGAAGTATAGGCTGAGCATCGAATGTCCCCGGCTTCAGGTACGCTGGAAAAAGCTACGGCAACCTCAGCACCTGCTTGGCGATGACGTTCTTCTGCACTTCCGTCGCGCCGCCATAGATGGTCTGGGCGCGGGTGAACAGGTAGCTGGCGACGGACGGCGAGACCCAGTCCGGGATGCCGGAGTTGGAGTTCCAGTCCGGGCGGCTGCGGTCGGTGACGAACTGGGCGCTATAGAGCCCGCCCAGCTCGACGAACAGCTCGGTGACCTGCTGGGCGCGCTCAGTGGCCATGATCTTCAGGATCGAGGACTCGTTGCCGGGCGCCTCGCCCGACGACAGCGCGGCGATGGCCCGCAGCACGGTCATCTCCAGCGCGGCGAGCGCCACGTCGGCCTCGGCCACCTTCTGCCGGAACAGCGGATCGTCGCCCAGGGTGCGGCCGTCGGCGGTGACGGCGCGGGCCAGCTGCTTGAGGCGCGCCATGTCCATCTTCTTGCGCGCCACATGGGCGTAGGAGGTGCGCTCGTGGGTCAGCAGGTACTTGGCGTAGTCCCAGCCCCTGTTCTCCTCGCCGATGCGGTTGCTGACCGGCACGCGGACATCCTCGAAGAACACCTGGTTGAGGTAGTGGCCGCCGTCGATGCCGATGATCGGGCGCACGGTGATGCCCGGCGTCTTCATGTCCATGCACAGGAAGGTGATGCCTTCCTGCGGCTTGCCCTCGGTGGAGGTGCGCACCAGGCAGAAGATCCAGTCGGCGTAATGGGCCTGCGACGTCCAGATCTTGACGCCGTTGACCACGTACTCGTCGCCGTCGAGGATGGTGCGGGTCTGCAGCGACGCAAGGTCCGAACCGGCGCCCGGCTCGGAATAACCCTGCGCCCAGAACACCTCGCTCGACAGGATGCCGGGCAGGAAGCGCGCCTTCTGCTCGGGAGAGCCGAAGGTGTAGATCACCGGGGCCACGTAGAGCAGGCCCATGGGCACGACGGACGGCGCGCCGACCCGCTCGCGCTCCTCGTCAAAGATGTATTTCTGGGTCACGGTCCAGCCGGTGCCGCCATATTCCTTCGGCCAGTTGGCGGCGCTCCAGCCTTCGGCATGATACGCCTTCTCGGAACGGACCAGGTCGTCCTTGCCAAGGGTCTGACCGCGCCGGACCTTGTCGAGGATGTCTTTGGGGTAGCGCTGCTCGAAGAATTCCCGCGCCTCCAGCCGGAACGCCTCGTCCGTGTCCGCAAATGCCAGGTCCATGCCATCCTCCCCGAGACGTTACCGCGCGGGACGATAGTAGAACGCTCTGGCGCAAGCACGCGTGAATTTTCTAGAGTGTGGCCCAGTTCAAATCCTGGGAGCGTCTCATGACCCTCGTTATCGCCCATCACCTGCCCGACGGGATCGTGCGCCAGCTGGAACCCAAGCTGCCGGAGGGCGTCGCGCTCGCCGGTACGCCGAAGGCGCCCGATCACTGGCAGGTGCCAGCGGACGCAACCGCGATGATCCTGCTGCCGCCGCATGGCGGCGTCTATTATCCGCCGGAGAAGCCGGCGGGCTGGCCGTTCGGGCTGCGCTGGGTACAGGCGGTGTCGACCGGCGTGGACGATTATCCCAAGTGGGTCTGGGAGGTGGCGAAGGCCACCTGCGGCCGTGGCACCCAGTCGAACGCCATCGCCGAGTTCGCCGTCGCCAGCATCCTGGCGCTGGAGAAGCGCTTTCCCGAGGCGTGGATCGACAAGGGCGACGAGTGGCACCACATGCAGCAGAATCCGCTGGGCACCATCGAAGGCAAAACCGTCGGCATCATCGGCTTCGGCACCATCGGCCAGGCTGTCGCGCAGCGCGCAGCGCCATTCGGCGCCAGGGTGCTGGCGACCAGCCGGAGCGGCTTGTTGCCGTCAGGCTCGGCCGCCAGCTACGCGACGCTCGACGAGGTGCTGGCACAGTCGGATCATCTGGTGCTGGCCGCGCCACTGACACCGGAAACGCGCGGGATGATGAACCGGGAGGCGTTCGCCAGGATGAAGCAGGGCGCGCATTTCGTGAACATCGCGCGGGGCCCCATGGTCGACCAGGACGCGCTGCTGGAAGCACTCGACAGCGGCCATCTGCGCATGGCGACGCTCGACGTCACGGATCCGGAGCCGCTGCCCAACGGCCACCCGTTCTACAGCCATGCCAGGGTGCGCCTGACGCCGCACATGTCATGGGGCAAGGGCGGCAATCCATTCGACGCCATCGGCGGACTGATCGTGGAGAACATCCGGCGCTTCCAGAGCGGCCGGGAGCTGCTCAACCCGATCAATCGGGATGCCGGCTACTAGACCAGCTGGCTGAGGGCGACGCCGATCTCGTGCACGCGGGCGCGAACGCCGGTCTTGTGCTTGAACCAGTAGTCGTTGAGTGCGAGGAATTCGCGCGAGGACGCCGGCAGCGCGTTGCCCGGATAGATGGCGCCGACGACGCAGGCCGCCATGCACACGCCACAATCCGTGCATTTGTTCGGATCGATGAACGACATGTCGTCCGCCGGCTCGGAGAAGATCGCGTATTCCGGGCAGACTTCCATGCATCCCTCGCCCTTTACGCCGATGCAGGCCTCGGTGACGACATAGGTCATGTCAGCCTCCCGGCCGCGCCACGGCCGGTGGCGCATCGTGGAAGTCGACCTGCATGCGGAAGGGGCCGAGCGGCTCGACCCAATGGGCCTGCTCCGGCGCGACAATGCCGGGATGATCTTCCGACAACTCCTCGACCTCGCCGCTCGCGGCCATATGCAGCCGCAACGTGCCGGACAATACGCGGATGACGCCCCACGTCCCCGCCTTGGTCCGGTGTTCGCGCCGCAACGCCCCGGGCAGGGACTCCTGATCGAACACCGCCGTCGAACGGTACGGCGTATCGCTGAGCGCCGCCGGGCGCGCCGGGTTGGCGACCGTGGGGATTCCGCGATGAAACTTCAGGGCAAGCTGCAGGCTCTCGGCGATGCGGCCGGCCTTTTCCTGAAACTGCCGGGCGGTCTCGGGATCGAACAGCTCCGAGGTTGTCTCGGTCCAGAGCGCGAGCCAGCGATCAAACATGGCCGGCGTGATCGCGCCGATGTGCTTGACGTGCTCGGCCACCGGATTGCCCTTGTAGCGGCCGCTGGTCAACATCACGGATGACCAGAACGCGGCCAGTTTGTCGAGATGATGCGGCCAGTCGTCGACCGAGCGGTTGAACAGCGGGCCGAGCGTCGCATCGGCGCGGACCTTCGCGTAGAAGCGGTCGACAAGCTCGGCAAGGCGTTCTTCGGAAAGGGTATCGTGCAGGTCCATGAGACAGGCCTCTATAAGATATATTTAATATACATCTTATACTGCGGCGTACAAGAGCAAAGGCCGTCGCCTACGCGGCGTCCAGCAGGCGCCAGACCCGCTCGGTGAACAGCCACCTGCCGTTGCGCCTGGCGAGCACGTCTTCGTAGACGCCGGCCGCGCGGCGGGTGTTGCCGTCGCGGTCGCGGATGATTTCGGTGGTGTAGCTGCGCGCGACGGCGCGGTCCTGGGCGATCTCGATGTAGCCGGGCACGCAGATCAGGAAGGTGAACGGGAAGAACGCCTGCGCCGCCCGGAACTTCTCCATGATCGCCGCCCTGCCCTTCACCTCTGCCAGCTCGGGCATGTCGGGCACGCTCCAGCGGGCGTCTTCGGCCCAAAGAGCCTCGATCGCGGCGGCGTCGTGGCGGCAGACCGCGTCCGAATAGCGCTCGATCGTGCCACGGACGGCCAACTCGTCGGCAATCGTGGTATCCGCCATGCCTTCCTCCTCGCGTGGTTGGCGGCGATCATCGGACGGACCAATACAAAAAACACCGAAATTTTCGCGCGCCGACTTTAGCCGCCGGTGCTAGCGTTCAGAAGGGGCGCGGAAAGCGCCGGAACGGGGAAAGACCATGACTTCACTGATCTGCGGCATCCATCACGTCGGCGTCAACGTGCCCGACCTGGAGGCCGGACGAAAATTCTACGAGGACGTGTTCGGCTTCGAGGTCATCGGCGTCGACAACTGGGACGAGGGCAATGCCGACGTGAATGCCTATGTGGGCATGGACGAGTCGTCAGCCGACAGCTACATGCTGCGCGGTGCCAACACCTACCTGGAAATCTGGAAGTACCGCACGCCCGCGTCGAACGGCTTCGCCAGCGACAGGCGGGCGTCCGATCACGGCTATACCCACCTGGCCTTCCAGGTCACCGACTTCGAGGCGGTGCTGGAGAAGTTCCTGGCGGCGGGCGGGTCGGTGATCAAGCCGCTGACAAATGCGCGGCCGGGCGGCGCCAAGATCCACTACTGCCGCGACCCGTTCGGCAACATCATCGAATTGCTGGAGATGCCGGAACAGGCCCGGACACGCCTGCGCAACCTGCCCGGAATCGCCGCCGAGGGCGAATTCGCGCCCCATGGCAGCAAGTATTACGTGCTGGAGAATGGCCAGTTCGCCGGCCTGCGCGACAAGGCCGACCTGCCGAAGTAACGCCATGTACACCGGCGAATCGACCATTGACGCCATCCTGACCGCCCGCGCGGCTCAGGACCCTGACCGGCGTCTGATCCGATTCCAGGACGACACGTCGCTGACTTATGGCGCGCTCGACCTGGACGCGACCAGGTTGGCTGACGCGCTGCTGGCGCTGGGGCTGGCGCCGGGCGACAAGGTGGCGGTGATGCTGGCCAACGGGCCGGAATATTTGCGGACCTGGATGGCGCTGACACGGGCCGCGCTGATCGAGGTGCCGCTCAACACCGGCCTGAAGGGCGACCTGCTGGCGCATCAACTGAGGCTCGCCGAATGCCGCGCCGTGGTCACCGCGCCGGACTGGCTCGAGCGGATCGAGGCGGTGGCCGGCGAGGATCTGCCGCTGCTCAAACATGTGGTGTTGACCGGCAGGGCCGCGCCATCCTTGCGGGGCCTTGCCGGACACCTTCTGGACGACCTGGCTGCGTCCGGGCGCGAGGTGCGCCCGGCGAAACGCCAGGGGCCAAACGATGCGACTGTGATCCTGTTCACCTCGGGCACGACCGGTCCGTCGAAGGGTGCGGTGTTGAGCCACCATTCCCATTTCGAGATGGCGAAAATCTGCGTCCGCGCCATGGAGTACGGCCCCGACGACGTACTGTTCAGCGCCTTCCCGCTGTTCCATGCCAATGCCCGCTACCTGACCGTGCTGGCCGCCATGCTCGCCGACGCGGAGGCGGTGTTGCACTCGCGGTTCTCGGCATCGGGCTTCTGGGACATCTGCCGTCGCGAGGGCGTGACCGCGTTCAATTACATGGGCGCGCTGCTGATGATGCTGCAAAAGCAACCGCCCCGTGCGGACGATACCAACAACCTGGTGCGCCGCGGCTATGGCGCGCCGGCGCCTGCGACCATCTGCAGGGAATTCGAGGCGCGCTTCGGGCTGCGGCTGATCGAGGTCTATGGCTCGACCGAGCTGGGCACGGTGACGATCAACACGGTGGAAGGCTTCCGGCTGGGATCATGCGGCAAGCCAGTGCCGCTCTACCAGGTAGAGATCCAGGACGAGGAAGGCCGCCCATGCCCGCCCGGCGTCGACGGCGAGATCGTCGCGCGGCCGCGCGAGCCGGACGCCATGTTCAAGGAGTACTACCGGATGCCGGAGGCCACGGTGAAGGCGTTCCGCAATTTGTGGTTCCACACCGGCGACCGGGGCCGGACCGACGAGGACGGTTATTTCTACTACGTCGACCGGATGAAGGATGCGATCCGCCGGCGCGGCGAGAACATCTCGTCGTGGGAGGTGGAAAAGGTCATCGACCGGATCGAGGGCGTACAGGAATCGGCGGTCTTCGGCGTGCCGTCGGAACTCTCCGAGGAGGAGGTGATGACGGTGATCGTGGCCAAGCCAGGGGTGTCGCTCCAGCCCGCTGCGATCCTCGACCAACTGCAGGAGCGGCTGCCCTGGTTCGCCGTGCCGCGCTATGTGCGCTTCGCCGCCGCGCTGCCCAAGAACACCTCGGAGCGGATCGAGAAATACAAGCTGCGCGAGGACGGCGTGACCGCCGACACGTGGGACCGCGACGAGGCCGGTTACGAGGTCAGGCGCGGCTAGATCGGCGCCAAGGTGTCGCGGAACTGCCGGGCGAACGCGGGCCAGCCGTAGTGCGCCCGAGCATGGCTGCACACCGCGGCGCTGGCCGCCGTCCGCCGCTCCGGCGACGCGAGCAGGTCGAGGATCAGCCGGGCCATGGACGCCGCATCATCGCCGATTCCGATCAGCGACCGGCACTGCGCGTCGAGCGCTTCGGCACCGAGCTGGTTGATGACGACCGGCATGCCGGCCGCCATGGCCTCGAGCAGCTTGTTCTTCACGCCCGAACCCTCGGCCATCGGCGCGGCATAGACGTCGCAGCCAGCCAGGAACCCGCGCAGGTCCTCGACATAGCCGCGGAAGACGACGCCAGGAAGCCGCGCCAGCCGGTACGCGTCAGGCGTCAGCGGGCCACCGGCGATGTGGAACTCCGCGCCCGGCATTTTCTCGCGCACAAGCGGCAGAACATGGCGGCATACCAACTCGATTCCGGCGATGTTGGGCCGCCAGGCGATGTTGCCGTGGAAGGCGATGACCCGGGCATTGTCGCGGACCTGGTAGACCGGCGGTGCGAGCGTCCAGTCGGTGCCGTTGCCGACGGCGACCGCGGCCGAGACTCCCCCGGCGAAAGCGTCCTGGTCGGCCGCTCCGGTCAGGATGCAGCGCGCGGCCCTGCCGGCGACCTCGGCCTCGGCAGCGAGCCATTGGCGGTGGCGAATACCGGCGGCCAGGGCCGCGCCAGGCCGCCGCAGCTTGGGCATGGCGGCATACCGGCGGCGGTACATCAGCGACAGGCAATCGGGAAAGTGCGCGTTGAACGGATGGACGATGCCACGCAGCCACGCCAGATGGTCGAGCCGGGAATGGACGTGGACCACCAGATGCGATGGACGCATGCGGTCTACCGCCCGGTTGACAGCCGCCGCCCAGCCATCCGGCGCGATCACCTCGATCTCCATGGAACGCCAGGGCAGCGGATCAGTGATCTCCCCGCGTACCGGTTCGGACCCTGGGTAGGCGAAGCACAGCACGTCGGCCTCGCCGCCGTCCAGCAGATGCCACAGGCGCAAGTCGTTGCCGTTCAGCCGGTTGACCGGCGCCTTGTACAGCGCCAGCAACGGCCCACCGCGCCCGGTTCCGGACATGTTTCCCCCGAAGAGCCCTGGGAAGAATAGGCCGGAAAGCGTGGCGGCGGCAAACGGCGCGCTACCGACTGGTGCCGCCGGTCGGCGTGGACAGTTTAGTACATATGCGTATTATCTTGCCCTAGTTGCGCCAGCTTGGGGAGGAAACACATGGCAAAGCTGCTTGATGGACGCGTGGTCATCGTCACCGGCGCGGGCGGCGCCATCGGCTCGAACATCGCCAAGCTTGCGGCGAGCCATGGGGCGAAGGTGGTGGTCAACGATCTGGGCGGCAGCGCGGCGGGCGAAGGCGCCGATGCGCGGGCGGCGCAGGTGGTCGCCGACGAGATCAACGCATCGGGCGGCACGGCGCTCGCCAATTTCGGCAGCGTGGCCAGCTGGGACGACGCGAACGCGCTGGTCCAGCAGGCGCTGGACGCCTGGGGCCGGATCGACGTGGTGGTGAACAACGCCGGCATCCTGCGCGACACCATCTTCCACAAGATGGAGCTGAAGGACTGGCAGCTGGTGGAGCAGGTCAACCTGACCGGCACCTTCAACGTGTCGCGCGCCGCCGCGCCGCACTTCAAGGACCAGGGCAGCGGCTGCTTCGTGCACATGACCTCGACCAGCGGCCTTATCGGCAATATCGCGCAGGTGAACTACGGCGCGGCCAAGCTGGGGGTCGCCGGCCTGTCGAAATGCATCGCCATCGACATGGAGCGCTTCGGCGTGCGCTCGAATTGCATCGCGCCGTTCGCCTATACCCGCATGGTGGCGACGATCCCGCAGACCGACGCCAACGAGGAACGGCTGCGCATCGTCAAGCAGATGGGGCCAGAGAAGATCGCGCCGTTCGTGGTGTCGCTGATGACCGACGAGGCAAAGGACGTCACCGCCCAGATCTTCGGCGTGCGCAAGAACGAGATCGTGCTGTTCAGCCAGCCGCGGCCGATCCGCAGCGTCCACACCAACGAAGGCTGGACGGTGGAATCCTGCCTGAAAACCGCGCTGCCCGCGCTGCGGCCCAGCCTCTACAAGCTGGAACGCTCGCCGGACGTGTTCAACTGGGACCCGATCTGAGGTGTTCCATCCGCGCCATCACGCGGCGGCGCATCCGGACAAGCCGGCCATCGTCATGGCCGCGACCGGCGAAACGGTCAGCTATGCCGCGCTGGCGGACGGCGCGGCCCGGTGTGCGCAGCTATTCCGGTGGCTGGGGCTGAAGCGCGGCGACGGCGTCGCCATGCTGATCGAGAATCACAGGCGCTTTTTCGAGGTGGCGTGGGGCGCGCAGAGCGCGGGGTTGTACTTCACGCCGATCAGCACCCTGCTGACGGCGGAGGAAGCCGCCTATGTGGTGAACGACAGCGGCTCCTCGGCGCTGGTGACCACGGTGCGGCAGGCGGACAAGGCCGAGGCGCTGCGGCCGCTGACACCAGGCGTCGGCCACCGGCTGGTGCTGGACGGCGCCCTCGACCGGCACCTTTCCTACGACGCAGTCATCGAGCGCTTTCCGGCAGAGCCGCTGGACACGACACAGGGCGCGCCCATGCTCTATTCGTCGGGGACGACGGGACGGCCGAAAGGGGTGCGGCCTCGGCTACCTGACGGCCCGGTGGATGCGGAGACGCCGCTGGCGGCGGCGCTGACACGGCTCTATGGGTTCTCGTCGAAGACCGTCTATTTGTCGACCGCGCCGCTCTATCACGCCGCGCCGCTGAAGTTCAACATGGCGGTCCAAGCGCTGGGCGGCACCTCCATCATCATGGACAAGTTCGACGCCGAGGCGGCGCTGGCGGCCATCGAGCGCTACCGGGTCACCCACGCGCAATGGGTGCCGACCATGTTCATCCGCTTGCTGAAGCTGCCGGACGAAACGCGTGCCGGATACGACCTGTCGTCGATGGAGAAAGCCATCCACGCTGCCGCGCCCTGCCCCGTCGACATCAAGCGGCGGATGATCGACTGGTGGGGACCGGTGATCCACGAATATTACAGCGGCACCGAAAGCAACGGCCTGTGCGCCATCGGACCGGAGGAGTGGCTCGCGCATCCGGGCTCGGTCGGGCGGCCGGCGCGCGGCGAGCTGCACATCATGGACGAAACCGGGGAAGTGGAATTGCCGCCGGGCGAAGCCGGGCTGATCTTCTTCGGCGGCGGCAGCGTGTTCGAGTATCACAACGACCCGGAGAAGACGGCGCGGTCGCGCAATTCCCGGGGCTGGACCACCATCGGCGACATCGGGTTCGTGGACGAGGGCGGCTACCTGTATCTGAGCGACCGGCGCGACAACGTCATCGTCTCCGGCGGCGTGAACATCTATCCGCAGGAGGCCGAGAACCTGCTGGTGACGCACCCCAAGGTGGCCGACGCGGCGGTGTTCGGCGTGCCCAACGCCGAGTTCGGCGAGGAGGTGAAGGCGGTGGTGCAGCCATTGCCCGGGATTGTGCCGGACGCGGCACTGGCCCAGGAGCTGCTGGATTTCTGCCGCGCGAACCTGGCGCACTACAAATGCCCGCGCTCCGTCGATTTCGACCCGGAGCTGCCGCGGCATCCGACGGGCAAGCTCTATAAGCGCCTGATCCGGGACAGGTACTGGCCGAAAACGAATGGGCCGACATCGCTGGCGGAGCGGTTGTCGGGGGTTAAGGGGTAAGCATTCCATCCAGTCGTCATTCCAGCGAAGGCCGGAACCCAGACCTCCCCTACGAATAACGCGCGCCAAGCACGCACTCGCCAAGCCTGGATACCGCCCTTCGGCGGTATGACGGCTGAAGTTTACCCCGCCATCGTTAAACCGCCGGAGACGCTGATCACCTGGCCGGTGATGTAGGCGGCGTCGTCGCTGGCGAGGAATGCGACCATGCCTGCGACGTCCTCGGGCTCGCCCAGGCGCTTCATGGGGATCGCCTTCTCGACCGAGGCCAGCCAGCGCGCGCCATCATCGCCGAAGCCTGCTTCGAGCAGCGGGGTGCGTGTCGGGCCGGGGGCGACCGCGTTGACCGTCACGCCGAAGGCAGCGAGTTCGCGGGCCAGCGATTTGGTGAAGGCGATCAATCCGCCCTTGGCCGCCGAATAGACGGCGGTGAGACCCGCGCCGACCCGGCCGGCGTCGGAGGCGATGTTGACCACCCTGCCCCGGCGCCGCGCGGCCATGCCGGGACAAACCACATGCTGTAAGTTGAGCGGGCCGCGCAGGTTGATGGCGATGACCTTGTCCCAGTCGCCGGACGACGTCTCGAGAAACAGGCGCGGCGCGTCCCACCCGGCGCAGTTGACCAGGATGTCGCAGGGGCCGGCTTCTGCCTCGAACCGGGCGACACCCGCGCGGACGCTGTCATGGTCGGTCACGTCGACCTTGCAGGCGAGACTGGACACCTCAAGAGCGGCGTCCAGGTTCAGGTCGAAGATGCCGACATGGCAGCCTTCTTCGGCGAGGCGTTTCGAGATCGCCTTGCCGATGCCGCTGGCGCCGCCGGTGACGATGGCGCGCCTGCCGGCGAGGCCTCTCATCCCTCACCAGCCATATCGAGCACGCGCCGTGCCTGCTTCAGGTGCGGCATGTCGAGCATCTGGCCGTCGAGGCCGACGACGCCCGAGCCGCCAACGCTATCGAACGCGGCGACCACGCGGCGGGCATGGGCGATCTCGTCGGCGGTGGGGGTGAACGCCAGGTTCATCACCGGCACCTGGTCGGGATGAATGGCGATCATGCCGACGAAGCCTTCCCGGCGGCCGGCGGCGCAGGCGACGGCGAGGCCGTCGAGATCGCGGAAATTGGTGTAGAGGCGGTCGATGGGGGCGATGCCGGCCGCGGCGGCAGTCGCCAGACACAAAGCCCGGTTGATCTCGTGGATCGGCAGGAAGTTGCCGGCCGGGTCCCGGTTGGTGCTGGCGCCGACGGCAGCGGCCAGATCCTCCGGACCAGGCGTCATGCCGCACAGCCGCGAGCCGGTGTTCACGAAGCTCGCGTAGTTCAGCAGCATCTCGGCGGTCTCTGCCACCAGCAATATCCGGGTGCGCCCGCGCTCGATGCCCTCGCTAGCCTCCAGCGCGTCGAGATAGTGGCCGAGCATCACCACGTCCTGGCCGGTGCGTGCCTTGGGCAGCAGAATGCCGTCGGGTGCGCCGGCCATGATCGCCGCCAGATCATCGAGGGCCAGCGGCGTGTCGAGCGGGTTGATGCGCACGAACATGTCGGCTTTCGACGGGCGGGAAGTGAGGAAATCGCGGATCATGCCGCGCGCCAGCGGCAGCCGCTCCTGCGACACCGCGTCCTCGAGGTCGAGCAGCAGCACGTCGGCGGCGACGGCGCTCGCCTTTTCCATCTTGCGGTCGCTGTCTCCGGGGACGAACAGCAGGGAGCGCATGGCCATGGTCAGCTCTTGTCCTTGCGGAACATCAGCGCCGAGCGTTCGCAGATGCCGATCAGCTCGTCGCGCTGGTTGAAGCCCCTGTGCTCGAAGATGACGATGCCGGCCTCGGGCCGCGACTTGCTGTCGCGCTTCTCCAGCACGGTGGTCTCGGCGTGGAGCGTGTCGCCGACGAACACCGGGTTGGGAAAGCGCACCTTGTCCCAACCCAGATTGGCGATGGTGGTGCCGAGGGTGGTCTCCTGCACCGAGACGCCGACCATGAAACCCAATGTGAAAACGCTGTTCACCAGCGGCCTGCCATAGGGCGACGCCCTGGCATATTCGTGGTCCAGGTGGATGGCGGCGGGATTGTGGGTCAGCGCCGAAAACAGCAGGTTGTCTGTTTCCGTAACGGTGCGCCTGATGTCGTGCGCGAAGCGCTGGCCGATCTCTAATTCCTCGAAATACAGTCCTGCCAAGCCAGCCTCCCCATACCTCGCGACCGTGCCGATCAGTATGTCGGCAACCGGTAAACATGTATACTAATTAGCGGTCGACCAGACAGGAGAAGCCTTGCCCAAGACCGCCAAGAAACCCGCGGAGACGCCCGAGGCGGAACTGGAGGATTTGCGGCTGAGCTTCCTGATCCATGACGTGTCGCGCATGCGGCGCACCGCCTTCGACCAGTACATGAAGCCGCACGGCGTCACCCGCTCGCAGTGGTGGGTGTTGTCCAACCTGTCGCGTCACGACGGCATGATGCAGACCGAACTGGCCGACATCCTCGATGTGGGCAAGGTCACCGTCGGCGGGCTTGTCGAGCGGCTGGAGCAGGCGGGCTGGGTGGAGCGGCGGCCCGACGCGGCGGACAAGCGCGCCAGGCGGGTCTACCTGACGCAGCAGTCCCGCAGGTTCCTCGACGGCATCCGCGAGGCCGGCCACGAGATGAACGAGCTGGCGTTCCACGGCCTGTCACGGGAGGACCGGCGCGCGCTGTTCGACCTGCTGAGCCGGATCAAGGGCAACCTCAAATCCATCGAGAAACCTAAGCGCGGCTGAGTTTTCGCGTAAAGGCGCCGTTGACGATGGCGATGCCGACCAGGATCAGCACGGCGCCAGCGGCGAAGTTGGCGGTCAGCGGCTCGTCCAGCACCAGCACCCCGAACGCGACGCCGAACACCGGCGTCAGAAACGACGCGATCGACAGCTTCGATGCCGAATAGGTCTTCATCAGCCAGAACCAGACGATGTAGCTGGCAAAGGCGATGATCGCCGCCTGCCAGAGGATGGATGCCCAGGCCAGGCCGCTGATGGGCAACGAGTTGCCGGACGGCAGCCATGGCGTGCAGGCGAGCAGAACGGCCGCGGCCATGGCGAGCTGGTAGAGCGTGACCTTGGAGGCCGACGCCTCGGCGAGCCGGGTCGACCTGATGATTACCGTGGTCGCGGCCCACATGAAGCCGCCGACGATCGCCATGGCGTCACCGAGGAGCTGAACAGGATCGATCGGTTTGTCGGAGACGAACTCTGCGGCGAAGATGACAAAGACGCCGCCGAACGCCAGTACCACGCCGGACCACTGGGCCCGGCCAAACCGCTCCTCGGGCACCCGCAGGTGGAGGCCTAGCGCGGTGAAGATGGGCGCTGTGTAAAGGAACACCGACATGTGCGATGCGGTGGTGTAGGTGATGCCGACGGCGACGATCACGAACTCGCCCGCGAACAGCGCGCCCGCCAGCAGGCCGGGCATCAGGGTGCCGTCGCGTAGATAGAGCTTTTCCCGGCGGAGCGCGGCCCAGGCGACGATCATCAGCGAGGCGATCAGACAGCGCAGGCCTACCTGCAGCACCGGATGCACCTCGCGGGCGGTGAGCTTGAGGATGCCCTGGTTGGACCCCCACAGAGCGCACAGCACCACCATGATGGAGATGGCGAACGGATCGAGTGCCTTGTGCCTGTCCATGACGCGACCGCTCTCCCCATTGACGCCGCGCCCGCAGATTACGTCAAAGTCCGCCGCCAGTAAGGATTTTTACCCGCATCCGTTGACCGCTCGGCGTGGATGGCTAACGTATCCGGCGGGAATGACGAAATCCGTTCACGGAAAGGAAACGAGGATGTCGAGAGCCGAAGACCATGAGGTCGTGTCGATCTATCCGCACAGCCAGAACCAGATCGAGAAGATGATGACGCTGGCGCCGGAATGCGTGCTGAACTGGGCCACCAAGGACGGCTGGCCGGTCGGGGTGATGCATGCCTTCGTCTGGGACCAGGGCAAGGTCTGGCTGACCTTCTCGTCGCACCGGCACCGGGCCGCGGCGATCAAGCGCGACCCGCGGGTATCCATCGTGGTCAGCGGCACGTCGAGCCGCGATCCGGAGTGCCCGCGCGGCGCCATCACCATCAAGGGCCGCGCCGTGTTCCATGACGACGAGGCGACCAAGAAGGCGTTCTACCGCAAGCTGGCGCACAAGGTGAGCCCAACCGACAAGGCCGGCGAGGACGACTTCTACAGCCTGCTGGATTCACCGCTGCGGACGGTGATCGAGGTCACGCCGGAGAAGTGGATCACCTTCGACGCCGAGAAGTCGCACAAGCATCGTCAGGGCACGCTGGACGAGTCCGAACTGGGCAAGCCGCTGAGCGGCGACACCGAGCGGATGAATGCGGAACGTGCCAAGCGCGGCCTGCCGCCAAGGCAGTTCTGACCCTTAGTCCGCGTCGAGGGATTGCCGGCCGGCCGCACCCGGATCGAGGTGCGCCGGCGGCGGCCTGAGGATGTCGAAGTCGAGCAGCCGTTCGCCTAGCGGCGGTACGATCTCGTCGAGGTCGCCCGTCAGGTAGCGGTCGAAGAATGTCGCCAGCAGCCGCTTCTTCAGGATTTCGAACATCAGATTGTGGTCGTCGACTCCGCGGAAGCCGATTCCGACAGCGCCGACGAGTTGCTCGAACGCCTCGGCGCCTTCGCGGTCGATCTGGTAGTCCGCGCCGAAGATCGCCAGCAGCCGTGTCGAACGATCCGGAATGTGGTCGAAGAACCGCTCGAAAACCGAGAAATCGGCGTTCTGGTCGTCCAGCGAATAGCCGCGCTTCTCCCACATCTGCGCCAGCCGGAAGGTGGCGCCGGGCGGCTTGCCGGACATGGAAATAGCCCGGTCGGCCCCGAGCATGGCGCCCACCGTGAACGCCGCCCAGCCGCCGCCGCTGGTGCCGATGGACCGGATCGACCGATATCCTGCCAGATCGATATCCTGCCGGATGCGTTCGACAACCTGTCCAAGATCGGCGGCATATTCCGGCACGCCCTGCAGATAGATTCGCTTGGATGGGTCCCTGAGAAGCAGCACGTCGAAGCGCTTTCCGTCCAGATGCTGCAATACCGCCGGAATCGGGATCTGCAATCGGTCGGCCAGGCCGCAGCATGCCACAAGGAGGTCGCGAGGCTCTGCGGGCGCCACCCGGGTGGTGAGGAGCATCACGTTCCTGGATATCTGCTGCCTGCGGAACGGCTGGAACGCGGTCGCCTGGGCGAACATCATGGCCTGGAGAGTCTGCGTCCAGCCCTCGATCTCCTTGGGCAGGATATCCCGACAGCGGAACAGCACTCCCATCTCGACCGGCATGGCATCGCATTCGGTGAGGATCTGCAGTCGGTAGAAGTCGGCAGGTGTGCGACAGGCCATGAAATGTTCGACCAGCAGGTTCATCGGCCGGCATTCATCCCGGCGAGATAGGCCGCCATGGCATTGATGCTGGGCGATCCTTCGACCTCACCGCTGCTGATCGAGATGCCAAATTCGGTCTCGAGGAAGATGCAGAATTCCATACGGGCCAGGGAGTCGAACCCCAACTCCTCGAACGTGCAGTCCTGGACGGGGTCGTTCATGCGCGCCAGCGTGGCGGCAGAGTCCGGGCCAACGACAGGATTGGACAGAATTGCGGCGACAACCCGTTCGCGCATGGCAAGAAGTGCGGCAGACGTCACTGGAACTCTCCATCGGCGGCGCGGGCCGACAGTTCACGCCGCACCACCTTGCCCTGAGGGTTGCGCGGAATCTCAGCCAGGGCAACAACCTTCCTGGGCGCCCTGATGCCCAACCGCTCGCGGCAAAAGGACATTAGCGCCTTCAGGTCGCAGGCCTCGGCGCCGACCACGGCCAGCATCGGGATATCACCATGCACCGGCGAGCGCATGGGGAACGCGGCGCAGTCGATCACGCCGGGAAAGCCTTCCGCCACCTTCTCGATCTCGGCGGGAAAGATGTTGATGGAATTGAGGATCATCATGTCGTCGGCGCGGCCGCCGAATACCAGCACGCCGTCGTCGGTCAGCGCGCCCCGGTCGCCGCCCTGATACCAGCCATCCGGGAACGTTCTGGCGGTCAGTTCGTCGTCGTCGAAGTAGCCGCTCGACATGCCCGGCGTACGGATGCGGATGAGCCCCTCGACGTTGGGCGGCAACGGACGACCGCTGTCATCGACGATCTCAAGCTGGACACCCTGTAACGGCGGGCCGACACCGTCCGGGTAACGGTCGTGCATCTCGGGAGAAGCGACGGCGATATTACCGGTTTCGGTGGCGCCGTATTCCACGTAGAGCGAACGAACCTGTCGGCTTTGAAAGGCGGCGCGCAGCGGCCCGGAGATGCGCGAGCCTCCCACATAGACCGCGACCCCTTCGGGCAGCCTGATGCCAAAGTCGACCAGCGACTGCATCTGCGCGGGCGAGAGCCGGAGGATATCCACCCCGTAGCGGCGGCAGATATCCGGGATGTGGGAATGCTCCGTGGCATGGAGCAGGCCGGTGTAGCCGGTGACGGCGCTGCGCAGCCGGTGCTTCTTGGAATAGAGGAACTCGACCGGCGACGGGACGTATTCGATCCCCGTCGGCACCGCCATGTGGCGTGTCAGCGCCTGGAGCATCAGTGAGCGGTGGGACGTGGGGATGACCTTGAAGGTGCCGGTGGTGCCGGAGCCGGTTTGCAGCGCGGCTACAGTGCCATCATCCGGCACGGGCAGCGAAGCATCCGTGCAAGCACTGGCGGACGCTGCCCGTTCGAAATCAGGAATAACAACCGGCGCTCCGTCGTCCGCCGAGGCGTCCGTGGCGAGGACGGCGACGGCCCGGCACCTGGCGATCAGTCCTTGACGCTGGGCGGGCTGATCGTGGCCGCCGAAGGTGATCTGCGGGCAGCCAAGGCGAACAAGCGCCATGCTGGCCAGCAGGTGGCTGCGCTCATCCGTGATAGAAACGGCGACGGCTTCCCCGAGCCGAAGCCCCTGCTCATGGAACGAGGCGGCGAGCCGCCCTACCTGCGCGCCGTATTCCGCGTAACTCAGGTTACCTCGAGCATCAATGATGGCAGGGCGTTCGCCATGCTTGGCACAGGTTTCCCGGAAGTTGGCCAACAAGCTGCTTTCCATGAATGCAAGCTACCATCGGCAGCCTTTTCGGCGCACGCCTGAAATGATCTGAAAGTACTCAGTCCGCCAGTTCGGGACGGTCGCGGAACTCCTTCAGCACCTCCGGATTGGCAAGGGCTTCCTGGTTCTTCACCGGACGGCCGTGCACCACTTCGCGCACCGCCAGCTCGACGATCTTGCCGCTCTTGGTCCGCGGGATGTCGCCGACCTGCAGGATGCGAGAGGGTACGTGGCGCGGCGTGGTGCTGGAACGGATCTGCGTCCTGATGCGCTTTTCCAGGGCCTCGTCCAGAAGCAGTCCTTCACGCAGGCGGACGAACAGCACGATGCGCGTGTCGTTGTCCCACTCCTGGCCGATCACCAGGGATTCGACGATGTCGTCGATCTGCTCTACCTGGCGGTAGATCTCCGCGGTTCCGATGCGCACGCCGCCTGCGTTCAGCGTCGCATCCGAGCGGCCATAGATGACGTAGCCGCCATGCTCGGTGCGGGCGATAAAGTCGCCGTGGCACCAGATTCCGGGGAATTTCCCGTAGTAGGCCGCCAGGTATTTGGCGTCGCCCGGATCGTTCCAGAAGCCCAGCGGCATGGACGGCCACGGCTTGAGGCAGGTGAGCTCGCCCTTCTCGCCATCGGGCACCGGCACGCCCGTCTCGTCCAGGATGGCCACGGCCATGCCGAGGCCGGGCGCCTGGATCTCGCCGCGCCAGACCGGCAGGATCGGGCTGCACAGCACGAAGCAGCTCAGCAGGTCGGTGCCGCCCGAGATGGAGGCGAGATGCACGTCCGGTTTGATCTTGTCGTAGACGTAGTCGTAGCTCTCCGCCACCAGCGGCGAGCCGGTCGATCCAAGCATGCGGACGGTGGCGAGACTGTGGGTCTTCGCCGGTTCGATGCCCGCCTTGTTGCAGGCGTCGATGAACTTTGCCGAGGTGCCGAACAGGGTCATTCCGGCCTCGTCGGCGAAATCGAAGATGATGTTGCCGTCCGGATGGAATGGCGAGCCGTCGTACAGCAGCAGCGTCGCTTCGCAGGCCATCGCCGAGACCAGCCAGTTCCACATCATCCAGCCGCAGGTGGTAAACCAGAACGCCCGGTCGCCCGCCCGCATGTCGCCGTTGAGGCGGTGCTCCTTGAGCTGCTGCAGCAGGGTGCCGCCCTGGCCGTGCACGATGCATTTCGGTACGCCGGTCGTGCCAGACGAGAACATGATGTAGAGCGGATGGTTGAAGGGCAGCTGGGCGAAGTCGATCTTGCCGGGCCTGAACGGCGACAGGAACATCTCCAGGTGCACGGCCTGCTGGATCGGCAGCATGGTCGCGTCGATATAGGGCACCACGACCGCCTTCTGGATGCTCGGCATGCGCGAGAGTATCTCGGGCAGCTTGTCGAGGCAGAAGATGGTCTTTCCACCGTAATAATAGCCGTCGGCCAGGATCAGCAGCTTCGGCTCGATCTGGCCGAAGCGGTCGACCACGCCCTGAACGCCAAAGTCCGGCGACGCCGACGAAAAGATCGCGCCGATGCTGTTGGCGGCCAGCATGGCGATGACCGTTTCCGGCATGTTGGGCATGTAGGCAGCGACCCGGTCGCCCTCGACGATGCCCATGGCCCGCATGGCCTGCGCCATGCAGGACACCTCGTCATACAGCTCGCTCCAGGACACCTGGCGCTTGATTCTGTCCTCGCCCCGGAAGATAAGCGCCGGGGTATCGTCGCGCCGGCGCATCAGGTTCTGGGCGAAGCTGAGCCTTGCATCGGGGAAAAACCGCGCGCCGGGCATCGCATCGCCGTCGGCGATGACGCGGTCGCCGCGGGTCTCGGCGACGATGCCGCAGAAATCCCACACCAGCGTCCAGAAATGCTCGGGCCGGTCGACGGACCAGCGCCACAGCGCCTCGTAGTCCGGCAGGCTCACCGACCAGCGTTTTTCCGCCTCGCGCATGAACGCAACGATGTTGCTGTCCGCCATGCGTTCGGCGGACGGCTGCCAGAGCGGCGCGGTGTCGGATGCCTGCACGGTGTCTCCTATTCCATGAACCAGCCATGGCTGACGATGAGCGACTGGCCGGTCAGCGCGTTGGACGGGAAAGCCGCGAAGAACAAAGCCACCTCGGCCACATCCTCGACGGTCGTGAATTGCTTGTCGACGGTATTGCCCAGCATGATCCGGCTGACGACCTCCTCCTCGGAGATGCCCAGTTCCTTCGCCTGCTCGGGGATCTGCTTGTCGACCAGCGGCGTGCGGACGAACCCGGGGCAGATGACGTTGGCGCGCACGCCTTGGGCCGCGCCATCCTTGGCGATGACGCGGGCGAGACCGAGCAGGCCGTGCTTGGCGGTCACGTAGGCCGCCTTCAGCGGCGAGGCCTCCTTGGAATGCACCGAGCCCATGAAGATCACCGAGCCGCCGCCGCGGGCATACATGTGCGGGATGCAGGCCTTCGAGGTGAGGAAGGCGCCGTCCAGGTGGATGGCCAGCATCTTCTTCCAGTCGGCGAACGGAAAATCCTCGATCTTGTGGACGATCTGGATGCCGGCGTTGGACACCAGCACATCGATACCGCCCCACTTCGCCGCGACCTCGGCGATGCCCTCGTTCACGGCTTGCTCGCTGACCACGTCCATGGCGATGCCCATGGCCTCGCCCGGTCCCATCGCCGTGAGGTTCGCCGCGGTCTCGCTGGCCGACGCGAGGTCGAGGTCGGCGATGGCGACGCGGGCGCCTTCCGCCACGTAGCGCCGGGCGATGGATTCACCGATGCCGCGCGCGGCGCCGGTGACGACACAGACCTTGTCCTTCAGCTTCACGGGGCTCTCCTTGGATGCATTGAGGTAATGCCCATCGATCACGTGCCGGCGCGAGTCAGGTCGAGGACCGTGACGCCCCTTTTCGGCTTGGCGCGATGCTGCCAGGCCGGGTTGGCGAAGGTTCGGCGCACATCGTCGATACCGGCAGTCCAGTTTTCCTCGACGGTAAACCGCGAGAAATCC
Organism: Candidatus Kuenenia stuttgartensis; assembly: GCA_943329845.2. Taxonomy (GTDB): domain Bacteria; phylum Pseudomonadota; class Alphaproteobacteria; order SMXS01; family SMXS01; genus RI-34. The sequence continues at coordinate 9,706 of CALQFM020000046.1, read as the reverse complement.
ACGTCCTTCGACTGGGTGAAGTAGTTCTTCCGCCGGTTGATCAGGTGGACGATGGTGACCGCCGCATCGCAGCCCAGCTCGTCGAGCAGCCTGACATCGGGATCGTCGCGCAGTTCGGGCGGCAGCTTGGCCAGCAGCCGGTGCGCCGCGCGGCGAAGCTCCTGCCGCTTCCTCGCCACATCGGTGTTGAGGCGCGTGCGGCTGGAATAGCGGATATCCTTCTCGCGCTCGGCGGCATCGACCAGGGTCTCCGGGATCGGGCCGACGGCGCTGAACAGGTCGACCTGGAAGATCAGCATGTCCTCGCGCGGCTCGTGCTCCAGCACGTATTCGAGCGGGGTGTTGGAAACCAGGCCGCCGTCCCAATAGAGCTCGCCATCGATCTCGACCGGCGGGAAGCCGGGCGGCAGCGCGCCGCTCGCCATGATGTGCTCGGGGCCGATCTTCTGGGTGTCGGTGTCGAAATAGGCAAAGTTGGCGGTGCGGATATTGACGGCGCCGACACTGAGCCGGGTTTGCCCGGAGTTGAGGAGGTCGAAGTCGACCAGCTCGAGCAGCGTTTCGCGCAGCGGCGCGGTGTCGTAGACGCTGAGCGCTTGCGGCGCGCCGGGTGGATAGAATGCGAAAGGCGGCAAGCGCGGCTTGAAGAACCCGGGCAATCCGAACAGCGCCGCCCAGGCGGCGCTGGCATCGTTGAAGAAGGTGCGGGCGTGGACGCCGGGAACTACCGGCTCGGCGCGGAGCAGGCTCGAGGCCATCTCCCAGAACCTGCGCATCCGCTCGACGCGCCGCTCTGGCGGGTTACCGGCGATCAGCGCGGCGTTCACGGCGCCGATGGAGATGCCGGAGAGCCAGGTCGGCGCGCACCCGCTTTCGGCCAGCTTCTCGTATACGCCGGCCTGGTAGGCACCGAGCGCGCCGCCGCCCTGGAGAACGAGGACCGTCTTCGCCTCGGCGACGCCGGAATCGATGGCTTGGTTCATGGCCATGAAGTCTGTTCGCCCTGTCCCGTGTGCCAGCCGATTGTGTGCGCTGCAGCATTCTGGCAACCCTGCAAAAATGGAACGGCTGACTCGTGGAATTGCCCTTATCGGGTTCTAGTGATGGCGCAGCGGCTCCAGCGGTGATACCGCATGGCGCGACGGGAGCACGTCCAATGGATGACCAACGGCAACATCAGATCGCGGTGATCGGCGCCGGCCCGGCGGGGCTGATGGCGGCCGAGATCCTGAGCGCGGCAGGCATGGCGGTCACGGTCTACGACCGGATGCCATCGCCTGGCCGCAAGCTGCTGATGGCGGGGCGAGGCGGCCTGAACCTGACCCATTCGGAACCGTTCGAGGCATTTGCCGCCCGGTATGGCGCGGCATCGCAACGGCTACGGCCGATCCTGGAGGCGTTTCCGCCAGCGGCGCTGATCGCCTGGGCCGAAGGGCTGGGCGAGCACACCTTCATAGGCTCGAGCGGCCGGATATTCCCGAGAACGATGAAGGCGTCGCCGCTGCTGCGCGCGTGGCTGCGGCGGCTGGGCAGCCAAGGTGTCGAACTGCGGACGCGGCATGACTGGCTCGGCTGGGATGATGAGGGCGCCCTCGCCTTTCGCGGTCCAGACGGTCCCGTGACGGTCAAGCCGGACGCGACCGTTCTGGCGCTGGGCGGCGCGAGCTGGGCCAAGCTGGGATCGGACGGAAGCTGGTCCGTGCCACTCGGGGCGCGCGGCGTCGGCATCGAGCCGTTCCAGCCTTCCAACTGCGGCTTCGTCACCGATTGGAGCGCGCTGTTCCGCGCCCGCTTCGGTGGCACCCCGCTCAAGGGGATCGCCCTGCGGTTCGAGGGCCAGTCGGCACGGGGCGATACCATGGTGACGCATTACGGCATCGAGGGCGGCGCGGTGTATGCGATGAGCGCGGCGCTGAGGGATGCTATCGCCCGTGACGGCAAGGCGGTGCTGGAAATCGACCTGCGGCCGGACATGACGCGCTCCAAACTCACGGACAAGCTGAGCCGGCCGGCGCAAGGCCAGTCGCTGGCGACGTTCCTGCGCAAGGCCGCGCATCTGCCGCCGGTTGCCGTCAACCTGCTGCGCGAATCGGGCGATCTGCCGAGCGGCGGTGCGCTCGCGGCACTGATCAAAGGCGTCCCGGTCACGCTGACCGCGACCCAGCCCATCGACCGGGCGATCTCCACGGCCGGCGGCGTAAGCCTCGACGCGCTGGACGATAATCTGATGCTGCGCGCCGTGCCCAGCGTGTTCACGGCGGGCGAGATGCTGGACTGGGAGGCGCCGACCGGCGGTTACCTGCTGCAGGCAAGCGTCGCCACCGGCGTCGTAGCGGCCAAAGGGGTGCTGGCCTGGCTAGGCGAGCGAACGAAGGCTGATGGCATCGGCTAGCGCGCCAGCGCTTCCTTATTGATCACCCTTACCGGATTGCCTGTCGCAAAGGCGGCGATGGCTTCGGGCATGTCGCCGTAGAAGGCGGCCAGCGTCTCGATGGTGGTGTAGCCGAGATGCGGCGTGACCGTGACGTTGTCCATATTGCGGTACGGATGATCAGGGACTGGCGGCTCGCGGTCGAACACGTCGAGGCCGGCGCCGGCGATGCGGCGGTGGCGCAGGACATCGATCAGCGCCGCCTCGTCGACGATGGGACCGCGCGAGGTGTTGATCAGGTAGGATTCCGGCTTCATCAGCGCCAGCTCGCGGGCGGTGACCAGGCCACGGGTGCGCTCGCTGAGCTGGACGTGAATCGACAGCACGTCCGAGCGGCGGAACAGCTCGTCCTTCTCGACGCGGGTCGCGCCGGAGGCGGCGGCGGCTTCCTCGGTCAGGTTCTGGCTCCAGGCGATGACCGGCATGTCGAAGGCGTGGGCGTACTGCGCCATGCGCTTGCCGATGCGGCCGAGGCCGAGCAGGCCCAGCGTGCGGCCGGCGAGGATGATGCCCGTCGTGGCCTGCCAGCCGCCCTCGCGCATGCGGTGGCCTTCGAACGACATATGGCGAACGGTGGCGATCATCAGGCCCCAGGTCAGCTCGGGCGTGGCGCTGGCGATGTTGGCGAAGGCCGGGCGGGTGAAGTCCGTATGGACCACCAGCACGCCATGGTCCGTGGCAGCCTGCATGTCCAGGTTGGCGAGGCCCATGCCGATGATGGTGATGAGCTTCAGGTTCGGCAGGCGTTCGATCAGGGTGCGGGGAAGCGCCATGCGCTCGCGGACGGTGCACAGCACCTCGAACGGCTGCAGCAGGGTCGCCGCCTCGTCCTCGGACAGGTGCCGGTCGAACACGGTCAGCTCGGCGATGCCGTCGAGCGGCGACCAGTCGGCCACGTCGAGCGCCACGCGCGCGTAATCGTCGAGGATCGCGACCTTGAGCATGGAGGCTCCTTCCGTCAGGCCGAGTGCAGGCTGGTATAGGTGCGGGACTTGAACAGCCAGCGCCCGTCCCACTTCACATAGGTGTCGTCATAGCGGCCGGTGTCGGTGCGCGTCCTGCCGTCGGGCCAGATGATGAATTCGCGGGGATAGGCGCGACCGGTGGCCGTGTCGCCGGTCACGGCGACGGCACCGAGCGTGGACGTGGCGACCATGGGCGGCAGGCTGTCCATGGCCGCACTCCAGGCCTTCACGATGGCGTCCCGGCCGACCACATGTTCCATGCCGGGAATGGCGGCCAGTTCCCAGACGCTGTCCTCGTCCCACAGTGCGCCCCAGGCCTGCGCATCGTTGAGCGTGACCGCGTCGGCATAGGCCGCCACCAGTTCGTGGATCGCCAGCCTGTCCTCGAAAGGTCCTTCAAACGCCATGCCGTCCTCCCCAGTCAGTTGCGCTCAGATCTCAAGTGCCGCGAGGCTTCATCCCTGCCGCACGGTAAACATCGTCGATTACACGCATGTTGGCGATGCCTTCCTCGGCCGGCGTGAGGATCGGCGCGCCGTCCCGGACATTGGCCGCGAAGCCCAGCGCCTGCCAGTCATAGGTGGCGCGCTCGTGCGGCGCCTCGACGGTCCGGACGCCGTCGATCTCCAGCTCGATGCCGCCACCGCGCGACGGATGCACCGGGTTCTCCAGGATCATCCGGCCGCGCTCGCCGATGATCTCGGCGCTGATGATGAAATCGTCGGCGTCATAGTTGAGCGACAGGTCCATGCGGCCGACACAGCCGCCGGGAAAGCGCATCTCGGCGACCAGGGCGCCGTCGATGCCAAGCCGGAACTCGGTGGCCGTGGCGCTGGTGATATCGGGCTCGCCGCCCACATAGCGCAGGAAGCTGACGGCGTAGTAGCCCAGGTCCATGGTCGCGCCGCCGGCCAGGGCGGTGCTGAACCGGATGTCATCGGGCGTGAAATACTTGCCGGGCACCAGGAAGTTGAATTTGATCTCGCGCAGCGCGCCCAGCGTGCCGTCCTCGATGATCTGCTTCATCCGCGGAGTCTGCGGGTGGTAAAGCCAGTGCACCGCCTCGACCAGGAGGCCGCCGGTCCGCCTGGCGGCCTCGGCCATGATCCGCGCCTCGGCTTCGTTCGACGCGATGGGCTTCTCGCACAGCACGGCCTTGCCGGCTTCGAGCGCCTTCACCGTCCATTCGCAATGCAGCGAATTGGGCAGCGCCACATAGACCGCCTCGATGTCGGGATCGTCGAGCAGCGCCTGGTAGGTCGCGCCGCGCGGAATACCGTTTTCCCTCGCGTATTCAGCCGCGCGGGCGGCGTCGCGGGCGCCGACGGCGACGATGTCGATGCCGCCGACACGGGAGACCGGCGCGAACAGGCCATATTTGGCGATGGCGCCGGCGCCGAGAACCCCGAGACGGACGGGCGCGGCCAAGGCTTAGTCCTTCGCGCGTTCGACGTAGGAACCGTCTTCGGTCTGGATCACGACCCGGGTGCCCGGCGCGATGTGCGGCGGCACGTTGGTGCGCACGCCGTTGGACAGGATGGCGGGCTTGTAGGACGACGACGCGGTCTGGCCCTTCACGGCCGGCTCGGTCTCGGCGATCTCCAGGGTCACGCGGGCCGGCAGTTCGGCGGCGATGGCGTTACCCTCGTGGGTCTTCAGGATGCAGACCATGCCTTCCTGCAGATAGGCAGCCTGGTCGCCAATCAGTTCCTTTGCCACCACGACCTGATCATAGTTTTCCGGGTTCATGAAGTGGAAGCCTTCGCCGTCCTCGTACAGGTAGGTGAAGTCGCTGTCTTCGACGAAGGCGCGCTCGACCTGCTCCGTGGTGCGGTAGCGCTCGGACACCTTGGTGCCGTCGGAGATGCGGCGCATGTCGATCTGGGTGACCGAGGCGCCCTTGCCCGGATGGATGTTGTCGGCGGTCAGCACGACATAGAGCTTGCCGTCGACCTCGAGCACGTTGCCCTTGCGAATCTGGGAGGCGATAACCTTGACCATGTCTGATCCTTGTCAGGTGGCGGCCCGGCCGTCAGTTCGGACGCTCTGGCCGAGAAGTTGGTTTTTCAGCGCCGCATTTAGCCTATGTTGGCGCAAATCGCCAGCCTGACCTTAGGGAACCGACCTCTCTTGACGCCGAAAGCCGCCCATCCCGCCGCCTCGCCCTGGTGGACGCCGGACGTCCACGCGGACCGGCGCGGCTTCCTGATGGCGCGGGGGCGCATCCAGGCGGCGCTGCGCGGGTACTTCGCGGAACGGGACTTCGTAGAGGTCGATCCGTCGGCGCTGCAGGTGTCGCCGGGCAATGAGGCGCATCTCCACGGGTTCGCCACACAGGCCATCGGATCGGACGGCGCAGCGTTGCCGCTCTACTTGCATACGTCGCCCGAATTCGCCTGCAAGAAGCTGCTGGCGGCGGGCGAGCGGCGGATTTCGTGCTTTGCCCATGTCTACCGCAACCGGGAGCGGGGGCCGCTGCACCATCCCGAGTTCACCATGCTGGAATGGTACCGGGCGGATGAGAACTACGAGACACTGATGGATGACTGCGCCGAAATCCTGGTGCTGGCGGCGGAGGCAGCGGGCGCCGAACAGCTGACCTTCCGGGGCAAGGACGCCGACCCGTTCGTCGAACCGGAGCGGCTGACGGTGGCCGAGGCCTTCGTCCGCTTCGCCGGGATCGATCTGCTGGGCTCGGTCGATACGACGGGCGAGACCGATTTCGGCCATCTGGCCGCGCAGGCGCGAGACGCCGGAATCAGGGTTGCCGATGGCGATGTCTGGGCCGATCTGTACAGCCGGGTGCTGGTCGAGAAGATCGAGCCGAAGCTGGGCATGGGCCGCGCGACGATCCTGGACCAGTATCCGGTGTCGGAGGCGGCGCTGGCGCGGGCGACGGCGCGCGATGGACGGGTGGCGGAGCGGTTCGAACTCTATGCCTGCGGCGTCGAGCTGGCGAACGCGTTCGGCGAGCTGCGCGACCCGGCGGAACAGCGCCGCCGGTTCGAGCTGGAGATGACCGAGAAGATGCGGATCTATGGCGAACGCTATCCGGTGGACGAGGATTTCCTGGCGGCGCTGGCGCTGATGCCGGAGGCGAGCGGCAGCGCGCTGGGCTTCGACCGGCTGGTGATGCTGGCGACGGGCGCGTCGCGCATCGAGCAGGTGCTGTGGGCGCCGGTTGCGGAGATTCCACAGTGACCTTCGACCGTCCGATCATCACGGCGGACGATCTGGAAGCCGCCGCGCTGGTGCCGGCGGAACGGCTCGCGGGCCTGCGCGAGGTCGCCGCGCGCTATGCCCTGTCGATCAGCCCGGCGATGGCGGCGCTGATCGAGCCGGACGACCCGGACGATCCCATCGCGCGGCAGTTCGTGCCGGACGCGGCGGAGCTTGCCGTGACCGCCGAAGAACGGGCCGATCCCATCGGCGACCACGCGCACAGCCCGGTCGAGGGCATCGTGCACCGCTATCCGGACCGCGTGCTGCTCAAGGCGGTGCATGTGTGCCCGGTCTATTGCCGGTTCTGCTTTCGCCGCGAGATGGTGGGGCCGAACGGGCTGGGCACGCTGTCACCCGAGGCACTCGACGGCGCGCTCGGCTACATCGCGGATCATCCCGAAATCTGGGAGGTTATCCTCACCGGCGGCGATCCGCTGGTGCTGTCGCCGCGCCGGCTGGGCGAGATCATGATGCGCCTCGCCGCGATCGCCCATGTGAAGATCGTCCGCGTCCACACCCGCGTGCCCGTCGTGGAACCGGACAGGATCGATGTGCCGCTGGTCGCCGCGCTGAAGTCCAGCGGCAAGACCGTCTATGTGGCGCTGCACGCCAATCATCCGCGCGAACTGACCGACACGGCGCGCGCCGCCTGCGGCCGGCTGGTCGATGCCGGCATTCCGATGGTCAGCCAGTCGGTGCTGCTGCGGGGCGTGAACGACGATCCGGAGACGCTTGCCGCGCTGATGCGGGCGTTCGTCGAGGCGCGGATCAAACCCTATTACCTGCACCATCCGGACCTGGCGCCGGGCACCAGCCATTTCCGCGTGTCGCTGGATGAAGGCCGTGCCCTGGTCGCGGGCTTGCGCGGACGAGTGTCGGGTCTCGCCCAGCCGACCTATGTGCTCGACATCCCGGGCGGGCACGGCAAGGCGGTGATCGACGGTGGCGCGGTCCACGACAAGGGCAATGGCTGCTATTCCGTGTCCGACTTCCGAGGCGGCACTCACATATATCCGCCGGAGAAGCCATGAACTTCGCGCAGCGCGCCAGGGAGATCGCCGACGAACTGCCGCTGCAGGCGCGGCTGACCGTGCTGGCGCGCTTCGGCTTCATGCAGATGACGGCCGGCGATATCGAGGCCGCGCGGAAGACGGCGCGCCAAATCGACGACGGGCTGGACGAGGCGAGCGACCGCGGCCTTTCCTATCCCGAGGTGGCGACCGAACTGGAATCGCTCGAACACTGGATCAATTCCGCCTCGCGGGAAAAACCGGACCCTCGGCGCGAGGGTGTCGATCTCGCCGACCAGATCCTGGCGCGACCTCTTTCCCATCTCACCGAGGCGATCCGGAGCGGCAAGCTGTCGAGCCTCGGCTCGCGCACGATCGGCGACGCCGCCGAGGAACTTTACCGGCGCAGCGAGCATGGTCATGCGCGAGCGCTGCTCGACGGCGTCTCAAACACCGAAGCCGGACACCGCGCGCGGCTGCGCACCGGCCTGATGCTGAAACGGCAACCGGTGCCAGGCTTGGATGCGGACGCCCTGGTCGCCGGGGCCATCGCCGACGCGGCCCGCATGGACCGCGCCGAGGGCAAGACCGCCAAGCGCCAGTTCCTGGCGGGTATCGCGCTGATGTCGTTCGACGATGTCGATGTAGCCGAGGCGATCATGCAAGCGCTCATCGATGAAGGCCATCACGACCTGTCAGCCGGCGTAAAGCAGCGGCTGGCGCGGGGGCTTCTCGCCGTTGGACGCGCCGAGGAGGCGAAGGAATTTCTCGCGTCGATCCGCTCCGCCACTGCGCGCGAACTGGCGATTTCCGCCTTGCTGGACGATCTAGCGGCGGCATCGGGTACCGTCGCGGCACGGCAACTGATCGAGGAATTCACGACAGCGGCCGCAGTCGCGTCCTCGCGCGCCAAGCTTGCGATAAGGGAGGCCAAGGACAATCCCAACCTGGCGCACGCCGACCTGAAGGCGGCCCTTGGCGTCGTGGCGACGCTGCGCGAAACCTCTCCATTCTTCTATGCAGCGATCAGCGATACGCTGTTGGCCTATGCGGCCGTCGACGAGCCAAGTACGGGCGCCGACGCCGCCGTCATCAGGATTCTCGACGAGGAAAGCCTATTCCCCTCATACAGGTTGCGGCTGGCCGAACATCTGGCCGGCGCACTCGTCGCGCATGGCCGGACAGCGTCGATCCCGGACCTGGCTGAACAACTGGACCGGCAGGCCGCGGCGGTGATCCTCATGCGCGCCTCACTTCCATGACGCGTGCGTCAACTCGGCAATCGGATTACACTGCACAGGGGACTTTACAGGCGGCATGATTGTCTGGCTTCATCCGCCCGGGTAGCTGCGGGGATGCTCAGGCAATGCAAATCGAGGAATACGCGATGGCCCGCAACGGTCATGACCGAATCCTGGTCGTGGACGACCAGCCGGAGGTGCGGCAGGCGGCCGTAAGGCTGCTGAAAGCCTTGGGACACGTCACCGTGGAAGCCGACCAGGCCTCGGCGGCGCTGGAGATACTCGAGCAGGATGATCATTTCGACCTGCTGTTCACCGACATCGTCATGCCGGGATCGATGAACGGCGTCGACCTGGCCCTGGAGGTGCGTCGTCGGCATCCCGCGATGCCGATCCTGTTCACCTCGGGCTATGTGGAGCCGGAGCTGATCCGCGAGCACGCCGACGACCTGCGGGCCGAGCTGCTCAAGAAGCCTTACGGCAAGGCCGAACTGGCCCAGATGCTGGACCGCGTCCTCGAGCACAACGAAAACTAGTCGTCATCGTCCTTAGGCCTGAAGGCGGCAATCACCTTGGCCTGAATATCGGGTGGGGTCGGTTCGTCATGGCTGTATTCCATGACATAGGTGCCGACACCGGCCGTCATCGACTTGAGCTGGCTGGCGTAGTTCATGACCTCGGACAGCGGCATGTGCAGGGCGGTGACAAAACCAGCCACTGGAGCGCCGGCGTTGTGCTGAGCGTGGCGGCGTAAAAGCAGGCCAGTGGTTAGGTTGATCCTTTTGGGGGTTGGCCGGGGATGTTTGCTGTGGAAGTGTATGCCGCCGTTCGGCGCTT
>CALQFM020000045.1 GCA_943329845.2 Candidatus Kuenenia stuttgartensis | reverse complement strand
CCAGCAACGCTATCGTCGACCATGGCGGGCGTGGCACTTTCTGTCCGGTGTTCGAGAGTGGTCTAAGCGCCTATTCTCTACACCAAATCAGTAGGTTAAGCTACGTTCGCCGACCCGGAATAGCCCGGCTGATGAATAATTCGGGCTAAACTTCTCTCATCACCCCCGGTTGAGCAGCACCTCGCCCGGCGTTGCGCCGGTGCAGTCCAGGCCTTCGAAGGTGACCTGGCCGTTGACGATGGTGAAGTTGAGGCCCTCGGCCCGTTGCGAACGGCGCCAGCCGCCGGCGGGCTGGTCGTAGAGCTTCTCCATCTTGTCCCAGGACGGGGTGCGGCGGATGGTGTCCGGGTCGTAGACCACCACGTCGGCCGGCGCGCCTTCGCGCAGGATGCCGCGGTCGGGCAGGCCCAGCACGTGGGCCGGCAGGCGGCTGAGGCCGTAATGCGCCTGCTCGGCGGTCATCAAGCCCTGCTCGCGCACCATCCATTCCAGCAGGTCGGTGGGATAGGCGCCCTGCACCACGAAATGGCAGTGGGCGCCGCCGTCGGAGATGCCGGGCACCACATAGGGATTGGCCAGCACCTTGGCGGTGGTCTCGGCCGAGGTGTCGTAGGCGTTGCCGACGAACTCGGCCTTGAACTCGGAGTCGAGGGCGATGTCGAGGATGACGTCGGCGATGTGCCGGCCCTCGGTGGCGGCGATCTCTGCGACGCCCCGGTCGACATATTTGTCGAGCTGGGTATAGCCCGCCGAGCCGTGCACCCGCAGTTCCTGCGCCACGCCCGACGTGCCCAGGCCGCCGACCAGCCGGCGGTCGATGTCCTGGCGCAGGCCTTCGCGAACCTTCTCGTCGCGCATCATGGCGACGCGCTGCTCATACGGGCCGTTCATCACCCCGTGCCAGTGCGGCGCGTTGTCCCACAGGCTCCAGTCCTCGAACGTCAGCAGCGTGGGCGAACGGACGGTGAAGCCCATGCCATAGACCTGCAGCCCCTTCTCGTGGGATTCATTCAGCCAGTCGAGGAACGCCTCGTGGCGCCTGGGGTCGCGGTCGTTGGCCAGCAGGATGTTGCGCACGATGGGCCGCTGCGACGCCTCGGCCAGCGACGTCATGAAGTCCTCGACCGTGTCGTGGTCCGACGGCGCGCCGTCGAACATCTCGATGAAGCCCTCGCCGCGCTTGCCCAGCTCGCGGCCGAATTCGATCAGCTCGTAGTCGGGGATGACGTCAGTCGGCATCGGCGTGCCGTCCCAGTCGGGCTGCACCGAAGGCACGCCGCAGCGCTGGTAGGAGAAGCCGCAGGCGCCGTGGTCCATGGCCTCGTTCATGATCGCGAACATCCGCTGCTTTTCCGCCTCGGTCGGCCGCCGGCTCTTGGCCTCCTCGACGCTGCCCATCACATAGGCGTAGAGCGGGTTGAGCGGCACCATGGTCTGGCAGTTGACGCCCTTGGGAATGCGCTTCAGGTGCTCGATCCAGTCGGGGATCGTCTCCCAGCCATATTTGTCCCATTCCATGCCTTCCTTCATGGTGTCGAAGGAGATGGCCTCGTTGCGGGTCATCATCATCATGGCGCGGTCGCGCATGTGCGGCGGAATCGGCGCGAAACCGAAGCCGCAATTGCCCAGCAGCACGGAAGTGACGCCGTGCCAGCCGGAGATCGTGCAGTACGGATCCCACAGGATCTGAGCGTCGTAATGGGTGTGGATATCGATATAGCCGGGCGCGACGATGTTGCCGCCGGCGTCGATCACCCTGTCGGCGCTCGCCGTCTTGCGGATGCCGCCGATCTTGGCGACCTTGCCGTTCTTGATGCCGACATCGGCGCGAAAGCGCGGGATTGTGGTGCCGTCGATGACGGTGCCGCCACGGATCAGGATATCGTAATCGGACATGGTTCGGTCTCCCCGGTGTAACGGTGGTTCAGACGGCGCGGGCCGTTTCGATGATCCTGTCGGCCAGCAACGGCGCGACCCTCAGGTGCTCGGGCACGTGCCCGTCAAGCAGGTGGTCGACATGCTGTTCCAGGTAGTAGATGCGCTTCTCGTGATAGGAGCATTTCGGCCCGGCGAAGCTGGGCGACAGCAGCGAGTGCTGGATGTGCTCCATGTTCCAGGTGTCCTCGTCGAGGACGACGTCGAAGTATTTTGCGCGGTTTAAGTAGTCCTCGGGCGGTTCGCCCTCGCCCCAATCCTGCTCGACGACCCAGGTGACGATCTCGGTGTGGTTGTGGTCGAGCGGCCAGAACTCCATCAGCATGTAGCCGGTCTGGCTGGCAGGCGTCAGCAGGTTGGGAAAGATGTGGTAGGACACGTTGGCCTCACCGCGCAGCGCCCTGCCCTCGTCCCAGTCTTCCGGAATCTCCTCCGGCGGCGCCTTGTAGTAGGCCGGCGTGTTCGGGACGATCATCCGCGAATGGCCGTGTGGGAAGAACGACGACACCGTACCCCGGTAGTCGATGCTGCCGGACACGGTCTCCGGGTGGATCGTGGTGATGTGGTAGACCTCGATGAACGCCTCGATGGCGATCCGCCAGTTGCACGCCATCACCCGCGAGCGCCGGTTGGACGGCCGCAGGGTCGACGCCCACTCGAAATCGGACGCGACAGGGCCCAGATAGGTGGCCAGATCCGGCGCATTCGCATCGAAGTTGACGAAGATGTGCTCGCCCCACATCTCGCAGCGCACCGGCTTCAGATTGTGTTTGCTGCGGTCCATGTCGGGCGAGAAATCCCATGGACCGGGAATACCGACCAGCTTGCCCTCCAGGTCATAGGTCCAGCTGTGGAACTGGCACTTCAGCCGGCTGCCGGCCTTGCCGCAGGGCTCGCGGGTGATGGTGGCGCCGCGATGCTGGCAGGTGTTGTAGAAGGCGCGCACCTTCATGTCCTTGCCGCGGATGATCAGCACCGGCGCGCGGCGGAAGTTGTCGAACGACTTGTAGTCGCCTGCCTCGGGAATCTCCCAGCCCGAGCCGACATAGAGCCAGCACTTGTCGAAGATCAGCTGCTTCTCCAGCTCGTGGAATGCCGGGTCGGTGTAGCGGCCAGCCGGAATGGGCGGCAGGTCGGGAAATCCGTCGGGCGGCGCGTTGCGCGAGCGCTCGACCTCGATGTGGTTGCGCAGGAGTTCCGCCGTCGCGAGATCCATGAGCCGTTCTCCTAAGCGGTCGCGAGGGCCGGCGCGGCCCGCAGCGCCGGCAGCACCTTCTTCTCGACCAGTTCCAGGCTTTCCCACTGCACGTCGGGGTCGAGGCCGCCTGACATGCACTGGAACATGACGAAGCCGTCCGGCCCCAGCGCCTGGGCGCGGCGCACCGCCTCCTCGGGCGTCACGACCGGATAGCGGCCGGTGGCGCGCAGCGCGTCGGCGTCGGGCTCGATGACGTAGCCGTTCCAGGCGTTCCACTTCTCGTACCAGCCGCCATATTCGTCATTCTCCAGCATGGCGTGCCGGGCGAACTTCGCCCAGAACGCGTCCGGGTCCTCGGCAACCCAGAACATGGCGCTCGGCGGCAGGCGCTTCGGGATCGGCTTGCCCAGCTTGACCAGCTCTTCCTCGTAGGTTTCCCACAGCGCCTTGTGCGCCGGCTGGAACTGGTCGGCATGGCGCGCGGCGCGCCGGGCGGCGGCCTTGGAGGCGCCGCCCATCCAGATCGGCACGAAGGGCTGCTGCACAGGTAGCGTAGTCAGCTGGAATTTCGGGCCGCCGCGCCAACTCACTTCCTCGCCGGCCCAGGCGGCGCGCAGGAAGGGCGGCAGCTCCTCCATGAAATCCTTGCGGGCGGCGAGCGAGGTGCCGATGGCCTCGAACTCGTCGCCCACATAGCCGCCGCTGAACACCGGCTCCAGCCGGCCGCCGGAGATGAGGTCGAGCGTCGCCAGGTCCTCGGCGAGCCGCAGCGGATTGTGCAGGGGCGCGACCAGCGACGAGATGCGGATGCGCGCCCGGCTGGTCCGCGCCGCGATGGCGCCGCCGAGCACGATCGGCGACGGCATGTAACCGCTCGGCGCGATGTGATGCTCGGAGATCATGATGGTGGTGAAGCCGAGTTCATCGGCCCAGGCACATTGCTCGATACAGGCGTTGTAGAGCGCCTGGTGGCTGGCGCCGTCCGGATGGCGACGCAAATCGAATCTGAGGCCGAAATTGGTCACGTCACTTCCTCCCCGAAGCTGTGAGCCGGCTTACCTCAGATATATTTCAAACATGTTTGACTTCTGTCAATAGGCATCTGAGGAGCCCATGCATCGGGCTGAAGGATGGCCTCGGAAAACCGGCAGCCCTAAGCCCCTGACATACTCTTCGAGGCGATCTCGTAAACGTCCTTCGACAGACCGGGCTCGCGGAGGATCCGTTCCAATTCACCCCGCATCAGGGCCCGGCGCTTCTCGTCGAAACGGCGCCAATGGTTGAAGCCGCCAGCCAAGCGCGCCGCGTTGCCCGGATTGATCTTGTTCAATTCCAGCACAACGTCGGCCAGCAGCCTGTAGCCGCCGCCATCGGCGTCGTTGAAGCGCGGCTGGTTGGATTGGGTGAACGCGCCGACCAGGGCGCGCATCCGGTTCGGGTTGCGCAGCGAGAAAGCCTCGTGCCCCATCAGCGCCGTGACCCGCTCCAGCGTGTCGGGCAGGTCGGACATCGCCTGGACCGAGAACCATTTGTCGACCACCAGCGGATTCTTCGACCATTTGTCATAGAACGCCTGGATGACCTCCTCGCGCGCCGGCGTGTTGGTGCTGGCGAGCGCGGTCAGCGCCGCCAGCGAGTCGGTCATATTGTCGGCGCGGAAGAATTCCTCGCGGCACAGGGCAATGATGTCTTCTGTCGGATCGGCCATCAGGTAGGACAGCGCGACGTTCTTCAAACTGCGGCGGCCGACGGTAGCGGTCTCGAAAACGTATGGCTTCCGGTCATTGAGCCGTTCGTAGGTGGCGAGGAAGTCGCCGCGCAGGCGGCGTGACAACTCGCCCCGAACGAACCGCTGCACACGCTCGATGGCCTCGACGTCGATCTCGGCCATTTGCTGGCCCAGATAGGCCTGACTGGGCAGGATGATGGTGAGGGCGATCAGCGCCGGGTCCAGCGCGGTGCTCGTCAACACGCTCTCGAATGCCGCCATGAAGGCGGGATCGAGCGTCAGCGCCTCGCCCCGGCGATATGCGGCCACCAGGTCGAGCATCAGGCCGGTGGCCAAGGTCTGGCCGGCTTCCCAGCGGGCGAAGGAATCCGGGTCGCTGCGCAGCAGGAACGCCAGGTCGTCGCGGCTGTAGCCGGCGTCCATGGTGACCGGCGCCGAGAAGCCGCGCAGCAGCGACGGCACCGGCCGCTCGCTGACGCCGGTGAAGGTGAAGTTCTGCTCCGGTTCCTTGACGTCGAGCACGCGGCTGAGCGGCCCGTCGTTCTCGCCGTCCAGCATCAGCGGCAAGGGCTGCCCTCCCGCGCCGAGCAGGCCCATGGCAAGTGGGATATGCAGCGGCTGCTTGTCGGGCTGTCCCGGCGTCGGCTTGGTCGACTGCCTGACATTGAGCGTGTAGGTCTGTGCGCCCTGGTCCCACTGGCCGCGGATTTCCAGGTGCGGCGTGCCCGCCTGGCCGTACCAGCGCTTGAACTGGGTGAGATCGACGCCAGACGCGTCCTGCATGGCGGCGACGAAGTCCTCCACCGTGGCGGCAGTGCCGTCATTGCGCTTCACATACAGGTCCATGCCCTTGCGGAAATTATCCTCGCCGATGATGGTCTGCATCATGCGGATCACCTCGGCGCCCTTGTCATAGACGGTCGCAGTGTAGAAGTTATTGATTTCTATGTAGGACTCAGGCCGCACGGGATGCGCCTGCGGGCCGGCGTCCTCGGGGAACTGGCGGGCGCGCAGCGACTTCACGTCATCGATCCGCTGCTCCGCGGCCGACTGCATGTCGGCCGAGAACTGCTGGTCGCGGAAGACGGTCAGGCCTTCCTTCAGACTGAGCTGGAACCAGTCGCGGCAGGTGATGCGGTTGCCGGTCCAGTTGTGGAAGTATTCGTGGGCGATGACGCTCTCGATGGCATTGAAGTTCGTGTCGGTCGCGGTCTCGGGCGTCGCCAGCACATAGGCGCTGTTGAACACGTTGAGGCTCTTGTTCTCCATGGCGCCGGCGTTGAAGTCGCGCACGGCCACGATGTTGTAGATGTCCAGATCGTATTCGAGACCGTAGGTGTCCTCGTCCCACTTCATCGCCTTCTTCAGCGAGTCCATGGCGTGCTCGCACTTGTCGGCGTCCTCGGCCACGGTATAGATGCGCAGCGTCACGTCGCGGCCCGAGGACGTGATGAAATGGTCCTCGACATGCGCCAGGTCGCCGGCGACCAGCGCGAACAGGTAGCAGGGCTTCAGGAACGGGTCTTCCCAGACCGCCAGGTGCTTGCCGCCGTCGAGGTCCCGCTCCTCGATCAAATTGCCGTTCGACAGCAGCACCGGATATTTCGCCTTGTCGGCGGTGATCGTCGTGGTGTAGCGCGACAGCACGTCGGGCCGGTCGAGGAAAAAGGTGATGCGGCGGAAGCCCTGCGCCTCGCACTGGCTGCAGAAATTGCCGCTCGACTTGTAGAGGCCGGAAAGCTGGGTGTTGTTCTGCGGCTGGATGCGGGTGACGATCTCAATCTCCGCGCGGTCGCCGATGACCGGAATGATCAGCGCGTGCGGCGTGACCGTGTAGTCATCCCGCGACAGAGCCTGGCCGTCCAGCTTCAGCGAGGCCAGCTCCAGCTCGTCGCCGTCCAGTTCCAGCGGCTCGTCCGGCCGTTCGCGAACCACCGTCAGCACGGAGGTGACCGTCGTGTACTCCTCGTCGAGGTCGAACCGCAGGTCGACGGTCTCGATGACGAAGGACGGCGAACGGTAATCCTGGAGGCGGATGGTCTGCGGGCTGGCTTGGTCCATGGGTCTCTTCACTGAAGGCGGGTGACGCCGGTCGAGCAGCGTCCGCCCCCTGTAGGAAGCGGCGCCCGGCTATGGGAGGGCTTGATGTAGGGTGCCGCAGGCGGGGATCAAATAGCCACCCCGAAAGCGGCGCCCTCCGTCACATCACATCCTTCCAGTCGGCGAAGCCCTTGCCGGCGCGGGCGAGCTTCTCCAGCAGCCAGGAATGCTTCCAGCTCCGGTCGCCGTAGCGCTGGCGGTACTTCTCGACGGCCGCGTGCACCTTGTCGACGCCGACGGTGTCGGCATAGAACATCGGCCCGCCTCGGTAGGACGGGAAGCCGTAGCCGTTGATCCAGATGATGTCGATGTCGCAGGGGCGCAGCGCGATCCCCTCCTCCAGCTCCCGCGCCCCCTCGTTGATGGCGGCGTAAATGCAGCGCTCGATGATCTCCTCGTTGGAGATCGGACGATGCTCAATGCCGCGCTCCTCGGCGGCGGCGGCGATGATCGCTTCCACTTCCGGATCGGGCGTCGCCTTGCGGTCGTCGCCATACTTGTAATAGCCGGCCTTCGTCTTCTGGCCATGGCGGCCCTTGCCCACCAGGATATCGGCGATCACCGGGAACTTGGGGTCGATCGGGAACATGTCGGGGAACTCGCTGCGGGCGCGCGCGCC
Organism: Candidatus Kuenenia stuttgartensis; assembly: GCA_943329845.2. Taxonomy (GTDB): domain Bacteria; phylum Pseudomonadota; class Alphaproteobacteria; order SMXS01; family SMXS01; genus RI-34. The sequence continues at coordinate 27,153 of CALQFM020000045.1, read as the reverse complement.
CACGTCGAGGCCGGCCAGATCGCCCATCTGCAGCGGGCCCATGGGCATGCCGAAGTCGTAGAGCACGCTGTCGATCTGGTGCGGCGTGGCGCCCTCCCAGAGCATCTTGTTCGCCTCGCCGCTGTAGCGGGCGATCATGCGGTTGCCGATGAAGCCATGGCAGACGCCGGCGACCACGCCGATCTTGCCGATGGTCTTGGCGAGCGCCATGCAGGTCGCCAGCACGTCCTTGCCGGTCTTCGCGCCGCGGACGATTTCCAGCAGCCGCATGACGTTGGCCGGGCTGAAGAAATGCAGGCCGATGACGTCCTCGGGCCGGCGGGTGACGGCAGCGATCTCGTTCAGGTCCAGGTAGGACGTGTTGGAGGCCAGGATGCAGCCCGGCTTGCAGATGCCGTCGAGCTTGCGGAACACGTCCTTCTTGATCTCCATGTTCTCGAAGATCGCCTCGATGACGATGTCCACGCCGGCCATGTCGTCATAGCTCAGGCTGGGCGTGATCAGACCGAGGCGCTTGTCGACCTGCTCGGCGGTCAGACGGCCCTTGGCCTGGGTATTGCGATAGTTCTGCTCGATGATTCGCATGCCGCGGTCGAGCGCTTCCTGGGTCGCCTCGACGACGGTCACCGGGATGCCCGCATTGGCGAAGTTCATGGCGATGCCGCCACCCATGGTGCCCGCGCCTAGCACCGCCGCGGATTCGATCTTGCGCAGCGGCGTGTCCTTCGGCACGTCGGGGATCTTGGCCACCTCGCGCTCTGCAAAGAACATGTAGCGCAGCGCCTTCGATTCGGTGCTGGCCATCAGCTCGGTGATGCCGGCGCGCTCCACCTTCATGCCCTCGTCGAATGGCAGGTTCACCGCCGCCTCGATGGTCTGGACGATCTTCTCGGGCGCCGGGAAGCCGCGCATCTTCGCGAGGCCCTTGCGGAAGTCGGCGAAGAAGTTCTCCGGCAGAGTCGAAGCGTCGATGTTGATGTCGCGCACCTTGCGCAGCGGCGCGCCGCGGTCGATCAGCGCACGGGCGAAGGCGATGGCGCCCTGGCGCAGATCGCCGTCGACCACCGCGTCGATGATGTCCAGGTTCTTGGCTTCCGGCGCCTTGATCGGGTTTCCGTCGACGATCACCTTCAGCGCCCGCTCCGGTCCGATCAGGCGCGGCAGGCGCTGCGTGCCGCCGGCGCCCGGCAGCAGGCCAAGCTTGACCTCGGGCAGGCCGACCTGCGCCGACGGCACCGCGACGCGGTAGTGGGCCGCCAGCGCGGTTTCGAGGCCGCCGCCCAGCGCGGTGCCGTGGATCGCCGCGATGATCGGCTTGGAGGCGTTCTCCATCGTCTCCTGGACCGAACGCAGGTCCGGTCCCTTCGGCGGCTTACCGAACTCGGTGATGTCGGCGCCGGCGATGAAGGTGCGGCCGTCGCAGATCAGAATGATGGCCTTGACGTCGGGGTCGGAATCCAGCGCCTTCACACCGTCGAATATGCCTTGGCGGACCGGCGCGGAAAGGGCATTTACCGGCGGGCTATCGACTGTAATGATGCCGATATCACCCTGCTTCTCCCACCTTGCGGCAACTGACATGATCGTTTTCCCTGCGTTGGTTCTTTTCTGGTTGGAAAGCTCGCACGACGGGTGGCCACCCGTGAGGCATTCCTGTTAGAATAGGTCGGACGAGCCGCCGACAATGTGCCAGACCACCGGTTTTACAGGCAAGGGTCATAGATGCCCTCTTTGATGCGCCGACGTGAAACGGGAGGCCGGATCGATCGCGCTCGTCCGCTCTCGTTCACCTTCAATGGAAGACCGTGCACCGGTTTCGCCGGCGACACGCTGGCGTCGGCACTGCTGGCCAACGACATCTCGATCATCGGCCGCAGCCTGCGCCACAACCGGCCGCGCTCCATCATGGGCGTCGGCTATTCGGACCTGGGCGCCTACCTGAAGCTGCTCGAAAACGGCTCCTCCCGGACGGTGCTCGCCACCCAGGTCGACCTTTACGAGGGACTGGCGGCGGAAAGCCTGCTGCCGTGGCCGCCGCCGTCGCTGATGGAACGGTTGCGCCGCGACCAGCCGAAGCCGCCTGGAACGGATCCGGTCCACACGCCCATGCGGCCCGACTTCTCTGCCGAATCCGGCTTTGCCCACTGCGACGTGCTGGTGGTAGGCGGCGGACCCGCCGGACTGATGACGGCGCTGACCGCGGGCTATGCCGGCGCGCGGGTGATTCTGGCCGACGACGGCGTGAGGCTGGGCGGCAGCCTGCTGTGGTGTACGGCGGCGATCGACGGCATGCCCAGCGACGAATGGCTGGCCGACGCCGAGCACGCGCTACGCGGCCTCGACGACCTGCGCATCTTCAATCGCAGCACGGTAACCGGCATCGACGGACGCGGCCACGTGATCATCCTGCGCGAGATCCCTGATGCTTCCGGCGCCGGCGGCCGTCAGTGGCAGGTCTGGAAGGTGGTCGCCAAGCAGATCGTGCTCGCTTCGGGCTGCATCGAGCGCCCGTTCGTGTTCCCCGACAACGACACACCCGGCGTCATGCTGACCAGCGCGGTACTGGGCTATTCACGCCAGTTCGCACTGCGGCCCGTCGACGGCCCCATCGCGGTGGTCGGCAACAATGACCGTACCCTCGAGCTGGCGGCCCGCATGTATGACGAGGGTTTGCCGGTCGAGACGGTGATCGACGCCCGACGCGAGATTCGCTCCGAGATGGTCGCCGCCATGTGCGACCGCGGCATCAACCTGTTCGGCGGCCACGTCGTGACCAAGATCGCCGGTGACACCCACGTGGATTACCTCGAGGTGAACCATCTGGGCGACGGCAAGGTGGACGGCAACAAGCGCCGCTTCGACTGCCGGTTCGTCGCCACGTCGGGCGGCTGGAATCCACGCATCGACCTGCTGCGCCAGGCCGGCGGCAACGTGGTCTACGACCCCGTCGTGGCGGCGCTGGTGCCGTCCGGGCTGGGATCGATCTCCCATGCCGTGGGCAGCATCGCCGGCGACGGCTCGCTCGGTTTCGCGCTGGCTTCCGGCCGCGACGCGGGCGCCGCGGCGGCACGGGCGGCCGGCTTCAGCAGCGGCGACGAGATCAACGTGCCGGAAACCGACGCCCAGCCCGGCCCGACCACCGGCATGGGCCTGTGGCAGGTGCCGCAGTCGGGCCTGAGCAACCGGGCGCGTCAGTGGGTGGACTGGCGCCGCGACATGACCACCAGCGACCACACCGCGGCAGGACGCGGACCGGACGAGACCTGGCTGGGCGGCATCGCCGACACCTTGCTGACGCCGCCGAAGCCGGTCGTCAGCTTCGATTTCGTCACCATGAACGTCGACAAGCGTCCGGAGCCGCCGCTGCGGCTGCTGCCGGCGCATCCGCTGTTTGCGGCGCGGGATGCGGCGTTCCGGCGTACCGGCGGCTGGCTCAGCCCGGCCTATTACCCGGTCGACGGCGTGACGCCCGAGGAGACGGTGACCCAGGAGATGCATGCGGCGCGCAACGCCGCCGGCCTGATCGATCTGTCGCTGCTCGGCAAGATCGAGGTGAGCGGCGAAGATTCGCCCGAATTCCTGGAGTTCCTCTACTGCACGAAAATGGCCGATCTCCCGGTAGGCACGGCCCGCTATGGACGCCTGCTGGACGTCGGCGGTACCGTGGTCGACCACGGGGTGGTGGTGCGGCTGGATGACGACCGCTTCCTGGTCCACACCTCGGCGGGCAATGACGGGCCGGTCTGCGACTGGTTCGAAAGCTGGCTGGCCAGCGACCTCAAGGGCATGTCGGTACTGGTCTCGCCGGTCACCTCGGCCTGGTCGACGCTGGTGCTGGCCGGGCCGCGGGCGCGTCAGGTGTTGCTTGGCCTGGACCGCGACATCGACGTCTCGACGGCGGCCTTCCCGTTCCTGGCGCTGCGCGAGGGCAAGCTGGCCGGCGCGCCGGTGCGGATCGTGCGTACCGGCAATATCGGCGAAGTGTCGTTCGAGATCAGTGTGCCGGCCAACTATGGCCGCGCCCTTTGGGAAACCATTGCCATGACGGGCTCGCGCTATGGCCTGCGCCCCATCGGTGAACTGGCCATGCACCGCTTGGCCGCCGAAAAGGGCCGCATCGACATCCCCGCCGTGGCGCCGCGCAGCCTGACGCCGTTCGACCTCGACCCCAATGGCAAATACCGTCCGAAGGAGCAGGACTTCGTCGGCAAGACCGCGCTGGCGCGGGCACGCAGCGGCCCGCAGGACAGGGCGCAGCTCGTGGCGCTGCGCAGCGAGGACGCGGCGATCGTACTGCCCCAGTCCGGCACCATCATGCCGCTCGACGGCAGCTCCGACCACCGGCAGGGCCGCATCATCCTCAGCTTCGACAGCGACGCCGTGGGCCAGCCCGTGACACTGGCATTGGTCGTCAACGGCCATCAGCGGCTGGCCGACACGGTACGCGTGTCATCGCGCACCGGCAGCGTGCCCGCACGCATCGTCAAGCCGCCCATATTCGACCCCAGCGGGAGACGGCGCTTTGGCTGACATCATCGCCGCATCGCCGCTGCGCGACGAGGCCAAGGACAACGTGGCGGCCCGCATCCAGCGCAACGGACTGCTGGCGCGCGAGAACCCTTCCCGCCACAAGCTCCTGGTCGTGACCGACGGATCGGCGGCAGTCTCGAAAAGCGTCGCCACCGCGCTGGGCGTGCCGCTGCCGGAGACCGCCGACGCGCTGACCGGCGACGATCCCTGCTGCTACAGGCTCGCGCCCAACCGCTGGCTGGTCTGCTTCGAGAAGGCCTACGGGCTGGGCGAGCGGCTGCTGCGCGTCTCGTCAGGCATGGCCGCCGCGGTCAACGACGTCTCGGATGGATACGTCTCGATCCACCTGTCCGGCAAGCTGGCCTACGACCTGCTGGTCAGGGGCTGCGAGCAGGACCTGCACCGCCGGGCATTCGGCCAGGGCCGCTTCGCCGCCACGGAGATCGCCGCCATCGACGTGCTGATCCACGCGGCGAGCGAACCCGACTCCTATGAGCTGGTTGTCGATCGCTCGCTTGCGATGGACCTCTGGATGTGGCTAAAGGACAGGTCCGCCGACCTGAGCGCCTAGCATCCTGCCAACACGACGAGTCCATCCTGAAAATGAACGGCCCCGAAGACAGCTATGTCCTGACGTTGACCTGCCCCGACCGCACCGGCATCGTCGCCGCCGTCACCGGCTTCCTCGCCGAGCGGGACGGCTTCCTGACTGAATTGTCGCACTATGCCGACCCGGTGTCGAAGCGCTCGTTCCTGCGCACCGTGTTCCACTCGGGCGGCCCCCGCCTGCCCCGGCACGACAAGCTGCAGCAGGAGTTCCTCGCCGTCTCCGACCGGTTCTCCATGGATTTCCGCATCGTCCCCGCCGCCCAGAAGGTGCGGGTGATGGTGATGGTCAGCAAGCTGGGGCACTGCCTGAACAATCTGCTGCACGACTGGCGCAACGGTTCGCTGCCCATCGACATCCGCGCCGTTGTCTCGAACCACGAGGACATGCGCTCGCTGGTCGAATGGCACGGCATCCCGTACCAGTACCTGCCGGTCACGCCCGACACCAGGGAACGGCAGGAGGCGCGGATCAAGGAACTGGTCCGCTCGCTGGAGATCGATCTGGTGGTGCTCGCCCGCTACATGCAGATCCTGTCCGACGACATGTGCCGGGCGCTGGAATGGAAGGCGATCAACATCCACCATTCCTTCCTGCCCAGCTTCAAGGGCGCCAGGCCCTATCACCAGGCCCACGCCCGCGGCGTGAAGATCATCGGCGCCACCGCCCATTACGTGACACCCGCCCTCGACGAAGGCCCGATCATCGAGCAGTCGGTGGAGCGCATCGACCACGCCCAGACACCGGAGGACATGGTCCGCATCGGCCGCGACATCGAAAGCGTGGTGCTGAACCGCGCCGTCCGCTGGCACGCCGAGCACCGGATACTGGACAACGGCACCAAGACGGTGGTGTTCAAGTCGTAGAGGTGGCGAACTGACCGCTATTTGGCGATGCTCGCAACCGGCGGCGGCGAGCGGCGTTTCGACCACTGGTCGGCGGTCTGCTCGACCCGCGCCATGGTCTGGGCGGTCTGGGTAGCGGCCAGCGCGGTATAGGCCGCCTCGGCATTCCTGTCGCCGGCCAGCTTGGCGAGGCGCAGCCACAACAGTCCCTGGAAGTTGTCCTTGGGCACGCCCCTGCCCTGGATCAGCATCGCGCCATAGGCGGCCTGCGCGGCCGGGTCGCCCAGATCGGCGGCAAGCTGAAGCATGGACGCGGCGCGCGCCATCGCCGTTGCGTCCGGCTTGCCCGATAACGCGGCGAGCGCAAGCGTCATCAGTGAACCCGTATGGCCGTTCGCGGCTGCCTGACGCCGCCAGCTCGCGGCGGCCCGCTTGTCGGCGGCGACGCCGTTGCCGGCGTCCAGCATGGCGGCGACTGTGGCCTGCGACACCGAATGGCCATTCTTCGCGGCCAGCAGGAACCAGCCATACGCGCCCCTGAAGTCCTTCCGGTCGGCGAGAATGCGGCCCAGCTGGTACTGCGCCATCATGTCGCCAGCATCGGCGAGCGGTCGCAATTGCTGCACGGCGCCATCGGTGAATCCGGCGCGCACATTGTCGAGCGCGCCCTGCAGCGCTTCGGCGTTCGCTTCGCTGGGCGTCGCCAACAGGCCTCGCGGCGCATGCAGGGGTCCGCCCTGGAACCCGTTGACATAGAAGCGGAACGGCCGCTTGCCGTCCTGCCCCGCCTCGATCACCTGCAGGCTGAGAGGATCGGCCTCGCCCGGCACGCGGAATTGGCAGCAGGTCTCGTTGAGCAGCACCTTCAGCGGCTGTCCGTCGGCGGAGAACAGCAGGCTGAAATATGTCTCCACCCGCCGGTCGAAATCGCGCTCGGCCATGCCGCCCAGCAGTATGGGATTCTTCTGGTCGTAGCCATAGCTGGCGTCGCGCGATTGGCCCGCGAGGCGGATCGTCCGGTCCTGCGCCGGCGGGACGGCCACCGGACCGGCCGGGTGCTGGGCGACGGCACCGGCGGCAGCGGCCACCAGCATGAATACCGCCAGAATCCCGGTCGCCGCTCTCGTCATCCCGCCGCGCTCAGCCGTTGCCGCAACCTCTCGACGGTGGCTTCCGAGACAACCAGCCCCAGCTTGGTGCGCCGCCACAGCAAGTCTTCCACCGTCTCGAGCCATTCATGGCACAAGAGATAGCTGATTTCGGCCTCGTAGACACCATCGCCGTAGTGGGCGCCCAGCTCGGAAAGCGAGCTGGCACCGCCCAGCAAGTCCTCGATCCGGCTGCCATAGGTGCGCAGCAGCCGCCGCGTCACGTCTGGCGGCAGCCAAGGCGTGGAGTGCGTTATTTCGGCGGCATAGGCATGGAAATCACCGCGCGGCATGTCGCCGCCGGGAAGCGGCGCGCCCTTCGTCCACGGCCCGGGAAGCCCCGGCAGGAAAGGCGCCAGGTCGTCCATGGCGGCTTCGGCGAGCACCCGGTAGGTGGTGATCTTGCCGCCCAGCACCGACAGCAGCGGCGCGGCGCCCTCTGGTGCGTCGAGCGCGATCAGGAAGTCGCGGGTGACCGAGGACGGGTCATCGTCGGCATCGTCGACCAGCGGCCTCACGCCAGCGAACGACCAGACCACGTCGGACGGGCCGATCGGCTGGCGGAAATACTGATTCACGATGGCGCAGAGATAGTCGACCTCGCCCGGCGTGATCGCCACGGTGTCCGGCATCCGCTCCAGTTCCAGCTCGGTGGTGCCGATCAGCGAGAACGTGTCGAGGAACGGCAGCACGAAGACGATGCGCCCGTCGGCGTTCTGCAGCAGGTAGGCGTCGTCGGCGCCGTCGGGGCGCGGCACCACCATGTGGCTGCCCTTGACCAGGCGCAGCCGCCTGCCGCCGTCCATGCCGAGCTCATGCTCGATCAGATCCGCCGCCCAGGGACCGGCGGCATTGACCAGGATGCGGGCGGCGACCGCGTCCGCCCTGCCCGTATGGACGTCCCGCACCACCGCGCGCCAGCCGCCTCCATCGCGCCGGGCGTTGACCAGTTCGGTGCGGGTGCGGATGATGGCGCCGTGTCCGGCCGCGTCCATGGCGTTGACGACGACCAGCCGCGCGTCGTCTGTCCAGCAATCGGCATAGGTGAAGCCGTGCCGGTACTCGTCCTTCAGCGGCCGTCCCGCCGGATGCTTGCGCAGGTCAATGCCATGGGAGCCGGGCAGCTTCCGCCGGCCGCCGAGATGGTCGTAGAGGAACAGGCCGATGCGCAGCATCCAGCCCGGGCGCGAGCCGGCGCCCTGCGGCAGCACGAACTCCAGCGGCGCGACCAGGTGCGGCGCGGCGGCCAGCAGCACCTCGCGCTCGGCCAGAGCCTTGCGCACCAGGCCGAACTCGTACTGCTCCAGGTAACGCAGCCCGCCGTGGATCAATTTGGAGCTGGCCGACGAGGTGGCGCCCGCCAGGTCGCCGCGCTCCACCAGCATGACCTTGAGGCCGCGACCGGCGGCGTCGCGGGCGATGCCCGCGCCGTTGATGCCGCCCCCAACGACCAGCAGGTCAACCGATTGGCTTTGCTCGTCTTCCATAGCATAGTCGTAGCATGACGACGGGGACCGCCATACTGGCTATCGACCAGGGGACCACCAGCAGCCGGGCGCTGGTGTTCGATCTGTCCGGCAATGTCGTCGCCACCGCCCAGAAAGAACTCACCCAGCACTATCCGGCGGACGGCTGGGTCGAGCACGACGTCGAGGAGATTTGGACCGATACGCTGGCGATGTGCCGCCAGGCGCTGGCCGAGGCGTCGGCCAAGGGGTTCACCGCGGTCTGCATCGGCATCACCAACCAGCGCGAGACCACCGTCGTCTGGGACCGCAGGACCGGCAAGCCGATCCACCGCGCCATCGTCTGGCAGGACCGGCGCACCGCGCCGATGTGCAAGGCGCTGCGCGACGCCGGGCACGAGCCGATGTTCGCGGCGCGCACTGGCTTGCTGCTCGATCCCTATTTCTCCGGCACCAAGATCGCGTGGCTGCTCGACAACGTGCCCGGTGCCCGCGCCGCCGCGGAAGCCGGCGAGCTGGCGTTCGGCACCATCGACAGCTTCCTGCTGTGGCGGCTGACCGGCGGGCGGCACGGGACCGACGCCACCAACGCGTCGCGCACCCTGCTATTCAACATTCACGCCCAGCAATGGGACGACGAGCTGCTCGCCGCGCTGGGGATCCCGCGCGCGCTGCTCCCCGAAGTCACCGATTGCGCCGGCCCATTGGGCGAGACCAGCCTGCTGGGCGGCACGCTGCCGATCTGCGGCATGGCCGGCGACCAGCAGGCGGCGACGGTTGGACAGGCCTGCCTGCGGCCCGGCATGATCAAGAGCACCTACGGCACCGGCTGCTTCGCCCTGCTGAACACCGGCACCGAAGCCGTCACGTCGCACAACCGGCTGCTGACCACCGTCGCTTACCGGGTGAACGGCACGACGACCTATGCGCTCGAAGGCAGCATCTTCATCGCCGGCGCGGCGATCCAGTGGCTGCGCGACGGTCTGGGCATCATCGAGAGTTCCGGGGAAAGTGCCGCGCTAGCGAGTTCGATCGACGACAACGAGGGCGTCTACATGGTGCCCGCCTTCACCGGCCTGGGCGCGCCGTGGTGGGACCCGGATGCGCGCGGCCTGATCACCGGCCTGACCCGCAACACCGGAAAAGCCCACATGGCGCGGGCGGCGCTTGAGGCGGCGTGCTACCAGACCCACGACCTGCTCACGGCCATGCGGGCGGATTATCCCGGGCCGGTCGCCGCCATCCGGGTCGACGGCGGCATGGCGGCCAATGACTGGCTGCTGCAGTTCCTGAGCGACGTGGTCGCCGCGCCGGTCGAGCGGCCGCACACCACCGAGACCACGGCGCTGGGCGCGGCGTTGCTGGCCGCGCTGGGCCATGGGCTGATTTCCTCGCCCGAGGAGGTGGAGGCGCTGTGGCGGCGGCAGGCGCGCTTCGATCCAGCCATGGCGCCCGACCTGCGCGCCAGGCTGCTGGCCGGCTGGAACCGGGCCGTCAAACGCGCACTGAGCGATCCCTGAGGAGCACATGATGAAAACGAAGGTCTGGGACCTGCCGACCCGCCTGTTCCACCTGCTGATCATCCTGCTGGTCGCGGTGCAGTGGTGGACCGGCGAGAACCTTGACGACCCGGTGGTGGCCGGCGGCTGGGACCCGTTCATCCTGCACATCTGGAGCGGTTGCTCGATCCTGGCGCTGGTGCTGTTCCGCATCGTCTGGGGATTCATCGGCAGCACCACGTCGCGCTTCAGCCATTTCATCAAGAGCCCGGTATCGATGGCCCGCTACCTGGGCGGCCTGTTCTCGCGGGGCCAGGCACACCTGGCCGGACACAACCCGGTGGGCGGCTGGTCGGTGGTGCTGATGCTGGGCTTCCTGCTGGCCATGCCACTGATGGGGCTGTTCGCCGCCGACGCCGACCTGATGGGCGCGGGCCCGGCCGGGCCGTTCAGCGACATGGCCGGCGAGGATCTCGCGGACACGCTGGCTCACTGGCATCACGAGGGCTGGGAAATCTTCATGATCGTGTTCTTCATCCACATCGCCGCCGCACTGTTCTACCTGCTCGTCAAGCGGCAGAACCTGATCGGCGCCATGATCACGGGCCGGGACGACGTGGAAGGGGCCGAAACCCTGCGGTTCCGGCCCCTGTGGCTGGCGCTTGCGATACTGGCGATCACCGGCGGCGCTGTCGGCGCCGCCCTGACTTGGCTACCGTAAGCCTAATCCACCTTGAACTTGTCGTGGCAACCCTTGCAGGAGGCACCGATGGCCTTGGCCGCCGCGCCGATGGCCGCCTGATCCTTGGACTTCACCGCGGCCGACAGGTTCGCCGCCGCCGTTTCGAAGTCGCCCGCCAGCTTGGGGAACTCCGAGCCTGCCGCCCAGATGCCGTCCTTGGCCTCGGTTTTCACGCCCGAACCGGCGGTGCTCTGGGCGAACGCGCCCTTCACCCGCTTCGAGGCCTCGGCGAGGGAATCGGCGTGCCATGCCAGATCGTCAGGATGGCTGACCTTGCCACCCAATATGGCGAAGAACGACTTGGTGTGGCCGCCGACCACATCCATCAGCGATTCCCGGTACTTGACCGCATCCTCGGCCTTGTCCTCGGCGAACGCGCTGGGCAGTGCGACGGTCATCAGAAGTCCCGCGACCAGCGCGGACCGAACGGCAAGTTTCATATGCTTTCCCCTAAAGGTTTTCATGCGCTTGTTGAAGATAGTAGCGGAGTCGCCCGGCCCGGGAAACTCGTTACCGCCATAATGTTGGCCTTCCAAACAATTCCGACGGGTTTTTACTGCGCGCCGCTACGCCAGCGGCTCGACGTCGAACGCGATGCAGACCCTGCGCTCGTCGCTGCGGAACGGCACGGTGCCGTGATAGTAGTAGGAAGGGAACAGGAACATCTGGCCATAGGCCGGCTGGTACTGCCGGAGGTCGAATCCGCCGGTGACGTTGAGATGGGCGGTCGGCCTGCCGAACTCCAGCCAGCCTTCGGGACGCCGCGCCGGGTCGCCGATCACCGCCGGAAGCTGCAGGTAGAACACGCCGCTGAGCCACCCATTGGGATGGATGTGCGGGCGCTCGTGGCCCTTGTTGTGCATCACCACACCCCAGGCGGTGAGCCGCCACCGCTCCGGCGCCCAGCGCACGGCAGGATGGGCGGGATCGTCGGGAAGCTGCGACTTGTACCAGCGCACCGCCTCGTCGATACGCGCCACCATGCCCTCCATGGGTCCGAGCGGCGGCTTGATCAACTCGCCCGTATGCCGGCCGTTCTCGGTCGACATGACGTTTCCCTGCAGGGTCGGATGCGTCTTGATATGACGGCCCAGCACCTTGTTGAACGCCGCCATGTCGGCGAAGCCGTCCGGCGGCTCGAACGCCCAGGTCTTCACATAGGTGTCGAAGTCGAGCAGCCGGCGCGCTTCATCCGTTCGTCCCGCTTCGGCCAGCGCGTGGGCCTGATAGGCGAGCGCGTGATAGTCCCTGCCCCGCGCCGTCATGCAGGCGTCGAACACGGTAACCGCCGCGTCGGCCATGCCCTGGGCCAGGTAGAGGTTGCCCAGGTCGTAATACGGATCGCCGTAGCGCGGGTCGCGGGCGATGGCCTCGCGGAACGCGGCCTCCGCCTCGCCCGCTCGGCCCAGTTTCACGCAGACCGCGCCCAGGTTCATGAAGTAGCCCGGTTCGGACGCGCCGAGCGCGATGGCGCGCTGCACCATCTCCAGCGCCGCGTGATAGTTTCCCGCCTGGAATTCGATCATGCCCAGGCCGCTGAGCGAGCCGATGTGGTTGGCGTCGAGCGCCAGCAACTGGCGGTATAGCGTCTCGGCCTCGCGGAAGCGGCTCGTCCGGTGGTACTGCACCGCCGCCTGGAACGCGGAAAGGGCATTCGCCGGCGTCACCAGCGTCTGCTGGCCGTCGCCCTGCGGCTTGCGGAGCGACTTTTCCTGCATCCTTCGCTGCTGGCGGTTCGACATGCTTGTCCGGCGGTCCCCGTTGTGGTTGCCTCGCCATCATAGCCGGTTTCGGGGAGCGACCATGCGGCAAATTCTCGATGCGCCCAGCGCCTTCCTGCCCCATGTCTGGGCCAATCACGCCCGGCATTTTCCCAACCGCGAGGCCGTCGTCTGCGGCCCGTCGCGCTGGACGTGGCGGCAGTTCAACGAAGCCATGAACCGGGTCGCCAACGGTCTGCTCGACCTGGGCGCGGGCCAGGGCGACAAGGTCGCCGTGGTGATGTCCAACTCGGCCGAGATGGCCGCCGTGCTCTACGGCGTGATCAAGGCCGGCGCCTGCGTGGTGCCGGTATCGGCATTGCTGTCGCCCGGCCAGATCGCCGGCATGGTCGAGGATTCGGGCGCCCAGGCGCTGTTCGCCGATGCCAGCACGCGCGCGCTGATCGAACCGGTAATGGACCGGCTCGCACGCATCCGCCGCAACGGCTTCTTCGCCCACGGCTTCGAGGCGGACGGCTGGCGCGGCCTCGCCGGCTGGATGGCGGAACAGGACGGCACCGAACCGGACGCGGCCTATGACGCCGGCGACGAGGTGAACATCATCTATTCGTCGGGCACGACCGGACTGCCCAAGGGCATCGTCATGAGCCACGCGGCGCGGCTGCATTTCGCCTGGTCGAACGCCATCGAGATGCGCTTCTCGCGCCGCAGCCGGGCGCTCGCCACCACCGCCCTCTATTCCAACGGCACCTGGCTGATGGCGCTGCCGGTACTGTTCGTCGGCGGCACGCTGCACATCCTGCCGTCGTTCACGCCGCAGGCATTTCTCGAGACGGTCGAACGCGAGCGGATCACCCACACCTTCATGGTGCCGACCCAGTACATCGTGACCCTGGAGCACCCGGCGCTGGACGGGGCCGACCTGTCGAGCCTGGAGGTGATGCTGTCCGCCGGATCGCCACTGCGGATCGACACCAAGAAGCAGGTCATCGCCCGCATGGGACGCGGCATCCACGAGCTCTACGGCTATTCCGAAGGCGCGGCGACCATGATCAAGCCCGAGGACGCGGAAGCCAAATGGGGATCGGTCGGCACGCCGGTGATCGGCTTCGACATCGGTGTGATTGACGGCGACGGCAACGAACTGTCCTTCGGCGAGACCGGCGAGATCGTGGCGCGCGGCGGTGGCGTGATGGCCGGCTATCACAAGCGTCCGGACGCCACGGAAGAGCTGGTCTGGAAGGATGATATGGGCCGCGCCTGGATCCGGTCCGGCGACATCGGCCGGTTCGACGAGGACGGCTTCCTGTACATTCTGGACCGCAAGAAGGACATGATCATCTCCGGCGGCTTCAACGTGTTCCCCGCCGACATCGAACAGGTGATCGGCGGCCATCCCGACGTGTCGGACGTGACCGTCATCGGCATCCCGCACGACAAATGGGGCGAGACGCCGCTGGCGCTGGTGATCGCCAGGCCCGGCGCGACGGTGGACTGCGAGGCGGTGCGGGAATGGGCCAATGAACGGCTGGCCAAGCCGCAACGGATCGCCGCGGTGGAGGTACGCGACGCATTTCCGCGCAATGCGCTCGGCAAAGTGATCAAGCGAGCCCTGCGCGAGCCATACTGGTCGGAACCGGCCTGATATTCGCCGGGATGACAACGATTTTTTGCGCGTGCAACCGGATCGTAATCACCATTTCCTAGGTTCTGCTTTTCCGTATCGCCGAAAGCGCGCATGCACACCAGACACAGCGGCAACATCTACCGGACCAGCCTGCGCGGGGCCGAGCTTCTGAGCCAGCCCCTGCTGAACAAGGGCACGGCGTTCACGGAGGACGAGCGGCGCAAGCTGGGATTGCTGGGGCTGCTGCCGCCGAGCGTCGCGACCCTGGAGGAGCAGCTTACCCGGACCTACGAGGCGTTCCGGGCCAGCAGCTCCGACATCGCAAAGCACATCTACCTGCGCGCCCTGCAGGACCGCAACGAGACGCTGTTCTACCGCCTGCTCCGCGAGCATCTGTCGGAGATGATGCCGATCATCTACACGCCGGTGGTGGCCGAAGCATGCCAGCGCTTCAGCGACATCTATCGCCGGCCCCGCGGCCTGTTCATCGCCTATCCGGAGCGCGACCGGATCGACGAGATGCTCGACAACTGGGGTCCCGAGCATGTCGACGTCATCGTCGTCACCGACGGCGAGCGCGTGCTGGGCGTTGGCGACCAGGGCGCCGGCGGCATGGGAATCCCCATCGGCAAGCTGGCGCTTTATACCGCCTGCGGCGGCATCGATCCGGACGGCACCCTGCCGATCTTCCTCGACGCCGGCACCGACAACCCGGACCTGCTGACCGACCCGCTCTATCTGGGCTGGGAGCACGAGCGCATCCGCGGCGAAGCGTATCTCGAATTCGTCGACAAGTTCGTCGCGGCCGTGCGGCGGCGCTGGCCGGGCGTGCTGCTGCAGTTCGAGGATTTCGCCCAGGTCAACGCCGGTCCGCTGCTCACCCGCTACCGCGACCAGCTGTGCATGTTCAACGACGACATCCAGGGCACCGCGGCGGTGGCGCTGGGCACGTTGATGGCGGCGGGCAACGTGCTGGGACGGCGTCTCCGCGAGCAGACGGTGGTGATCGTGGGCGCGGGATCGGCGGGCTGCGGCATTGCCGAGCAGATCGTCGCCGGCATGCGCGAGGATGGGCTCACCGAGGCCGAGGCGCGGTCGAGGCTCTTTATGATCGACCGGCCGGGCATGCTCCACACCGGTCTCGACGGCCTGCTGGATTTCCAGCGCCGGCTGGCACAGTCCGCGTCCCGGCCGGCCGAGTGGGGATTGGAGCCGGGGTCGCGTATTGCCCTGCTGGACGTGGTTCGCCATGCAAAGCCAACCGCGATGATCGGCGTGTCGGGCCAACCCGGCCTGTTCGGCGAGGACGTCGTGCGCGAGATGGCCGCGCACGCCTCGCGCCCGATCATCATGCCGTTGTCCAATCCCACGTCGCGCGCCGAAGGCCGCCCCGACGACATGATCGCGTGGACCGAGGGCCGCGCGCTGGTGGCGACAGGCAGCCCGTTCGCCGACGTCACCTTCGAAGGGCGCAGCTTGCGCATTGCCCAGTGCAACAACGCCTACATCTTCCCGGGTCTGGGCCTCGGCATCATCGCGGCGCAGGCGAAACGGGTCACCGACGGCATGCTGATGGCCGCCTCGCGCACGCTGGCCGCGCAATGCCCGGCCCTGTCGAACGAGGGCGCCGACCTGCTTCCACACCTGAACGACCTGCCGCGCCTCAGCGTGGAGATCGCCGTCGCCGTCGGCCGCCAGGCGCAGGCCGAGGGCGTCGCCACGCCCACCTCGGAGGACGAACTGCGGGCACAGGTCGAGCAACGGGGCTGGCGCGCGGAATACCCGGTGATCGAGAATGTCGACGAAAGCGCGCTGGGTCCGCGATAGCGCTCGGGCGCATTGACTCGCCCACGGCCAACGCCCAAAGTTCCGCTCTCCTGGGGAGGAGAACGACAATGAACCGTGGGATTCTCGACATCATTGCCCGCACCCGCTACGGCAGCATCCAGAACGTCAATTCGGACCTGGTCGACTGGCGCGAGGTGGAAGGCCAGAAGGGCAACTACATCAAGGTGCTGGCGCTCGACCCGTCGCGCCACCGGGTGGATTTCCTGTTCCGGCAGGACCCGCACGCCGAGTTCGCCAAGCACAATTACCGCTGCCTTGCCATCGCCTACACGCTGGGCGGGCTGTGGGGCTACCGCGAGGGCGAGGAACTGCACTTTCCCGGCACATTTTCCTACGAGCCGCCGGGCAGTATCCACACGCCCTACTCCACCGCCGACGGCATGTTCCTGTTCGGCAGCTTCCAGGGCGACAGCGACGTGATGCTCGACATCCTCGACAAGGACGACAAGGTCATCGACCACCTCAAGCTGAACTTCTTCGCGCAGTATTACGACGGGAAGTAGGGCCACCGAGACGCTGATCTCAATCGATCAGCTGTCGTACACGATCTATCAATTCCAGTAGTAGGCGGCACGGGTAGTGCTTGGCCGGCACAAAGCCCGCGCCATTGGGAACAAGGCCGATCTCAGCAGCAGGTATCAGTTCATCGAACTGATAAACCCGGGTTCGTAGCTCCTCTAGAAGTTCGATGAGTGCGTCCGAGCCTGTCCCTGCCTGCATAAGATCATCGAACCGAAGATCGATGCACCCGAAGCCCGCGAATTCGACTTCCTGCTTCCACCTTGAAACGATGCTGCGAGCAGCTTCAGAAGCCTGATGCACGGAGACAATGTCATTCAAGAGACTGATCGTAACGATGATATCCGCGTCGTTCAGGATCAGGTGGGTCCCTCGGTACTGCTGTATCGAGTGCGCCATGAGTATCGAGACTTTCTCCGGAAAAGGTCAGAGCGCCGCGATCGCCTCGCCCAGCGCCTCGATGACTGCATCGGGCTTGCCGACCACCGGCACCAGCATGCGGTGGATGCCCGCGTCGCGGTAGCGGCGGACGTTGTCCAGGCCGGTTGCCATGTGCCACATGGCGGTGATCTCGATCTCGGCCGGGTCGCGGCCGATGGCGCGGCAGGCGGCGGCGATCTCGTCGCGGCCGCGCGTCACGTCCTCCAGGCTGGGGCGCGGCGTGTACCAGCCGTTGCCGTATTTGGCGATGCGTTCGAACGCCTTGCCCTTGTCGCCGCCGATCACCACGGGCAGCGGCGACTGCACCGGCAGCGGATAGGACTTGAAGTTGTGCCAGTCGAGGAACTCGCTCCGGTGCTCGACGACATCGCCGGACCACACCTTGCGCATGGCCTGGATGTAGTCGTCGAACCGGGCGCCGCGCCGTTCGAACGGCACGCCCATGGCGTCGAACTCCTCCTTCAGCCAGCCGATGCCGAGGCCCAGCATCAGCCGGCCACCCGAGATGAAATCCAGGCCGGCGGCCTGCTTGGCCAGCAGCAACGGGTTGACCTGCGGCAGGATGTTGACGCCGGTGCCGAGCCGGATGGTGCTGGTCGCGCCGGCGATGGCGGCCAGGGTGATCAGCGGGTCGACCAGGTTTGTCTCGGGCGGCACGCCCATCTTGCCGGTGTCGTTGTAGGGATAGGGCGAGCTGTACTCGAGCGGGATGATCACATGCTCGCCGGTCCAGACCGACTCGATGCCGACGGCCTCGGCCCGCCGCGCCAGCTCGATGATCGACTGGCCCGAACGCGCGCCGGTGTTGATGAAGACGATTCCCAGTTTCATGTCACCCTCCCAGAATCGATGTACCGGACGGTAACAGTCCGGACGCCGGAGGCAAGCTCACTGTCGTAATCCAGGCGCCCTGAAGCAGCGTCCGCCGGTCGGCGCATGGCAAACTCGCTCGACGATCACTCTTGGTGGTGGTGTCTCGGCACCTTAAGGTTGGCCGCCATCATCTCTTCACCGCACGGCAAGATGCTCGTCAACCTGTTCATCATCGGTGCCATGAAATCCGGCACCCACGCCGCGCATGCGGTACTGGGTTCGCATCCCGCCATCACGGCATCGAGGGAAAAGGAGCCATGCCACTTCGCCGATAAGATGGAACTCGCGCGGATTTGGCCGAAAATGCTGTCCTATCAGGACATGGACGCCTACATGGCACTGTTCGACGTGGGTCCCGGCACGCGTTACCTGTGCGAAGCCAGCACCCATTACAGCATGCTGCCGGACGCGACGGGCGCGGCACGGCGAATCCACGCCTACAATCCGGATGCACGGCTGGTCTACATGGTGCGCGACCCGCTGCGCCGGATCATCAGCCAGTTCTTCCAGGAACGCCGGACGGCTTCGCTGCGCGGTCCGTTCACGGCGACCGTCAGCCAGGACCGCCGGTTCGTCCACTACGGCGACTACGCCATGCAGCTGGCCCCCTATCTGGACCTGTTCCCCCATGAAAATATCCGCGTCGTCGTCGCCGAGCGGTTCCAGGCCGACACCGTCAGCGAGGCCGCGCAGCTCTTTCACTGGCTGGAGCTCGATCCGGCCGAGGCGCGGGCGGAGGCCGGCGAATATCATGCCACGCCCGCCATTGTCGGTCTGCCGCGCGGCATGCTGGCGCGGACAAGGGTGCGTGACACGGCGCTATGGAAACTGGGGCGAAAATACGCGCCGCGGCCACTGGAGCGTCTGGTGAAGGGACTGCTCTATACGGACAATCTGAAGCCCTCCGATATCACGGCCGCCGACATTGACGAGGCAACCACGGCCCAGGTCGCCGCCAATGCCCGCGCGTTCTATGATCTGATCGGCGGACCCATTCCCGAGTGGCGCGACACCAACGAGGCCATCGCGCGATATGCGGGGTGACAGGCCTTGCGTTGTGGGCTAAGTAAAAAACGCAATCCATTATTCACTGGGGAGTGAACCGTGCAGCTCAGCCGTGACCAGCTTTTGAGCGCCTATCGCCGCATGCGGACCATCCGCGAGTTCGAGGAACGCCTGCATGTGGAGTTCCTCTCGGGTACGGTGCCGGGCTTCCTTCACCTGTATTCGGGACAGGAGGCCATCGCCGTCGGAATCTGCGAGCAGCTCGACGACGACCGTGACTACATCGGCTCCACCCATCGCGGCCATGGCCACTGCATCGCCAAGGGCGTCGATGTGAAGGCGATGATGAAGGAGATCTACTGCAAGAAGAACGGCGTCTGCGGCGGCAAGGGCGGCTCCATGCACATCGCCGACCTGGACAAGGGCATGCTGGGCGCCAACGCCATCGTCGGCGGCGCGCCGCCCCTGGCGCTGGGCGCGGCGCTGAGCGCCAAGCTGCTGAAGACCGGCGGCGTCGCCGTGCCGTTCATCGGCGACGGCGCGGCCAACCAGGGCACGGTGGCCGAATCCATGAACATGGCGGCCGTCCTCAAGCTGCCGATGGTGTTCATGTTCGAGAACAACGGCTATGCCGAGTTCACCGCCGCCTCCTATGCGACGGCGGGCAGCATCGAGGCGCGCGCCAAGGCCTACAACATCCCGGCCGTGACCGTCGACGGCGCCGACTTCTTCGCCGTGTATGAAGCGGCCCGCGAGGCCATCGAGCGCGCCCGGAACGGCGGCGGCCCGAGCGCCATCGAGGCCAAGGCCTATCGCTTCTGGGGCCATTTCGCGGGCGATCCGCAGCGCTACCGTGCCGCCGGCGAGACCAAGGAGCTGCGCGAGAACCACGACTGCCTGAAGATCTTCGCCGAGAAGGTCACCCAGGCGGCGCTGCTCGACCAGGCCGAGATGAACGCCATCGATGTGGAAGTGATGCAGCTGATCGAGGACGCGGTGGCCGAAGCCAAGGCCGATCCGCAGCCCGATCCGGCGTCGCTCTACAAAGACGTCTACGTCAGCTACCCCTGATCGACCGAAGTCGTTTACGCCTTCGGTCTACTAGAATTTTATCGTTTTCGGTTCGAAAACGATTGGGAGATAGATCATGCCAATCAAGACCTATCGCGAGGCGATCAACGAGGCGCTGCGCCAGGAGATGGAAGCCAACGACCGCGTCATCATCATCGGTGAGGACGTGGCGGGCGGCGCCGGCGGCTCGGCCGGCGGCGGCGAAGCGGCGGGCGGCGTCATGGGCATCACCGCGGGCCTGGCCACCAAATTCGGCCGCGACCGGGTGATCGACACGCCGATCACCGAGTCCGCCATCATCGGCATGGCGGCGGGCGCGGCGCTCACCGGCATGCGGCCGGTGGCCGAGCTGATGTTCGCCGACTTCATCGGCGTCTGCCTCGACCAGATCTACAACCAGGCCGCGAAGTTCCGCTACATGTTCGGCGGCAAGGCGCGCACGCCGCTTGTCGTGCGCACCATGATTGGTGCCGGAATGGGCGCTGGCCCCCAGCACAGCCAGGCGATCTATCCGATGCTGACCATGATCCCCGGCCTGAAGGTGATCGTGCCGTCCAACGCCTACGACGCCAAGGGCTTGCTGATCCAGGCGATCCGGGACGACGATCCGGTGATCTTCTGCGAGCACAAGAGCCTGCTGGGCGACAGCTGCGAGGTGCCGGACGAGCCCTATGCCATCCCGTTCGGCCAGGCCGCCATCACCCGCAAGGGTAGCGACCTGACGCTGGTCGGCATCTCGCGCATGGTGAAGTTCTGCAACGAGGTGGCCGACCGGCTGCAGAAGGACGGCATCAGCATCGAGGTGATCGACATCCGCACCACCTCGCCGCTCGATGCCGCGACAATCCTTGAGAGCGTCAAGAAGACCGGCCGTCTGGTCGTCGTCGACGAAGCCAACCCGATGTGCTCGGTGGCCTCGGAAATATCCAGCATCGTGGCGTCGGACGCGTTCGACTACCTGGACGCGCCGATCAAGAAGGTGACAGCGCCGCACACGCCGGTGCCGGCCTCGCCGACGCTGGAAGCGCTCTACCTGCCGACGCCCGACAAGATCGAGGTCGTCGTCCGCGACCTGCTGGAGCACTGAGCACCCGATAGGTTGGCAACACCGTTGAAATGACGGAGGGGCGGTGCCAGCATCGCCCCTCTTTTTTTGGCTGGAGGGCAACGGATGGCGCTGGGGCGACGCTGGGTTCTGGCGCTGGCGCTGCTCGTGGCCGGGTGTGGACGCGGCGGCGACGACAAGCCCGCACCGCCCGCGCCGCCGCTTCACGAACGGAACGCCGCCACGGTCTACCGGGACGCGTGCGCCAACTGCCATGACGGTCCCCATGCGGTCGAGCCCACGCGGGAGAACCTCAAGCGGCTGCAGCCAGAGACCGTGATCCGCGCGATGAACGGCATCATGGCCGTGCAGGCCCGTGACCTCACGCCGGAGCAGCGGACCCAGGTTGCCCGGTACATCACCGGGCGGATGCTGGGCGACCCGCCAGCGCCATCGCCGCTCATGTGCGCCGAGTGGCAGAACCGGATGGACATGTTCCACCCGCCGGGCGCCGCCTCGCGGCTGACGCCCGACCTGCTGCCGCGGCTGGCGGTCAAGTGGGCCTTCGCCTTCCCCGGCGCCAGCCGCGCGGGCAACCCGGCGGTGGCCGGCGGCGCGGTGTTCGTGGCCGGCGAGGATGGTGTGGTCCAGGCGATCGACGAAGCCGGCGGCTGCGTGCGCTGGCGGTTCCAGGCCGACGCAGAGGTGCGCGGCACCGTCGTGGTCGGCCCGTGGATGCCCGGCGATCTGGCGGCGGCGCCGGCGGTGTTCTTCGGCGATGACGCAGGCAGCGCCTACCGGGTCGACGCCGCCACCGGCCAGCTCGTCTGGAAAGCCAGGGCCGATTCCCACGGCAACGCCATGATCGCCGGCACGCCGGTGCTTCATGAAGGCAGGCTATACGTGCCGGTGGCCTCGACGGAATGGGTGGCAGCGGCCGATCCGGACCACGAATGCTGCACCTTCCGCGGCGGCGTCACGGCGCTCGACGCGGCGACCGGCAAGCTTGTCTGGCAGAGCTGGGCCATCGCCGCCGAACCTCGCCTGACCGGGGACACCAACGCCGCCGGCACGCCGACATGGCAGCCCGCCGGCGCGCCCGTCTGGGCGGGCCCGGCCGTCGATGCGAAACGGAAGCGGCTCTACATGGCGACGGGCGCGGCCTATACGTCGCCCGCGCCCTCGGGAAGCGACCCCGTCATCGCCGTCGATCTGCTGACCGGCAGGAAGGTCTGGCGCTACCAGGCGACAACGGGCGACGCCTGGACCATGTCCTGCCGCATGGCCGACAAGACCAACTGCCCGGTGCCGCACGGAAGCGGCGCCGACTTCACCGCGCCGCCGCTGCTGGTGGCCCTCCCCGGCGGCCGCGACCTGCTGCTCGCCCGGCAGAAGACCGGCGATATCCACGCCCTCGACCCACAGACCGGCAAGCTGGCCTGGCGCCGGACGCTGAGCCAGGGGGCGATGGGCTGGACACCGGCGCCCGACGGGTCGGTCCTCTACGTGGCGGATGCGACCGGGCTCCATGCGCTCGATGCTGCGACGGGCAACCAGCTCTGGGCCGCGCCCGGCAGGCTGTCGGCGCCGCCGGTGCTTGTCCCCGGCGCGGTGCTGACCGGCAGTCACGACGGTATGCTGCGCGCCCGCGATCCGCTGACGGGCATGGAGCTGTGGTCGTTCGACACCACGGCGGAGGTCGCCGCGGTCGACGGCGCCAAGGCGCATGGCGGCGCCATCGATGCCGCGCCGGTTGCCGTGGACGGCAGGATCTTCGTCGCCTCGGGCAGCCATCGGCGCGGTCTGCCGGGCAACGTGCTGCTGATGCTGGAGCCGTCCTGGGCGCGGCCGGCGCAGGGCACCGCGCCGCCGCCCGACGAGGCGCCATCCCCTTGACTAACGGCGCTTCTTCGGCAGGGCGAAGGCGACCACCTCGTCGCCGGGCGGCGAGCGCAGGAAAACCAGGTTGCCGCTGGTGATGACGACGAACTGGCGCCCGTCCGCTTGATAGGTCATGGGCGTGGCGCCGATGCCGCCCTCGAACTGGTGGCGGAACAGCTCGCTGCCGTCTTGCAAACTGAACGCCCGGAAAATGCGGTCGCGCGCGGCGCCGATAAAGATCACGCCGCCGGCGGTGACGATCGGCCCGCCGACATTGGGCTGGCCCAGGTTCCAGCGGAACGGCAGCGACAATTCGTTCTCGACCGAGCCCAGCGGCACCCGCCAGACCACGTCGCCGCGCGCCATGTCGATGGCGACCAACTCGCCCCACGGCGGCCTGGTGCAAGGCGCGCCGAACGGCGACAACAGCCATTCCACCTTCACCGCATAGGGCGCGCTCTTCTGCTCGTAGATCACGCCGCCGCCGTCGCGCATCAGGCCCTGCAACTCCTTCGGCACCTGGTCGCGCGGAATCAACGTGGTGACCTGCGGGATCGCATTGATGTTGACGATCATCCACTGGCGCTTCGGGTCGTAGGCCGGCCCACCCCAGTTGGCGCCGCCCGCGTTCCCCGGCATGAACAGGGTGCCGCCGCCGGTGTCGGGCGCGGTGAACATGCCATCGTAACGGGCGGCGGCGAGCTTCTCGCGGCACTTGTTGCGGTCCCAGAAAGTGAAGCCCCACGCATCGTCGGGCGTCACCCTGGTGTCGATCAGCGGCAGCGGCTTCACCGGGAAGGGCTGGGTCGGCGACAGCCATTCGCCCGGCAGTTTCCATTGTGGCACCGGCCGTTCCTCGACGCCGAATACCGGCTCGCCGGTCGCGCGGTCGAACACGAACACGAAGCCCTGCTTGGTGTTCTGGACCACGGCGGGGATCACCTTCCCGTCCTTGCGGATGTCGATCAGCATGGGCGGCGACGACACGTCCCAGTCCCAGATGTCGTGATGCACGAGCTGACGGTGCCAAACCACCTTGCCGGTCGCGCCGCGCAGCACGACCAGCGAGCCGGAATAGAGGTTGTCGCCCTTGCGGTCGCCGCCCCAGAAGTCCGGCGCCGGGCTGGACACCGGCAGGAACACCAGGTCGCGGGCCTCGTCCACCACCATGGTCGACCACACATTGGCCGCGCCGGTGCGCTCGGCGCTGCCGTCGAGCCAGGTGGCGTAGGCCGGATCGGTCGGGTCGCGCGGGATCGGATCGAAGGTCCATCTCAGCGCGCCGCTGCGCGGATCGAAGGCGAACACCGTCCCCAGCGGCGCGTTCTCGCGCTGATTGTCGAGCACGATCGTGCCGGTCACCAGGACACCGTTCACGACCACAGGCGCGGCGACGATCCGCGCCTCGCCCTTGCGCGCATCGGCAGGCAACACCGCGGGAACCGGCACCGCGCCCGCCGTGCCGAAGCCGGCGCAGGGCTTTCCTGTGCGGGCGTCGATGGCCATCAGCCTCAGGTCGTTGGTGCCGAACAGGATGCGCTTGCGGCAAGCCGCATCCGCCGGCGCATCCGGATCGGTCCACTGGGTTACGCCGCGGCAATTGTAGTGCGGCACCTCGAGGTCGAGCTTGATACCGGCGTCGAAAACCCAGCGCTCCCGGCCGGTGGCCGGATCGAGTGCGATGATGCGGTTGAAGGGCGTGCAGACGATCAGCGAGCCATCGACAAGGATCGGCGTGTTCTGCACCGAGCTGTAGGCCGTCGCCTTCGGCCCGCGCCGGGCGATCTCGCCGGTGTGGTAGACCCAGGCGACCTCCAGCTTGTCCGCGTTCTCGGGCGTGATCTGATCGAGCGGGGAATAGCGGGTTCCGGCGGCATCGCCGCCATAGAGCGGCCAGCCGGCCTCCCCTGCGTGTGCCGGAACCGCCAGCAGCCAGGCCGCCGCGAACCACAGCGCGAATTTCATCGCCGATCCCCCGCCGTTTCCCTTAGGCAGCATAGCCAAGCCGCGGCGGCTGTCGAGGGCAGCACGCCTGTCCGATGCTGCGGCCGGTTTTGCGCGGCTGACTATTCAGCCGCCAGGCGGCCCCGTTCGGCCATCCGGCCGCGCCGCAGCAGCCGGCCGGGCAGCGCGCCCGCCGGATCGACCTGGTCGACGCCGTTCCGGCGCAGCAGGGTACCGTTGACGATCACCGCGTCGATGCCGATCGCGTCTGACTGCAGGCGGTCAGCGCCCGCGGGCAGATCGTAAACACGCTTGATCGGCGCGGCGGCGATGGTCGCCGGATCGAACACGACGACATCGGCGGGCAGCCCGACCTCCAGCCGTCCGCGGTCGGTGATGCCGAAGACCTCGGCAGGGCGCGACGTCAGCGCCCGGATGCCCTGCTCCAGGGTCAGCACGCCCTTCTCGCGCACCCAGTGGCTGAGCAGATGGGTCGAGAAGCAGGCATCGCAGAGCTGGCTGGCATGGGCGCCCGCGTCGGACAGGCCCAGCACGGTGTTGGGATCGTGCAACATCTCGCCGATGGCTTCCTCGTCGGTGTTCAACACGGCGGTGCGGAAGCGCGCCTTGAGATCGGTCTTCAAGGCCATGTCGAAGGCCAGGTCGGTGGTGTCGACGCCGCGCTCGCGGGCAATGTCTGCCAGATTGCGCTCCTCCAGCGCCGGCTCGGGCGGATAGACGGCGATGGTCGTCCGGTCGGCCCAGCCGACCAGCACCGGGATCAGTTTGTCGCGCACCTGCTGGCGCCAGGCCGGATCGGCGTATTTCGCCAGCCGCGCCTCGCGGGTGCCGGCGCCCAGCTCGGCGAACATGGTCATGGCCTCGAACGGAAACGGCGCCTCGAACTGGAATTCGAAGTTGAGCGGCCGGCAGGCCACCTGCGGGATGATGTTGAGGCCGTCCTCGACCAGGTCGGCCGTGCGGTCGAGCTGCTTGCGGTGGCCGCCGGGGCCGAACAGGCCGGTCAGCATGGCCGTCCAGCTGATGGTGCGCCCGGTGCTCCGGGCGATCGGCGCCAGTTCCTTCAGGTAGAAGCCCGGCCCCACATTCACCTGCAGCATGCCGCCCACGTCGCCGACCGGACTCGCCAGCGCCGCGATCTCGTCCAGCTCGGCGAGGCGGCTCGGCACCGGCTTGCCGTGATAGCCCCAATGGGTGACCGCCTTCGAGGTGGAGAAGCCGACGGCGCCGGCCTCAAGCCCTTCGCGGACCAGGTCGCGCATCCGCGCCACTTCGTCTTCTGTCGCGGCGCGCTCGACGGCGTCCTCGCCCATCACATACATGCGCAGCGGCGTGTGGCCGAGCAGCACGCCCATGTTGATCGCCATGCCGTGCCGCTCGAGCGCGTCGAGATATTCCGGGAACGTCTCGAAGCCCCAATCGTCGCCGAGGCCCGCCTCGAGGGCGTCGAGCGACATGCCTTCCACGTTCTCCAGCGTCTGCAGGATCAGCCGGCGATGCTCCGGCCGGGTCGGCGCGATGCCGAAGCCGCAATTGCCGACGACCGCGGTGGTGACGCCGTGCCACGGCGAGATGGTCATCATCCGGTCCCACAGCACCTGGGCGTCGTAATGGGTGTGGATATCGACGAAGCCGGGGCAAACGGCCTTGCCGGTAGCGTCGATCACGGTGCGCCCCGCTTCGGGCGCATCGCCCAGCGCGACGACGCGCCCGTCACTGATGCCCACGTCGCCCCGATAGCCCGGCGCGCCCGTGCCGTCCACGATGGTGCCGCCGACGATCTTGATGTCGTAGCTCATGACCTGTCTCCCATTTGCGGCGATTAAAGCAGGGGTGCCGGATGATGTCGAGGCGCGGTTACCTTCCGGTCCGTGTCACACCGGCCAAGTCTCGCGGGCATAGGCGCTGTTCCAGAACATCCACTCGTATTGCACCGAGCGCATGAACGCCCGGGTCATGCCGGCGACGGTTTTGGGAGACGCGTGCAACGCCAGCCGGTCGGTGATGCCGATCACCCGCCGGACCGCCGCCGCAAACTCCTCGCTGGCATAGGCGTCGATCCAGGCGCGGTAGGGATTGCCGGGGGCGGCGCGTCCATGGATGACGTTGCCCACCTCCTCATAGACCCAGAAGCATGGCAGGACCGCGGCCACCGCTTCCTCGATGCTCGCCTGATGCGCGGTGGCGATCAGGAAGTTGACGTAACCCAGGCAGGTCGGCGACGGCTCCGCCGCGTCGACAACGGACTGGTCAAGGCCGTATTCCCGGAACACGCTCTCGTGCAGCGAGCGCTCGACCACCAGCGCGACCTGGGCCGCCT
>CALQFM020000044.1 GCA_943329845.2 Candidatus Kuenenia stuttgartensis | reverse complement strand
TACCCGGGCGAAAGCCGGATGAAGCCTTAGGTCGCGGTGGTCTTCGCTCCAGGTGGCCCGGCCTTGCTGCGCGGGGCACGAAACCGGCTGCGGACCCGGCGCCAGATCCGCGCCGGCAACTCACGCAACAGCTGCCTGATCAGCTTCCGCCGGAGCGGCCGGACGGCGCTTGCCGTCAAGGTGGCGAGCGCCCGCCTGTTGACCCGGCCGCCGATCAGAAACCCGCTGAACGGCGACGGCCACACCTTGGTGCCCGTTGTGTAATGGTGCGTCCGCGCCAGACGGACGGTTTCAAACTCCCATGGGCCGAGCAGATCTTGCTCCGATGCGAACGCCAAAGTGTCCAGCAGATGCCGCACGGACCAGATTGCAGGATGCAGCGAACTGAACCATTGGTAGTCCATGCGATGGAGCGAAACACCGTCACGGCGGGAAACAACCTCCGCCGGGCCATGACCTGCAAGATTCAGATAGGTTTTTTCGAGGTCAAATAGCTTGTCGGATAAAGCAACGATCACGTCATTTGGAATTCGATCATGCGGAATATGGTCTTCCAGCAACAGGACAATGAAATCCTCGGTGTTCAACAAGTTCTGCTCGATCGCCATCGTCAGGCATTCGAGCACCATGGGCACCCATCTGCTTTCCTTGGAGATGATCTTTCGGGCGTAAGAAAAACTCCCGTGATCGCTGAAGACAAGGAGATCGGTCATCTCCGGCCAGAAATGGGCCAAGGCGTCAACGCAATAGGGAACGTATTGCTCGTTGCTCCCGAATGTCGTCATGACGGTTTTCAAGCGCCGGTTCCCGGGCATTGTTGCCTTTCGACAAACCTTATAGGTCAGGCACCGGTGCCGGCGAAGATATTGCGGCAGCGGGCGGCAGCGTTGTTATCCGCCGGCCGTCAGCGCGGAGATCGGGCGCCTCCGGCCACGCCGACACGATCCTCGTCGAGGCGGCGATGGCGCGCCTCATCGACGACCGACCGCAGATCTTCCGCGACCATCTCGCGGACGAGGTCCTCGAAGCTCGTGGTCGCCGTCCATCCCAGCTCACGCCGGGCCTTGGCTGGATCGCCGACCAACATGTTCACCTCCGTCGGCCGGAAATACCTCGGATCGACCTCAACCAGCGTGCGGCCCGATTTGCGGTCGACGCCGGTCTCCTCGACACCCTCGCCGCGCCAGACGATATCGGTGCCGACCTCGGCGAAGGCCCGCTCGACGAATTCCCTGACCGTGCGGGCCTTGCCCGTGGCCAGCACGAAGTCGTCGGGCGTGGGATGCTGGACGATGCGCCATATGCCCTCGACATAGTCTCGCGCATGCCCCCAATCCCGCGCCGCGGCCAGGTTGCCCAGATATACCCGGTCCTGGAGGCCGTGATGGATGGCGGCGACGGCGCGGGTGATCTTGCGGGTGACGAAGGTCTCGCCGCGAATGGGGCTTTCGTGGTTGAAAAGGATGCCGTTCGAGGCGTGTATGCCATATGCCTCGCGGTAGTTTACCGCGATCCAGTAGGCATAGAGCTTGGCGACGGCATAGGGAGAGCGCGGATGAAACGGCGTCGTTTCCGACTGGGGAATCTCCCTGGCCTTGCCATATAGCTCGGACGTCGCCGCCTGGTAGAACCGGGTGCGCCCGGTCATGCCCAGCAGCCTGATCGCTTCGAGCAGGCGCAAGGTGCCAAGGGCATCGGCGTTCCCCGTGTACTCCGCCGTCTCGAAGCTGACCTGGACATGGCTCTGCGCCGCCAGGTTGTAGATCTCGTCCGGCTGTGTCTCCTGCACGATGCGGATCAGGTTGGTCGCATCGGTCATGTCGCCATAGTGCAGGAACAGCCGCTGATCATCCTCGTGCGGGTCCTGATAGAGGTGGTCGATGCGGCCCGTGTTGAAGGAGGAAGAGCGGCGCTTCACGCCGTGCACCTCGTAGCCCTTGGCGAGCAGCAGCTCGGTCAGATAGGCGCCGTCCTGGCCGGTAACGCCGGTGATCAGGGCTCTTTTCATCAGACGGGTTCTTTCAGCCGATCATTGCTGGTCGCCGCTGCGCGTGGTCTTCCCAGTCAGGCGCGCGGTCACGCCGGCACGCGGGTCGTCGCAGGGTCCCACACCAGCGGCAGCTCGCGAACGCACCCGACGATGCCGCCCATGCATTCGATCACCGCGTCCGGCGCGACGCTGAATTCGGGGATGCGCGACAGCCACTCCTCGAGAGTGACGCGTATTTCGACCCGCGCCAGCGGCGCCCCCACGCAATGGTGCGGACCCTTGCCGAAGCCTGAATGCTTGTAGGGCGGCCGGGCGAAATCGACCGTCATGGGGTCGGCGTTTTCCCGCTCATCGAGGCCGTGCAACTGGGTCGGCAGGACGATCATGTCATCCTTCTTCAGGGTGACGCCGTGAAAGTCGACGTCGCGGGTGACGAGCCGGCCGATGGTGACCAGCCCATAGCGCCGCACCAGTTCCTCGACCGCCGCGGGGATCAGCGAATGGTCCGCCGCGAGGCGCCGCCGGTCCTCCGGGTTGCGTGCAAGGTACAGGAACAGGTAGCCCATGAAATTGACCACGGTGTCGAGGCCGGCAATCAGGATCTGGGTGATGAAATTGATGCATTCATCGAAGGTCAGCGCGCGGCCTGCGACCTTGGCATTGACGATTTCGCTGAAAAAGTCGTCGCCGGGGTTGGCCCGGCGCGCCTCGATATAGGGTCCGGCGTAGTCGCTGAACGCCTGCCTTATTTCCTCATAGGTCATGGACCCGTCCGGGCGCACGAGTTGGTCCGACAGGCGCTTCAGCTTTTTCGCATCGGTGAGCGGCAGGTCGACCATGGCGAGGAAAACGCGCACCGGGAACTGTTCGGCATAGGCGGTGATGAGATCGCATGAGCCGGACGTGCGCACCCCCTCGATCAGCTCGACCGAGATCGACCGGATCGTCGCTTCCAGGCTGCGCATCCGGCTTGGAACGAAGCCGGGGTTGATCACATTCCGGTATGCACGATGCTCGGGCGGATCGAGCGTGGTGGGCAGCATGTTGTGCAGCTCGCCGATCGATCGGGGCACCAGGATGATCCGGTTGGAAAACGTCTCGTAGTCGTTGAGCGCCGCGGTCAGGGAGTCGCCGCGCAGCGCGATCCAGTGGCCACCGTTCCGCGGTGTCCACATGACATTGTACCGGGCCTCGTCCTGGATGGTCTTCCACGCGACATGGAAGTCCGCCGAGACGTTTGCCGGGTTGTACATGTCGATGTCGACGACCCTGTCGTCGGGTACATAAGCAGGCTTGGGCGCGAGACCGTGATCTTGCAGGGCCATTCATCTCTCCATTCTGCGGGCTGGATCCGTTGCCGCCCCCTCCGGGCCGGGGCGCAACGCCCGGCTCACTCAGGGCATCGACGTCGAGGCCTTCCCCAAGGACGATTGCTATGCAGGGCAGCAAGGCTGACCGGCTCCCGCAAGGCCGTCCGAGTTTCATGTTAGTTTAAGGTTGGCCTTTGCACCAACGGTAGAGCGCCCGGAGCCAACGTCGCGCGGCGCCGTCCCGATGACCGCCCCGCACGGGCGTTGGAGCGCACTCGGACGGCGAAGGGAAACCCGGACGTCAGTCGTCCAGCGGAAAAATCTGGGTGACGTGGCCCATCTTCCGGCCGGGGCGGGCTTCCGCCTTGCCGTATAGGTGCACATAGGTGCTGGGCATCGCCTGCCAGTCGGCAACCTGCTCGATGTCGTCGCCGATCAGGTTGGTCATCACCGCCCGGTGGGTCTGGGTGGTCGGGCCGAGCGGCAGGCCGCAGATCGCGCGGATGTGGTTCTCGAACTGGCTGGTCTTGGCGCCTTCGATGGTCCAGTGGCCGGAATTGTGCACCCGGGGCGCGGTCTCGTTGACCAGCAGGCCGCCATCGACGGTCTCGAACAGCTCCACGGTCAGCACGCCGATATAGTCCAGGCCTTCGGCGATCTTGGTGGCGATGGTCTGGGCCCGCTGTTCCAGCCGGTCGGAAATCAGCGCCGGCGCGGTGGTGCGGAACAGGATGTGGTTGCGGTGCTCGTTCTCGACCACCGGATAGAACTGGATAGCGCCCGACTGGCCGCGCACGCAGATGATCGACAGCTCGCGGGTGAACTCGACGAACGCCTCGATGATGCAGGACTGGCCGAGCATCTGGGCATAGGCCCTGCCCATGTCCCTGCGCTCGCGGATCAGCACCTGGCCCTTGCCGTCATAGCCGCCGCGCTGGGTCTTCAGCACGCAGGGGAAGCCCAGCACCGGCGCCTCGCCAACCAGGTCGTCGAGCAGCTGGACGGCGGCGAAGGGCGTGGTCGGCACGCCGATCCTGTTGAGGTAGGTCTTCTCGTCCAGCCGGTTCTGCGAGGTCTTCAGCGCCCGCAGCGATGGCTGCACCGGCTTGTCCTTGCTGGCGAACAGCACGGTCTGCTGCGGGATGTTCTCGAATTCGTAGGTCATCACGTCCACCTTGTCGGCGAACGCCTTCAGTGCCTCCTCGCGCTTGTAGGGCGCGACGATGGTCTCGTCGGCCACCTGCGAGGCGGGGCTGTCCTCCTCGGGCGTGAAGATGACCGTGCGGTAGCCCAGCTTCTTTGCCGCCTGCGCCAGCATGCGGCCCAGCTGGCCACCCCCGAGGATGCCGATCGTGCCGCCTGGTGCAATGCGCATGGGACCTGCTACGCCTCGTCGACGGGTTCGGTGGCGACGGACTCGGTCAGCGCGAGGTGCCAGGCCTCGAGCCGGGCCGAGACCTTCTCGTCCATCAGCGCGACGACACGGGCGGCGAGCAGGCCGGCGTTCTTGGCGCCCGCGACGCCGATGGCGAGGGTGCCGACCGGAATGCCGCCCGGCATCTGGACGATGGACAGCAGGCTGTCCTCGCCCTTCAGGGCCTTCGACTCGACGGGCACGCCGAAGACCGGAAGGATGGTCATCGACGCCGTCATGCCGGGAAGGTGCGCCGCGCCGCCGGCACCGGCGATGATCGCCTTCAGGCCGCGGGCGCGCGCCGTCTTGGCGTATTCCACCATGCGGTCGGGCGTGCGGTGCGCCGAGACGATGCGGGTCTCGTAGGGGACGCCAAGCTCGGCCAGGATGTCGGCGGCATGCTTCATGGTGGCCCAGTCGGACTGGCTCCCCATGATGATCCCCACCAGCGGCATATCCGCCATTACGTTGCCTTCCATCGGAAAAGCGCGCGATTATAGGCGGGAATCCGCCGGTAGCAAGCGCATGGTTCAGGGGTCGGGGGCTGGTGCGCGCGCACCGTCAGGCGATGATGTCGGGGGTGAGCTCGCTGCGCACCTTCGCGATCTGGTCCTTGAGGGCCAGCTTGCGCTTCTTCAGCCGCTGGACGCGAATCTGATCCACATGCGCCTGCGTCTGCAGGGCCAAGATCGAAGCGTCCAGATCGCTGTGCTCAATCTCCAACTGGGCCAGTTTGGCTTCCAGCGCCGCTCGATCGATCATCGTTCCGTAAAGCCACAAAAGTTCCCGCGCGTATGATAACAGCGTAACGACGAATCCGTGAGCCTTTCGGTCGCATATGTCCCCTGCTGGCAGTTTCTGGAGTTTTTCCCTGCAAATCTACGGCATGCCGGGCGTGGAGGCCGCGTGCCTGGATCTGCAGGATCGTTTCGGCGCCGACGTGAACCTGGCGCTGTATTGCCTCTGGATCGGACGGGCGCTGACGCCGGAAGCGCTCGAGCTTGCGCTGGAAACGGCATCGCCGGTCCAGTCCTACATCCAGCCGCTGCGCGAGATGCGCCGGTCGCTGCCGAAGGACGCAACGGTACGCGAGGCCGTCAAGAAGGCCGAGCTGGCGGCGGAAAAGCTGGAGCAGGACGCGCTCGAGGCGCTGGGCGAGGCGGGCTTGCCGGATGCGGCGGCGGCGCTGGCCAATCTGCGACTTTATGCGGCTCATCTCGATGCGGATGTTTCGGCGTTTCTGGAAGCGGCGACGCCGCTCGTCAACGCTACGAACCCCGACCCTGGCCCGTCATTCCCGCGCACGCGGGAATGACCAAGCATTTAAGGGTTTAGCTTTCCCGCCAGCGGAACGCCAGGTCGTTGTCGATACCGAACAGGTCCAGCAGCCGTCCGACCGAATGGTCGACGATCTGCTGCACGGTTTCGGGGCGCGGGTAGAAGGCGGGCAGGGGCGGCGCGATGATGGCGCCCATCTCGGCCAGCGCGGCCATGGTGCGCAGGTGGCCAAGATGGAGCGGCGACTCGCGCAGCAGCAGCACCAGCCGGCGGCGTTCCTTCAGCGTGACGTCGGCGGCGCGGGTCAGCAGGGTGGTGGTTACGCCGGTCGCGATTTCGGACATGGACCGTACCGAACATGGCACGATGGCCATGCCGAGGCCCCGGAAAGAGCCGGATGCGATGGCGGCACCCACGTCGGCGGCTGGATAATGTTTGTCGGCCAGCGCCCGGACGTCGGCAGGCTTCAGGTCGGTTTCGTAGCCCAGCGTCAACTCGGCGGCCTTCGAGATCACAAGGTGGCTTTCGACGCCAGCCGCCTTCAACGCTCGCAACAGCGTGACGCCGTAGATCACGCCCGACGCGCCGGTAATGCCGACGATCAGTTTGTTTGCGTTGAAGTTTTGGGTCCCGGTGGAGATCCCGGCCTCCGCTTTGCAACCTAGATTAGAATCGTTCTTCCGTGACTCTGCCGCTGTCGCCGTGATGTAATATACGGGTTAAGTCTGCAGAAGGAGATATTGATGACCAGTGAGGCACATCTGTCGGCACTCGAATCAAAACATCATCGTCTCGAAGACGAAATCAGCGGCGAGATGCATCGCCCCTCGCCGGACTAGGTCCGGCTTACCTCCCTCAAACGGGAAAAACTCCGAATAAAGGAAGAGATCACGCGGCTGCAGGACTAGCGCCCGCGGCGCGACCCGGCGGTCTGAGGGCCGCCGGGGGTAGCGCGGATGATTGCCGTTCAGTCGAAGGTGATGTCCGGCTGGGGCATCCTGCCCAGGTCCACGAAGGGCTGTTCGCCCATGCAGGGGACGTCCGTCTGGGCCGGGCGCAGCTTTTCGAGTCGCGCCGAAGCGATACGGAGCGCGTCGTCCAGCTCCATCTGGCTGCACAGACCCAGGGTCACCGGATCGGTGGGCTTCAGGTTGGTCATGTTCCAGTGGCTGCGGTTGCGAATCGACGCGATGGTCGGCTTGGTGGTGCCGATCAGCTTGCCGACCTGCGCATCAGTCAACTCGGGGTGAAACCGCACCAGCCAGGCGATGGCGTCGGGGCGGTCCTGCCGCTTGGACACCGGCGTGTAGCGCGGGCCCTTGCGCTTCTTGGCTTCCGGAATCACCGGCTGGTTCAGCTTCAGGCGCTCGGCCGGATCACCCTCGCAGCGGGCGATCTCCTCGCGGGTGACCTGGCCATTGCTGACCGGATCCAGGCCGACAATATTCTGCGCCACTTCGCCGTCGGCGATTCCCTGCACTTCCAGTTCATGCAGACCGCAGAAATCGCCGATCTGACGGAAGGTCAGCTTGGTGTTGTCGACGAGCCAGACAGCGGTTGCCTTGGGCATCAACGGTAGGTTCATCAATAGTCTCCTGTGCGCCGCATCGGCGCCGACGGGAAGTCAAAGCTCGGATGTTCGCCCCTATATAGGCTGAGGCCCGAGCGAAAGAAAGATTTTGTCTAGATCATCCTGCTTTCCGGCGTACTTGCCGGAAAGCGGAAAAGATGATCGCTTCTAAAGTGCTAAAGCAGCTTGTCCGCGCTGAAGAGAGCGCGGGCTGCTTTAGTCGACCCGGAGGATGATCTTGCCGATGTGGACGCTGGATTCGATGCGGCGCTGGGCATCCGCCGCCTGGGCGAGCGGCAGCACCGAATCGATCACCGGCGCGATGCGCCCGCTCTCGAACAGCGGCCAGACCGTCTGGTGGACGCCGCGGACGACGGACCCCTTCTGCTCGGGCGTCCGCGCGCGCAGCGTCGAGCCGGTGATGGTCAGGCGTTTCAGCATCATGGTGAAGATCGGGATATGGGCCGTATTGCCGCCCAGGGTGGCGATGCTGACATGCCGGCCCTCGAGCCGCATGATCGACAGGTCGCGGGCCAGATAATCGCCGCCCACCATGTCGAGCACGACGTCAACCCCGTCGCCGGTTTCGGCCTTGATGACCTCGACGTAATCCTCGGTCTTGTAGTTGATGGCGCGTTTGGCGCCCAGGTCGACGCAGGCCTGGCACTTCTCGGGCGTGCCGGCGGTGGCGTAGACCTCGGCGCCCAGCGCCGCGGCCAGCGCGACGGCGGCGGTGCCGATGCCCGACGAGCCGCCATGCACCAGCAGGCGCTCGCCAGGCTGCAGCCGGCCGCGCTCGAAGACGTTGGTCCAGACCGTGCAGAACGTCTCCATGACCGCCGCGCCCTGTTCGAAGCTGAATCCTTTCGGCAGCGGCAGCGCCTGCACGGCGGGCACGGCGCAATAGGTGGCGTAGCCGCCGCCCGCCAGCAGCGCGCAGACCCTGTCGCCAACCTTGAAGCCGGTGACGCCGTCGCCTAGGGCCGCCACCTCGCCCGCGCATTCCAGGCCCATGATCTCCGACGAACCCTTCGGCGGCGGATAGAGGCCTTCGCGCTGGGCGGCATCGGCCCGGTTGATGCCGGCGGCGCGCACCCGGATCAGGATCTCGCCAGCCTGGGGAACGGGCACCGGCACGTCCTGCAGCACCATGTTCTCCGGACCGCCGAACTTGGTGATGACGATGGCCGGCGCAGTCTTCGGCAGGTCGGACATTCTGGTAGTCCCCGTTTTCGAGTAAGCTTGCGGCACCTTACCAACGACGAACAGGAGGACAAGGTGGATTTGGATGACCTGCCCCGCCCGCGCCCGGCCGGCGCCGCCGATCTCGCCCGGGAAGTACTCGACAATCTCTCGCTTTATGAACTGAAGGAGCGCATCGCGCTGCTCGAGGCCGAGATATTGCGCACGAAAAAGCTGATGGATTCCAAGGAATCCAGCCAATCAGCGGCGGCCAAGCTGTTCAGGTGAGAAAGCCGGAAATCCGGACGCCGTTAATCCAGGGTTAATATTCCATCGCCTATGGTTGTCACATCGGATCGGTATTACCCCTCCCTTGACCGATCCGATGACTCCCCCAGACTTGGCCGCAGGCATTTGCTAGCGGCCTTTTTTTGCGCCAGGATCAGGCGGGCCACCGATAAATCGCGATTTCATGTCCTAGGCGGGCGTCCGCGACGGTTTCGGTATGGCGGAAGCCGTGCCGTTCGTAGAAGCGGCGGGCACCGGCGTTCGCGGCGACCGTGCGCAGCCAAAACCCATCCGGCATCTCCCGCTTCGCCCGGTCGAGGAGCCCGGCGCCGATCCCGCGCCCCTGTGCTTGCGGGAGGATGAACAGCTGGTCGAGGCATGAGGTGGCAGGCTTCAAGGCCAGCAACCCCACCAGCGTATCGCCTTCCCAAGCCAGGAAGGCCGACCATTGGGCCGCGATTTCGACCGGGATGCGTGCGGCCAAGTCGTCATAGGTGACCTCCTCCGCGAGCGTGACGCCCGTGGAACGCCAGCTAGCCAGCCACAGGGTGGCGGTCGCGTGGAGATGGAACGGTTCATAGGGCTTTATCTGGAGCATCTTGCGGCCGTGTCGTCATCCTTGCAGGGATGGGACGCCGGACGCGTCCCGGTCTAAAGCGCCTCACCCTTCAGCAGACGCGGCAGGGTGCCGACGGTACCTCGGGCATGCTGCATGAAGAACCGCTTGAGCGGATCGATACGGTTGACCACGGCGAGGCCCGCGTCGCGCAGCAGGCGGACCGGGGCGACGTCGTTGGTAAACAGCGCGTTGAGGCTGTCGGTGACCGTCGCCAGCGTCAGCGTGTCGATGCGCCGCCAGCGGTCATAGCGCTCCAGCACCAGCGGCGAGCCGATGTCGAGACCGAGCCGCGCGGTGTCGACGAGCAGCTCGGCCAGCGCCGCCACGTCGCGCCAGCCAAGGTTGAGACCCTGGCCGGCGATGGGATGGATGCCGTGGGCCGCGTCGCCCACCAGCGCCAGCCGGTCGGCGCAGAAGCGTTCGGCCACATGCACCGCATAGGGATAGGAAAAGCGCGGGCCAACGGCGTGCACCGTCCCCAGGAAGCCTTCCATGCGCTTGGAGATCTCGGCGTTGAAGGCGTCGTCGTCGAGCGCCAGTATCGCCTTGGCCACGTGATGCTTCTCGCTCCACACCAGAGACGATCGGCGGCCGGCGATCGGCAGCACGGCGAACGGCCCGGCGGGCAGGAAGCGCTCGTGGGCGATACCCAGATGGTCCTTCTCGTGCTCGATGGTGGTGACGATGCCGGTTTCCGCATAGTCGTGCCCAAGCACCTTGATGCCGGCCGCCTCGCGCAGCGGCGACTTGCGGCCGTCGGCCGCCACCACAAGGGCAGCGCGCAGCGCGCCATGGCCGCCGAGACGGGCGGTGACGCCGCCAGGATGCGCCTCCATGCCGTCCACCGTCGCCGGGTATTGCAGGTGGACCGTCCCCAGATCCTGGATCGTCCGCAGCAGCCCGAGCCTGATGTGCCGGTTCTCCAGCAGGTAGCCGAATGGCTCGTTGCCCAGCGCCCGGTGGTCGAAATTCAGGAACACGGCCGCCGCGCCGTCGGTCACCCGGATGTCCAGGATGGGCTGGGCATGGGCCTCCATGTGCTGCCAGGCGCCGATCCCCTCGAGCAGGCGCCACGAGGCGTAGGCGATGGCGGTTACCCTGCCGTCGAACCCCGGATCCACCGTGGCGTCCAGGCTGGCGCGTTCTGCGACGGTGACGTCGATGCCGGCCCGGCCCAGCGCCACGGCGAGGCTGAGGCCGGCGAGGCCGCCGCCGACGATCAGCACGTCGGTGCGCGGGCATGGTGCCGGAAACGGGGACGGCTGGTTCGAGGTCATGGGTCAAACCATGGACGGCGAGGCAATACGTTGTCCACCCCATATGACCGTCCCGAAGTTTGATCAAATTTTAGCCAAGCCGGCCAAATTGCATACTTTGTGATCATTGCAAATGTTCGGCATGCTGCGCCGCATGATGCGGCAATAGGTTACAAACCCATGCGGCGACAATGCCTTAGAGATAAATTTCAAGTTTGGCACGGTTCTTGACTCTAGGGAGGCAGAAGGGAGACGAGCGCTGCGGCGTCACGGCACTCCTTTCCCAAGAAAAATTGGATCCACGAGGCAAAGGACGATCCCATGAAGTTGATCATTGCGATCATCAAACCGTCGAAGCTGCAGGAGGTGCGCGAGGCACTCACTGAACTCGACGTGGCGGGGATGACCGTCAGCGAGGTCAAGGGGTTCGGTCGGCAGAAGGGCCATACCGAAATCTACCGCGGCGCCGAATACGACGTCAGCTTCCTCCCGAAGCTGAAGCTCGAGCTCGTCGTTCCCGCGGAAAAAGCCGAAGCGGTGATCGAGGCCATCATGGCCGCCGCCAAGACCGGAAATATCGGTGACGGCAAGCTGTTTGTCGTCCCGGTGGAATTCGCCGCCCGCATCCGGACCGGCGAAACCGGCCCCACCGCTGTCTAACAAGATTAGGGAGAACTAATCCTATGAAGATGAAACAAACCCTTCTGGCCGCGGGCTCGGCGATCGCCGCCCTGGGCATGGCGGCCGTTCCCGCCTTCGCGCAGGATGCCGCCGCCGCTCCGGCGCCCGTGCTCGACACCGGCAACACCGCGTGGATGCTGACGTCGACCGCCCTGGTCCTGTTCATGACCATTCCTGGCCTGGCCCTGTTCTATGCCGGCATGGTTCGCAAGAAGAACATCCTGGCGACCGCCATGCAGTCCTTCGCCATCACCGCCCTGATCACCGTGATCTGGTTCGTGGTCGGCTACACCCTCGCCTTCGGCACCAATCCCAGCGAAGGCATGAACAAGTTCATCGGCGGCTTCGACAAGATGTTCCTCAACGGCATCGGCGTCGACACGCTGTGGCCCGTGGGTAACATCCCCGAGAGCCTGTTCATGATCTTCCAGATGACGTTCGCCATCATCACCCCGGCGCTGATCACCGGCGCCTTCGCCGACCGCATGAAGTTCTC
Source organism: Candidatus Kuenenia stuttgartensis (assembly GCA_943329845.2). GTDB lineage: Bacteria > Pseudomonadota > Alphaproteobacteria > SMXS01 > SMXS01 > RI-34. The sequence continues at coordinate 22,908 of CALQFM020000044.1, read as the reverse complement.
GGCACTGCTGTGGTTCATGGGTCTGTGGAGCATCCTGGTCTACTCCCCGGTGGCTCACTGGGTATGGGGCGGCGGCTTCCTGGCCGGTGAAGGCGTTCTCGACTTCGCGGGTGGCACCGTGGTGCACATCAATGCGGGTGTCGCGGGTCTCGTGGCCTGTATCATCCTCGGCAAGCGCACCGGCTACCGCCAGGAGAACATGGCGCCGCACAACCTGACCCTTACCCTGATCGGCGCCTCCATGCTGTGGGTCGGCTGGTTCGGCTTCAACGCCGGTTCGGAACTGGCCGCCGACGGCCGCGCCGCCATGGCCATGGTCGTCACCCAGATCGCCACCGCCACTGCGGCACTCGCCTGGATGTTCGTCGAGTGGGTCGTGCACAAGAAGCCTTCCGTCCTCGGTGCCCTGTCGGGCGCGGTGGCCGGCCTCGTCGCGATCACCCCGGCTTCGGGCTATGTCGCCCCGGTCGGTTCGTTCTGGATCGGCCTTGCCGCTGGCGTCATCTGCTTCTTCGCCGCCACCAGCCTGAAGAAGGCCCTGGGCTATGACGACTCCCTCGACGTCTGGGGTGTCCACGGCGTCGGCGGTATCGTCGGCGCGGTGCTGACCGGCGTGTTCGCCACCAGCACCATCGCGGGCGACGCCGTGAAGGGCGGCCTATACGAAGGCAACTGGGGCCAGGTCATCACCCAGATCGAAGGCATCGGCGCCACGCTTATCTGGAGCGCGGTGGCCAGCGCCGTCATCCTGCTCCTGATCAAGATGGTCATCGGCCTCCGGGTCACCAAGGAACAGGAAGTGGAAGGCCTCGACATCAGCCTGCACGGCGAGTCCCTGCAGTAAGGCTTCGGACGGGCCGCGGTTCGCCGAGGCCCGTCCAACCCGTCTCTCCCCGGCCCCTCCCAGGCCGGTCTCTCCCCGGGCCTGCCCAGAACTTCATCGTTCCGGGCGGGCTCGGCCCGTTTTTTGAGCAGGTCGGGCTGACGACAGTGTTGGCGCGGTTGCTGCTTGCAACCCCATCCTGCTGAAATTCCTGCCCTTTTTCCCAACTCTCGCCGGTTGGCATAATTCTTGGTTCGGATTTGCCGTTAATGCGGTCGCCGTGCCTACGGAATGACCGCCGGGAGAGGGAAAAGGGAGAGAGTGAATGGAAGCGTCCAGTCGGGCGGCTGACGTCTTTTTTGTGCTCATGGGGGCGATCCTGGTGTTCGCCATGCATGCGGGGTTCGCGTTCCTCGAAGTCGGCACGGTACGAAAGAAGAATCAGGTCAACGCCCTGATGAAGATCCTGGTCGATTTCGCGGTATCGACCATTGCCTATTTTTTCGTCGGCTACGGCATCGCCTACGGCGTCCACTTCCTGCAGGGCGCCGACATCATCACCGGCGCGGCCGAGGGCAGTTCGTTCGCCGGCAGCGGCTTCGACCTGGTGAAGTTCTTTTTCCTGCTGACCTTCGCCGCGGCGATCCCCGCCATCATCTCGGGCGGCATTGCCGAGCGCGCCCGGTTCACGCCCCAGTTGATCGCCACGGCGGTCATCGTCGGCGTGGCCTATCCGTTCTTCGAAGGCCTGGCGTGGAACAACAATTATGGCTTCCAGGACTTCATGGCCGCCCAATTCGGCGCCAAGTTCAACGACTTCGCGGGCTCGATCGTGGTGCATGCCTTCGGGGGCTGGCTGGCGCTGGGCGCCGTGCTGATGCTGGGCGCGCGGCTTAACCGCTATCGCAAGGACGGCGCGGTCGTCGGCATTCCGCCGTCCAACATCCCGTTCCTGGCGCTGGGCTCCTGGCTGCTGTGCATCGGATGGTTCGGGTTCAACGTGATGAGCGCCCAGAGCCTGACGGCGATCAACGGACTCGTCGCCATCAATTCGCTGATGGCGATGGCGGGCGGCATCATCGCCGCGTGGCTGGCAGGCCGCAACGACCCGGGTTTCACCCACAACGGCGCGCTCGCCGGTCTGGTCGCGGTCTGCGCCGGCTCGAACGTAATGCATCCGGTCGGCTCGCTGGCGGTGGGCGCGGTGGCGGGCGGCCTGTTCGTCTATGCGTTCACCTGGTGCCAGAACAAATGGAAGATCGACGACGTACTGGGCGTGTGGCCGCTGCACGGCATGTGCGGCCTGTGGGGCGGCATCGCCTGCGGCATCTTCGGCCAGACCTCGCTGGGCGGCCTGGGTGGCGTGACTTTCATGAGCCAGCTGGTCGGCAGCCTGATCGGCGCGGGATTTGCGCTTGTGGGCGGCCTGGTGATCTACGGCGTCCTTCGCGTGACGCTGGGCATCAGGCTGAGCCAGGAGCAGGAATATCGCGGCGCCGACCTGTCGCTGCACAGCATCGGCGCGACACCGGAAGAGGACGTCAGCGGCCGGTAATTGCACCACGGTGGGCGGGAGCAATTCCCGTCCGCCGAACGCAATTTTCTCGGGGACTCTTGTCGGGATTCCCGCCGACCGGTACAGTACGACGCGTTTTGCTTTTGTTCCGGTGCGCCGTTGCTCAACCCCGTCTTCGCCAATCTGCCCGCCCACACCTGGACGCAGCTCCGTGCGCTGCTGAACGGGGTGCCCGCGGGGCGCAACGACCCGCTCGACCTGACCATCGGCGAGCCGCGCCATCCCATGCCGGCGTTCATCAACGAAGTGCTGGAGGCCAACAGCGCCGATTATGCCAAATACCCGCCGATCCAGGGCACGCCGGCGTGGCAGCAGGCGGTCGCGGCATGGCTGGAGCGGCGGTACGGCCTGACCGGCATCGATCCGGACCGGCACGTGCTGCCCGTCGCCGGCACCCGTGAAGGCCTGTTTTCGATCGCCTTCATCGCGGTGCCACCGCGCAAGGCCGGACAGCAGCCGACGGTACTGATGCCCAACCCGTTCTACCAGTGCTACGCCGCGGCGGCGCTGTCGGCGGGCGCCGAGCCGGTCTACCTGCCGGCCACCGCCGAGACCGGCTTCCTGCCCGACTTCGCCTCATTGGGCGAGGACGAGCTCGCCCGCGCCGCGCTGGTCTATCTGTGCACGCCGGCCAACCCACAGGGGACGGTGGCGAGCCAGGACTATTTCGACACGCTGATCGGCCTGTGCCGGCGTCACGACATCACCCTGGTGGTCGACGAGTGCTATGGCGAGATCTATACGGATGCGCCGCCCGTCGGCGCGCTGGAGGCGTGCCGCAGCATGGCGCGGCGCGGGCTGGGCGACCCGGCCGACCCCTATGCCAACGTGCTCAGCTTCCAGTCGCTGTCGAAGCGCTCGAACGTGCCGGGCCTGCGGTCCGGCTTCGTCGCCGGCGACCCGCGGCTGATCGCCGCCTACCGCGAGCTGCGCTCCTATGGTGGCGCGCCGTCGCCGCTGCCGGTCTATGCAGCAGCGGCCGCCGCCTGGAACGACGAGGCCCATGTGGACGGGAACCGCGTGCTCTACCGCGCCAAGTTCGACGCCGCCGAGCGCATCCTGCAGGGGCGCTTCGGCGCCTACCGGCCGGGCGGCGGCTTCTATCTGTGGCTCGACGTGGGCGACGGCGAGGCGGCGGCGAAGGCCCTGTGGAGCAGGGCGGGCGTGCGCGTGTTGCCCGGAGCGTATTTGGCGCGGCCCGACGGTTCAGGCTATAATCCCGGGGCGGCCTATATCCGGGTCGCGCTGGTGAACTCGCTGGAGGTTACGGAACTGGCCCTGCAGAGCATCCGCGATACACTCGAGACGGTGGACGCGCGCTGATGGCGTCGACCAGCACCGCGACGGCCAAACGATCTTTCCTTCCGGCCGGCTTCGTCACCTTCGTGCGGCGACGGCTGACCGAGTTGGGCGGCCTGCTGGTGATCGCCATGGCCGTCGCCTTCGCAGGCGCGCTGTTCAGCTATGACATCGCCGATCCCAGCACCAACACCAGCATTCGCGATCCGGCGATCATGACCGCCAACTGGCTGGGCACGCCCGGGGCCTGGATCGCCGACATCCTGTTCCAGTGGGTCGGCATCGCCGGTTACGTGTTCCCGCTCGCCCTGCTGGGCTGGGGCTGGCGGATCATGACCCATCAGGGACTGCGCTCCATCTGGTTCTACCTGGCCCTGCTGCCCTTGTGCGTGGCGCTGGCCACCTTCGCCGCCAAGGCCTTGGCCCCGGATCTGCAATGGCCGATCTCCGGCAGCAATGCCGGACCAGGCGGCATGCTGGGCCGGATGCTCTATGACACGGCGCTGCATCCCTATCTGTCGCCGGTGTTGCCGGCGCAGCTTCCCGGCCTGCTGCTGGGCGCCGCGGCGATGCTGCTGCTGCTGCCGGCCATGGGCTTCAGCATCCGCCACTGGCGAACCGTCGGCCGTGTATTGTACTGGCCCATCGGCACCCTCATGGGCCTGCGCGGCGCGCGGGACGACGAGGAGCCTCTCGTGGTGCGCCAGCCCGCCGAGCCGCGCGAGAAGCGCGAACGAATCGCGCCGGTGCTGGGTGGCCTGACCGGGCGATCCGCGGATCCCGAGCTGGAGTCGCCGCCAAAGGAAAAGAAGTCGCTGATCTCCCGCGAACCGAAGAAGGTCAAGGAGGGCAAACGCGCCGCCGAGGAAAAGCAGCAGGCGCTGGAATTCGAGGCCGATCCGTCGTCTTTCACCCTGCCGCACCTGTCGCTGCTCGAGGAACCGGAGCCGTCGCAGAAGACCAGCCGGGTAAACGAGGAAGGGCTTGAGCAGAACGCCAGGCTGCTCGAATCCGTGCTCGACGATTTCGGCGTGCAGGGCCGTATTACCCAGGTTCGTCCCGGCCCGGTGGTGACCCTCTACGAGCTGGAGCCGGCGCCGGGCACCAAGTCGTCCCGCGTGATCGGCCTGGCCGACGACATCGCCCGCTCCATGAGCGCGGTGTCGGCCCGCGTCGCCGTGGTGCCGGGGCGCAATGCCATCGGCATCGAGCTGCCGAACGTGGGCCGCGAGACCGTGCTGCTGCGCGAACTGCTGGGCGACGTGTCCTACGAGAAGACCAAAACCAGGCTGCCGCTGGCACTGGGCAAGGACATCGGCGGCACGCCGGTCGTCGCCGATCTCGCCGCCATGCCGCATCTGCTGATCGCCGGCACCACCGGCTCGGGCAAGTCGGTCGCCATCAACACCATGATCCTGTCGCTGCTCTACAAGCTGCCGCCGCAGGACTGCCGCTTCATCATGATCGATCCCAAGATGCTCGAACTGTCGGTCTATGACGACATCCCGCACCTACTGACGCCAGTGGTGACCGATCCGCGCAAGGCGGTGGTCGCCCTGAAATGGGCGGTGCGCGAGATGGAGGACCGGTACAAGCTGATGTCCAAGCTGGGCGTGCGCAACCTGGCTGCCTACAACGAGCGCATCGCCGAGGCCGAGAAGAAGGGCGAAACCCTCAAGCGCACCGTCCAGACCGGCTTCGACCCGGCCAGCGGACGGCCGATCTACGAGGAGCAGCCGCTGGAGATGAAGCCGCTGCCGTTGATCGTCATCATCGTCGACGAGATGGCCGACCTGATGATGGTGGCCGGCAAGGACGTGGAAGGCTCGATCCAGCGCCTGGCGCAGATGGCCCGAGCGGCCGGCCTGCATTTGATCATGGCCACCCAGCGTCCGTCGGTCGACGTCATCACCGGCACCATCAAGGCCAACTTCCCGACCCGCATCAGCTTCCAGGTCACGTCGAAGATCGACAGCCGCACCATCCTGGGCGAGCAGGGCGCCGAGCAACTGCTGGGGCGCGGCGACATGCTCTACATGGCGGCCGGCGGCAAGGTCACCCGCGTGCACGGCCCGTTCTGCGCCGACAGCGAGGTCGAGGACGTGGTGCGCTTCCTGAAGGCGCAGGCCGCGCCGGAATACATGTCGAGCGTCACCGAGGAGCCGGAAGGCGGCTTCGACACCGTCCTCGACATGGCCGGCGGCGACGGCGAAGGCGGCAGCGAGGAGCAGCTCTACGACCAGGCCGTGGCGCTGGTGGCGCGCGAGGGCAAGGCATCGACCAGCTTCGTCCAGCGTCATTTGCAGATCGGCTACAACCGCGCCGCGCGCATCATCGAGCGCATGGAAAAGGAAGGCGTGGTCAGCTCCGCCAACCACGTGGGCAAGCGCGAAGTGCTGGTCGGCGACCACAGCGGCTGACGCCGCGGCCTCCAGAAATGCAATCCTGACGTTCGCGCGGAACTTTACCGGCCCCGACTCTTTAACGCTGTCTCTCAACACCGAGGTGGGGAAATGCAGCTCCGGGTGCGCGCAGAACTCGTATACGTGTTCCAGTCGGCGACGCAGGTCCTGGCGTCGATCGAGCCCGCCATGTCGGTCGATCAAACCGTGCTGTCCGAGTCGATCACGGTCGGCGACGGCGTGGCCATCGTCAGGGACTTCGATGAAGCGACCGGCCAGCGCCAGATCAGGACGTGCCTCAGCGGCGACGTGACGATCCTCTACGAGGGAGTCGTCGAGAACGGCACCCGTCCGCTGTTGCCGGCGAAAGCCCGGGAGCATGTGTGGTCGGAACTGCCGCTGGGCTGCCTGCCCTTCCTGCTGCCCAGCCGGTTCTGTCCGTCGGACAAGTTCATGCGGTTCGCGCAGCGCGAATTCTCGGGATTGCCGGACGGCGCCGCGAAGGTCGGAGCCGTGGTCGGGTGGATCCACGAGCATGTGGACTACGTCGCGGGCGTGAGCACCGCCGAAACCACGGCGGAGCGCACCTTCGTCGACCACGCCGGCGTGTGCCGGGACTTCATGCATCTGGGCATCACCCTGTGCCGCGCCCTTAACATTCCGGCCCGGGCGGTGAGCGCCTATGCCTGGCAGCTCAACCCGCCAGACTTCCACGCGGTGTTCGAGGTTTATCTGGAGGGACACTGGTGGCTGGTCGATCCGACCGGGCTGGCCCCCGTCGAAGGCATCGTCCGCATCGGCTGCGGCCGCGACGCCGCCGACATCGCGTTCATGACCACCTCGAGCAATTGCGAGTGCCGCAAGGTGGCGGTTTCCGTCGAGCAGCTGGCGCCGTGATACGCTCTTCGAGGTACTCCGGCTGCCCATTTGCGGATTCGGCGCGGCAGGCATTCAATGGTCCTTGTCGCCGGATGCCGCGCCCACACGGCCAGCGACATGGAGCGCGTCTCGGTCGGGCCCCCTCTATCGAGACGCGCTCCGATTCGCCCGCACCCGCGCTTCATTCATGGAAAAGTCAGCTTTCAGCGGCTAGGGTGCGCCGATGAATCGCATTCTCGCATCCGCTCTCGCCGCCGCCCTGCTCGCATCCGCTGCGCCAGCGGCCGCGGCGCCCGTGTCCCGTGAAGCCGTCGAGACACTGTCCACCACCGAGGCGCAGGACCTGGCGGCGGTGCAGTCCTATCTCAAGGGCATCACCTCGCTGCGTGCCGGCTTCCAGCAGGTGGCGCCCAACCGCCAGGTCAGCGCGGGCACCATGTCGCTGCAGAAGCCGGGCAAACTGCGCTTCGAATACACGCCGCCGACGCCGATCCTGGTGGTCAGCGACGGTACGGTCATCACCCTGATCGATTATGACCTGAAGCAGGTCACCCGCTGGCCGATCAACGACACGCCGCTGCGGCCGCTGGTGCGCAGCGACTTCATGTTCGGCGAGGACGTCGAGGTGCTGGGCATCAGGCGCAACGCCCAGTGGATCAACGTGGCGATCACCGACCCGAAGAAGCGCGACGAGGGTCGCATGCTGCTGACGTTTTCACGCAACCCGCTGAAGCTGACCGAATGGCAGGTGCTCGACGAACGGGGCCAGACCACCATCGTCACCCTTGACGACCTGCAGACCAACGTGCCGCTCGACAAGTCGCTCTGGACCTGGAAGGACCCTCGCCCGAAACGCGGGGGGCCCCCGACGAAAAACTAGCTTGCATTGAAAAACCGGTTTTTCTTTCAGTGATTCGCCCCACCCGATAATGTGCGGCGCTTCCCGCCCGGTTTATGGGCAGCGTCGTCTATTTGGCGGGCAACAGCTAAGGCCTTGATCACAAAATGTGAAATGGAACGCATATCTGTGATGCAAAAATAGGCAAAATCACTGTTGAAAATTTGTGACTCGCCAACCAAATACATGCCCAGCGACGTCCTTTGCGGTGCAGTATCACATCCCCTCCCTTGGTGTTCTGCATCTGACGTTGCCGGTACCGGACCCCCCTCCTGGTACCTTGCGTAACAGCGCAGAGCCCGGTCAGGAATTTTATCTTGGCCGGGCTTACGCTTTTCCGGGCCACCCTCATCCGGGCTCGACCTGACCGCCCCGGCCCCCTAAAACAGGGCGCGGAGGAATTCCCATGGACGACGAAGACGACGACTATGATGGCCTGGACGACGACCAGCTCGCCGCGCTGACCGCGATCCGCCGGCTGGGCGATGTGGTTACCCGCATTCCCTGGTTCAGCCGCATCGGTCAGCCGCTCAGCGCCGAGGAGCTGGACCTGTCGCAGCGCTACCTGGACATGCTGGGCTTCCCCGATGCCTCGCCGGCGCCGCTGGAGGACTGGACCGAAGCGGGCGACGCCGCCGACAGCACCGACCTGAACAGCGAGGGCTGGGAGGTCGAGGAACAGCTCCGCGCCGACCTGAGCCGGGAAGCGCTGGAGTATTTCGACGAGGACACGGTGTCCGACACGCTGGCGTTCATCACCGAAAGCGCCGGGCCCGTCGTGGTCGAGGCGATCGCCAGCGCGGCGTCGCTGTGGCCGGTCGAGGACGACGCGGTGATCGAGGCCGCCACGGGCGCCGCGGTGCAGGCCTGCTACCAGGCCGCGCTGGTGCTGGCCGCCCAGGCGGTGGAAGAGCATCCCTTCGCGCTCAAGTTCCGGCTGTTCGAGCTGGGCCGATGGCCCATCGGGCTGAGCGGCCGGTCTTTCAACATTTTCTAGGGAACAGAGATGAGCCTGCGGCTGTCGACCTGGAACATCAACTCGGTGCGCCTGCGGATCGATCTGGTGACCGCGTTCCTCGAGCGCATGCAGCCCGACGTCATCTGCCTGCAGGAAACCAAGACGCCGGACCCGTTCTTCCCGCTGAAGGCGTTCGAGAAGCTGGGCTACGTGCATCATGTCATCGCCGGTCAAAAGGGCTATCACGGCGTCGCCATCCTGTCCCGCTGGCCGTTCGAGGCCCGCGACCGCCGCAACTGGTGCGGCAAGGAAGACGCCCGCCACGTCCACGCCACGCTGGAAGGCGGCATCGAGGTGCACAATTTCTACATCCCGTCCGGCGGCGACGTCCCCGACCCGGCGGTGAACGAGAAATTCGCCCACAAGCTGATGTTCCTCGACGAAGCCGCCGACTGGTTCACCGGCCGCTGCCGTCCGGACGGGAAGATGATCCTGGTGGGCGACCTCAACGTGGCGCCGTCGGAATTCGATGTGTGGTCGCACAAGCAGTTGCTCGACGTCGTCTCGCACACGCCCATCGAGGTGGAGAAGCTGACCCGGCTGTTCAACACCGGCTGGCTGGATGCGATCCGCGAGTTCCATCCCGAGCCGGAGAAGCTCTATTCCTGGTGGAGCTACCGCGCGCAGGACTGGCGCGCCTCCAACAGGGGACGGCGGCTCGACCACATCTGGGTGACGCCGCCGCTGAAGCCCCATCTGCGCTCGGTGCACATCATGGACGAGGCGCGCGGCTGGCAGCAGCCGTCGGACCACGTGCCGGTGACGGTCGACCTGGAGCTTTGACCATGGACCTGGGCGCGCCCCTGTTGGAGAACGCCTTCGTCCGGCTGGAGCCATTGGACGACGTCCACACCGAGCCGCTGCGTGCGGCCTGCGAGGCCGACCAGGAAATCTGGGAGATCTATCCATATTCCATGATCGGCGCCCATTTCGAGCCGTTCTGGATCCGCATGCGCGCCGAGCAGGCAGCTGGACGCTGCGCGCCGTTCGCGGTGATGGCCGGCGAATGGCCGGCGGTTCGTGCGGGGTTGCTGGAACGGCTGGCTGGGTAACGCCGGGAAATGATGGATTATCTAATCTTCGCAATAGTGAGTGCGCAGAATTGAAAATCCCATAAAATCGTTGCAATACAATAACTTGTCTGTTTTTCCTCCACTATACTGAGCAATGAAAGAATCTCAGAGAGCCAGCTTCAGGCCGTCCCGCGCCACCACCGTTCCAGGCCGCGCCACCTGTGCCGCAGCGGCGATGCCGTCCATGAATGCGTCGTCATGGCTGGGGTCGTGGTGGAAGATGACGAAGGTCTTGACGCCCGCGGCGTCGGCGAGCCGCATGCCTTCCTGCCAGGTCGAATGGCTCCAGCCCTTGTGGGCCGGGTACTCGGCGTCGGTGTAGGTGCAGTCGTAGATAAACAGGTCGGCACCGTCGATCAGGCCCAGGATGTTCCGGTCCAGACCGTCTTCGAACTGCTCGGTATCGGTGACGTAGCACACCGCCCGGCCGCCATACTCGACGCGGTAACCAGTTGCCCCATTCTTGTGGTTGAGCGCCACCGTGCGCACCCGGATACCGTCGCCCAGGTCCAGCCGCTCGCCCGGGTGGAAGTCGTGGAAGCTGAGCGCGGCGCTGAAGAAGTCCAGCTTCAGCGGAAAAAGCGGCGGCGACATGAAATCGGACAGCACCTGCTCCACGCCCGCGTCGCTCCCGGCGCGACCTGCCCAGATCCGGCAGACTGTCCTAGGATTGAAGAGCGGCCCGCAGGACGGCAGCCCGATGACGTGATCGTAGTGGAAATGGCTGAACAGCAGGTCGAAGTCCTGCGGCCCCTTCATGGTCGCGGCGAGCTGCCGGATGCCGGAGCCCGCGTCGAACACCAGCCGCCGCGCGCCGCACGTCATCTCGACGCAGGATGAATTGCCCCCGTAGCGCGCGGTATCCGGCCCCGAGCAGGGGAGCGAGCCGCGCACGCCCCAGAACCGGACGGTGAAATCATCCGTCATCTCAGGGCCGCAGGCGGTAGCCGCCGCCCTCGGTGATCAGGATGGTGGCGTTGGCCGGGTCACGCTCCAGCTTCTGGCGCAGCCGGTAGATGTGGGTTTCCAGCGTGTGTGTGCTGACGCTGGCATTGTAGCCCCATACCTGGTCGAGCAGCACGTCGCGGCTGACCGAGCCCGCCGCGCGGTACAGATATTTGAGGATGTCGGTTTCCTTGCCGGTCAGGCGCACCTTCTGGCTGCCGCGCTCCTCGTCGACCAGCACTTTCTGGCTGGGCCGGAAGGTATAGGGTCCCATTCGGAACACCGCGTCCTCTGATTGCTCGAACTGGCGGATCTGCGCCCGCATCCGCGCCAGCAGCACGGCGAAGTTGAACGGCTTCACCACATAGTCGTTGGCGCCCGAATCCAGGCCGAGGATGGTGTCGGCGTCGGTGGCGGCGGCGGTCAGCAGGATGACCGGCATCTTCAGGCCGGACTTGCGGATCTGCCGGCAGACCTCGCGACCGTCCAGGTCCGGCAGGCCGATGTCGAGCAGGATCAGGTTGTAGTCGCCGGCGCGGGCCCGTCTGAGCCCTTCGGTGCCCGTCGAGACCTCCTCGACGGTGAAGTCGTCGATCAGCGTCAACTGGTCGGCGAGCGCATGCCGCAGATCGACGTCGTCATCGATCAACAGCACATGCTTGTGAACGGACATGGAGACCCCCTCCTAAACCGCTAAAATGCTTTCCACTGTTATACGGCTTCTTGCCGCCGTATATAAGTCCGATGAACTGGAACCCTTCATTCGCCCGCGATCCCGACGCACGGCACGCCCTGCTGCGCCGCGTGGAGGAGGCTTTCGCCGCCTTGCGGCGCGGCCGGCTGGTCGCGGTAACGGGCAACGCCGGCGCGATCCTGTGCCTGGCCGCGGAATCCGTGTCGGCCGAAGCCATGGGCGACCTGAAGCGCCGCTCGGACGCGACGCCCATGGTGGCGCTGACCGCCAACCGCGCCGCCGTCCTGCGCATCAACCCGACTGGCGCCGACATCGTTCGCATGCCGCTCGCCTCGCATTTCAACGCCCGGCTGCTCCGCTCGCTGGCTGACCCGACCCACGACCTGGACAACCCCATGCGCGGCCCGTTCGCCCGCTCGTGGGATCCGGTGCCCGACACCGCCCGCGCCGCCATCAAGCTGTGCAAGCTCGGCCAGTTGCTGCCGGCGGTGGTCAGCGTAGACGTGGCCGGCGTGCCCAACGAGTCCATCCCGGCGGTCGCCGTCGCCGACATCGAGGCCTATGACGAGGTCGCTGCCGTAAGCCTGCACCCGGTATCGTCGGCGCGCGTGCCGCTGCGCGGCGCGGAGGCGGCGCGGGTGATCGCATTCCGCCCCGAGGACGGCGGCGTCGAGCACCTGGCCATCATCATCGGCGATCCCGATCCGGACCAGCCGGTGCTGATCCGGCTGCATTCCGAGTGCTTCACCGGCGATCTGCTGGGCTCGCTGAAATGCGACTGCGGCCAGCAGCTCCAGGGTGCCATCGAGGCCATCGGCAAGGCCGGCAGCGGCATCCTGCTCTACCTGGCGCAGGAGGGCCGCGGCATCGGCCTGATCAACAAGCTGCGCGCCTATCATTTGCAGGACGACGGCTTCGACACGGTCGAGGCCAACGAACGGCTCGGCTTCGACGCCGACGAGCGGCTGTTCCTGCCGGCGGCCGAGATGCTGCGCGGCCTGGGCTTCGACCGGGTGCGGCTGATGACCAACAATCCGGACAAGGTCGCCGCGCTCGCCCGTTTCGGCATCGAGGTCGTCGAGCGGGTGCCGCACGAGTTCCCATCCAACGCCCACAACGAGCTCTACCTGGCCACCAAGGCCCGGCGCAGCGGCCATTACCTGTCGGGGCCGGGCCTGAAAGCCCGGAGCAAGAGCTGAGCCTGCTGATCACCGTGGACCGGGATGGATGGCTGTCATGGGGCGGCCGCCGGGTGCGTTGCGCCCTGGGCAAGGGCGGCGTCCGCGCCGACAAGACCGAGGGCGACGGCGCCACGCCGGTCGGACGGTTCAAGCTGCGCCGGGTGTATTTCCGGCCCGACCGGCTGGAGACGCCGACCACGCGGCTGCCCATCATCCAGCTTTTTCCCGATGACGCCTGGTGCGACGATCCGGACTATCCGACCTACAACAGCAAGGTGATCACGCCCTATCCGGCGCGCACCGAGACGCTGTGGCGCGAGGACCACCTCTACGACATCATCGTCGTGCTCGGGCACAACGACGCGCCGGTGGTGCCGGGCGCGGGCAGCGCCATCTTCCTGCACGTGGCGGCGCCCGGCTACAGCCCGACCGAAGGCTGTGTCGCCGTCGCCATCGAGGACCTGCGCGCCATCCTGCGCGACGCGCGCAAGGGCGACGAGATCGAGGTGCTGTAGCCAGCCTGCTGCTGCAAGGGCGCTGATACGGGACCTCAGCCCCGGGCGCCGAAGATGGCGGAGCCGACCCGCACATGGGTCGCGCCCATCTCGGCGGCAGTTTCGTAGTCGCTGCTCATGCCCATGCTGAGGCCGGCGAGTCCATTGCGCCGGGCGAACTTCTTCAGCAGCGCGAAATGGGGCGCTGGCGGATCGTCGACCGGCGGGATGCACATCAGCCCGGCCACATCCAGCAGGCCGCGGCATTCGGTGACGAACGCGTCGGTCTCCAGCGGCATGACGCCGCCCTTCTGGGCTTCCTCGCCGGTGTTGACCTGGATGAAGCAGGGCGGGCGCACGCCCAGTTCGCCACCAAGCCGGGCGATGGCCTCGGCCAGCTTCGGGCGGTCGACGGTGTGGATCACGTCGAACAGGGCGAGGGCGTCCCCGACCTTGTTGGTCTGCAGGCCGCCGATCAGATGGAGCACCACGTCCGGGTATTTTGCTTTCAGCGCCGCCCATTTGGCCTCGGCCTCCTGCACCCGGTTCTCGCCGAAATGGCGCTGGCCGGCGGCCAGCGCCAGCTTGATGACCTCGGACGGATGGGTCTTCGACACCGCGATCAGCGTGACGTCGGCGCCGGTGCGGCCACCCTTCCGCGCGGCCTTGTCGATCCGGGTGCGGACTTCGTCCAGATGGGCGGCGATCTGCGAGGCGGTCGGGGTCATGCTCGGGCCTGTCATTTCCGCCGCCTGTATATTAGCGTCCCCGCCTGATGGCCAGTCCCAAGCTCGACCAGTTGTGGCGCCTGTCGAAGGCCGCGCAGAGCCGCGCGGCCCGCGCGCGCGGCCTTCCGCCGCTGTGGTTCATGACCGACCGGGCCCGCGTCGCCGATCCGGTTGCCGTGGCGGACGCGCTGCCGAAGGGCGCGGGGGTGATTCTGCGGGACTACGCCGCCGCGGACCGGGCCGGGCTGGCCATGGCGCTGGCCGCCACGTGCCGGCGGCGCGGCCTGCTGTTCCTGGTGGCGGGCGACGAGCGGCTGGCCGCCAAGTCCCGTGCCGACGGCCTGCACCTGCCCGAATGGCAGGCGCGACAGCTTCCCGACATCAGGCGCCGACATCCGATGTGGCTGATCACGGCCGCCGCCCATGGCCGGACGGCGCTGCGCCGCGCGGCGCTGGCTGGCGCGGATGCCGCGTTCCTGTCGCCGGTGTTTCCGACACGCAGCCACCCGGACGCGCCGCATCTGGGAACCGTGCGCTTCGCCTCGCTGGTGCACACGACCGACATGCCGGTCTATGCGCTGGGCGGCGTGGATAAAGAGACCGTCAGCCGGCTGCGGCCCGCCAGCATCGCCGGGGTCGCGGCGATTGGCTCGGTTGCCGGTCCCTGAAAAATCCTGTCATCCCGGCGAAAGCCGGGATCCAGACGGGGCAGGGCATCGCCCTGCGATCACTGGGTCCCGGCTTTCGCCGGGATGACACAAAAATTGATGTGAAGAGGGATCAGAACCCGAAGCTGGTGCCGACGTAGAAGCTGCCGCCCATGCCGTCGAGGGCGGTCTCGCGGAACACCGTGCGCGAGTCGAAGAACTTCAGTCGGCCGAGAAGGTGAATACCCGGGCGCAACTCGTAGGCGGCACCGATCTCGACGCTGTAGAGCTGGTCGATGTCGGACATCTGCAGCAGGCTGAGCGGGTTGCGGTCGGCGAAGTAGCCGCCGACGGCGACGCTGGTGACCCAGCTGCCGAAATTGTAGCTGACGCCCAGGTCGTAGCTTTCGTATCCGGGCGCGTCCTCGGCGGTGCCGCGCAGGTAGGAGGCGGCCAGGGTGAAGCCGCGGTAGCCCATGTTGACGCCCACATTGTAGGCCGACTCGGGATGGGCGAAGCTGGGCACGCTGGTATAGGCGAGGCCGCTGCTGTCGTAGCCGGTGCTCATGGCGGCCGAACTCAGATAGACCTCGAAGCCGCGCTGCGACGGATCGAAGCCCAGCGGGTCATCGGCCGAATAGCCGGACGCGTAGCCGATGCGCAGGCCGGCATAGTGCGGCACCATGACCTGCGGGTCGCGCAACATGGCGACGGTGAGCGGCTTGCTGAGATTGACCGAGGCCGACCTGGCGAACAGCGCCCGGTCGTCGAGGCCGGTCCGGGTCATGGCGGTCGTGGCCGGCGAACCGAACGGCCCCTGCACGGCGCCCGCCGAAAATGCCGGCATGGTGCCGAGATCGGCCTGGAACGACAGGCGGTTGGCCTCGCGCAGCTCGATCTTGTCGGATTCGTCCAGCTTGATGTCGGCGCCGATGCGCATGCCGTCGAGCTTGGGCTTGGACCGGAGATTGAACAGCGAGTTATCGGAACTGGGCGACGGCGTGGCGATCGTCGCTGCCGTGCCGGCCTTGTCCTTGGCCAGCGATTGCCACGGCTGCGGCGCCGGACGCGTCGGTTCGAGCAACTGAAGATCGCCGCCGTCGATGAACTGCATGGAATCCTGCGCGACCGCCTGATGCCCGAAGGCCAGCGCCATCACCGATACCATTGCACCCTTAGCCAGCCGCCCCATCTTCTTCGCGGCGCAATCCCTGCCGGGAAGGGCCGTGCTCCTTGTTCGTTTCCTCTGAGTGGAGGCGATCTCTTAGACCAGTTTCGCTCCACTCTCAATATATCTGGTCTTGATCTTTATATAGTCCACTCCAACATCATCGGCAAATCAAGAAGACTCACAGGGGACAGCCATGAAAACATGGGAAATTTCGTGGTTATCCACAGCGAATCGGGTGGTCCCGGCCGCCGGCGCGGCGCCCGGCAACGCCCGGCGGCCTTAAACCGGTTGTTCAATCGGCAGCCCGGCCTGTATAAAGTCCCGGCGGCGCGCCCCGCAACCCCTTCACCCAACTGAGGCGAACATATGCCGAGGATAGCGTTTCGAGTCATCGTGCTGGCGGGCATGTCCGCCCTGACCGCGTGCGGCGGCGGCGGCAGCAAGGAAGTGGCTGACCGCTACAAGCCCGTCCAGCTCGAGCAGGCGGCCAGCATGCGGGTCAACGGCTATCTGTGGCAGGCAGCGCTCGAAACCCTCAACTTCATGCCGATCGCCTCGACCGACGCTACCGGCGGCGTCATCGTCACCGACTGGTACACCGACCCGTCGGCGCCCAACGAGCGGGTAAAGATGCGCATCGCGGTGATGGATTCACGCCTGCGCGCCGACGCGCTCAAGGTGTCGATCAACCGTCAAGCCAAGGATCGCAGCGGCGAATGGGCCGAGCAGCCGGTGCAGCAGGCCACGGTCGCCGGCGTCGAGGACGCCATCCTGGTCCGTGCGCGGCAGATCCGCATCGGCACCGTGACGGAAAAAGAAGACTGAATCCTAGCCAAGAACCAGGTTCATGAGCCGCTATAACGCCAAGGCCGCCGAGCGGAAGTGGCAGGACATCTGGGCGGAGCACGACAGCTTCGCCACCCGCGAGGACGCGGACAAGCCCCGGTACTACGTGCTGGAGATGTTCCCCTATCCGTCGGGCCGCATCCATATGGGCCACGTCCGCAACTACACCATGGGCGACGTGGTCGCCCGCTACAAGCGCGCCCGCGGCTTCAACGTGCTGCATCCCATGGGCTGGGACGCCTTCGGCATGCCGGCAGAGAATGCCGCCATGGAGCGCAAGGTGCATCCGGCGGCCTGGACCTACCAGAACATCGACACCATGCGCGGCCAGTTGAAAAGCCTGGGCCTGGCGATCGACTGGAGCCGTGAATTCGCCACCTGCAGCCCGGACTACTATGCCCACGAGCAGGCGCTGTTCCTGTCGTTCCTGGAGCACGGGCTGGTCGAGCGCAAGGAAAGCTACGTCAACTGGGATCCGGTCGACCACACGGTGCTGGCCAACGAGCAGGTGATCGACGGCAAGGGCTGGCGCTCGGGCGCGGCCGTGGAGCGCCGCAAGCTGTCGCAGTGGTTCTTCAGGATCACCGATTTCGCCGAGGACCTGCTGGCCGGCCTCGATACCCTGGACCGCTGGCCCGAGAAGGTGCGCATCATGCAGCGCAACTGGATCGGCCGGTCGGAAGGCGCGCGCGTCCACTTCCGCATCGCCGGGACCAACGAAACGATCGAGGTCTACACCACTAGGCCGGACACCCTGTTCGGCGCCAGCTTCTGCGCCATCGCCGCCGATCATCCGATCGCCCAGCAGGCGGCGAAGGGCAACGCCGCCGCCGCCGCGTTCATCGAGGCGTGCAAGCGCACCGGCACCAGCGAGGCCGAGATCGAGACCGCCGAGAAGATGGGCTTCGACACCGGCCTGGAGGTCACGCACCCGTTCGACCCGGACTGGACCCTGCCCGTCTACATCGCCAATTTCGTGCTGATGGAATACGGCACCGGCGCCATCTTCGGCTGCCCGGCCCACGACCAGCGAGACCTGGACTTTGCCCGCAAATACGGCCTGCCGGTGACGCCGGTGGTGTTTCCGGACGGCGAGACGCCGGATAGCTTCAGCGTCGCCGACAAGGCGTTCACCGAAGACGGACGGCTGGGCAATTCCCGCTTCATGGACGGACTGTCGGTGCCCGAGGCCAAGAAGCGCGTGCTCGACGAGCTGGAACGGCTGAACGCCGGCACCCGCGAGGTGAACTACCGGCTGCGCGACTGGGGCGTGTCACGCCAGCGCTACTGGGGTTGCCCGATCCCGGTGATCCACTGCGGCGACTGCGGCGTGGTGCCCGTGCCGCGCGACCAGCTGCCCGTGCTGCTGCCCGACGACGTCACCTTCGACGTGCCGGGCAACCCGCTGGAGCGGCACCCGACCTGGAAGCATGTCGACTGCCCGTCCTGCGGCAAGCCGGCGCGGCGCGAGACCGACACCTGCGACACCTTCGTCGACTCGTCCTGGTATTTCCTGCGGTTCTGCGGGCTCGACCCGGACCGGCCGCTGGACCGGGAAGCCGTCGACCGCTGGATGCCGGTCGACCAGTATATCGGCGGTGTCGAGCACGCGGTGCTGCATCTCCTCTATGCCCGCTTCTTCACCCGCGCGCTCGAGAAGTGCGGCATGGTGTCGCTGGCCGAGCCGTTCCAGGGTCTGTTCACCCAGGGCATGGTCAACCACGAAACCTACAAGGGTCCCGACGGCAAATGGCTGTCGCCCGAGGAGATCGTGCGGAGCGGCGATGGCCTGGTGACGCGGGACGGTCAGCCGGTGGCGGTCGGACGCTCGGAGAAGATGAGCAAGTCCAAGAAGAATACGGTCGATCCCACTGACATCATCGAAACCTACGGCGCCGATACGGCCCGCTGGTACATGCTGTCGGACAGTCCGCCCGAGCGCGACCTGGACTGGTCGGAAAGCGGCATCGAGGGCGCATGGCGCCATGCCCAGCGGGTCTGGCGGCTGGTGAGCGAGTCGGTCGGCCTGCCCGGCGCCGGGACGCCGGCGCCCGACAGCCTGAGCGATGCCGCCATGGCGCTGCGCCGGTCCACGCACAAGGCGATCAAGGCGGTGACCGACGGCATCGACAACTTCCGGTTCAACACGGCGGTCGCGCAGATCTACGAATTGACCAATGCAATCAACGCCTTCAAGTCTCCGGGATTGGCCGATGGCTGGGCGCTGCGCGAGGCGCTGGAAACGCTGGTGCGGCTGTCCGAGCCGATGATGCCGCATCTGGCCGAGGAAGCCTGGGCCGAGCTGGGCCACACGTCGCCGCTGTTCGAGACCGCCTGGCCCGAAGCCGACCCGGCGCTGGTCATCGACCAGACCGTGAAGATCGCCGTGCAGATCAACGGCAAGCTGCGCGCAACCATCGACCTGCCGCGCGACGCGGGCAAGGAGGATGCCGAGGCCGCCGCCTTCGCCGAGCCGAAGATCCGCGAGGCGCTCGCCGGCAAGGAGATCCGCAAGGTGATCGTCGTGCCGGGACGAATCGTCAATATCGTGGCATAGTGGCCGGATGCGCCGCGCCCTCGTCATTCTGATGCTTTCCGTCGCCCTGCCGGGTTGCGGCTTCAAGCCCATGTACGGCGCGAGCGCCACGGCGACGTCCGCCTCGGTGATGGACAGGATGGCGACCATCGACATCCGGCCGATTCCCGACCGCCTCGGCCAGGTTGTCCGCAATGCCCTGGTTGACGCCATCACCCCAGGCGGCAAGGCCGACGCGCCGGTCTATGAGCTGGCGCTGAAGGTGGGCGAGGAGCGCGAGGATGTCGGCATCCGTCAGAACGCGTCGGCGACCCGCGCCAACTACCGGATGAGCGCCCGGTTCGAATTGCGCGAGGTCGCCACTGACAAGGTGGTGCTGACCGGCACGACCTGGGCCGAAACCGCCTTTGACATCGTGCAGCAGGACTATCCCACGGTGATCGCCCAGCAGGACGCGCAGGAAAAGCTCTCCGTCGAACTTGCGGAAGAGATCAAGACCCGCATCGCGGTGTTCTTCGACAAGGGCAAATAGGCAGAGTCCGCGACTGGTGGTATAATGGGCGCTCGCTCCTACCAATACTTGTGTTCTGACTGTGACCCGCGCCCTGCATCGGCATACCCCCCACCCTAACCCTCTCCCACAAGGGGAGAGGGGATCGTGCCAATGCACGGCATCCAACCCTTCTCCCCTTGGGGGAGAAGGTGGCGCGAAGCGCCGGACGAGGGGTGCCCCGTGCCCGGAAGGTGCCGGCACATGAAATTCACCCCGGCCCAACTCAAGCGTTTCACCGATCGACCGGACACGCAGCTTCGCGCGGTCCTGGTGTTCGGCGCCGACGAGGGGCTGGTGCGCGAGCGTGCCGCGACCGTGGCCGCCGCCATCGTCGACGATCCCAGGGATCCGTTCCGCGTCGCCGACCTGGACGCCGCCACCCTGCTCGCCGATCCCGCGCGTCTCGCCGACGAGGCGGCGGCGATTTCCATGATCGGCGGCAGGCGGCTGGTGAAGGTGGGACGCGCCGGCGACCGCCACGCCAAGCTGTTCGCCGAATTCCTCGCCGAGCCGCCGGGCGACGGCTTCGTGCTGGTGACCGGCGACGATCTGGGCCGGCAAAGCAGCCTGCGCAAGGCCTTCGAGGAGGCGCCCAACGCGGCGGCGCTCGAATGCGGCTACGACAGCGCCGAAACCATCGACAGCCTGATCGACCAGGTATTGGCCGGGCAGGGGCTGATCGTCAGCGAGGACGCGCGCACGCATCTGCGCGCCAGCCTGGGCGGCGACCGCATGATCAGCCGCCAGGAGCTGGACAAACTGGCGCTGTACAAGCTGGGCGGCGACGGCACGGTCAGCGTCGAGGACGCCCGCGCCTGCGTCGGCGACAGCTCGGCCGAGGCGTTCGACGCGGTCGGCAAGGCCGCGGCGCGCGGCGACATGAAAGCGTTGATTGCCGCGCTCGCCAAGGCCGAGGAGACGGGCGAGAGCGCCGTCGGCCTGCTGCGGCTCACCTCACGGCGCATGCAGCGGCTGCACCTGGTCGCCAGCCTGACCGAACGCGGCACACCGATCGACGCCGCGTTCAAAATGCTCAAGCCGCCGGCGTTCCAGAGCGAGGGCAACGAAATGCGCCAGCTCCTTGGCCGCTGGACCGCGAAAAAGCTGGCGACGGCGCTGGCCCTGCTGCTGGAGGCGGAGATGGCCTGCAAGACCACCGGCATGCCCGCCGAGGCGATTACTGCCCGCGCCATGATGCGCCTCGTCGCCGCGGCGCGGGCGTAAGGCTGCGGTTTTCCGGCGCCTTCATTTGTTTACATAACTAAGATTCAAACATTCATCCGTGAATCTTGCGCGATGCGCGCCAAAAATATCCGTCATTGCGTGCCGCGTAGCGGCGCGGCAACCCTGGGGCAGCCGAGCAGGGGCGCCCAACGCCTGGGTTGGCGCGTCGGCTTCGCCTCCTCGCTATGACGATTAGCGGGAATGTTGTCGTAAGTAGAACCGCTTACCGCTTGGCGGCCAGCCTCGCCATGACGTCCTCGAGCTGGTCGAGGCTACCATATTTGATCACCACGGAACCGCCCGGCCCCTTATGCTCGACGCTTACCCGCAGGCCGAGCGCCTCGGAGAGCTGCTTTTCCAGCGCCCGCGTATCCGCGTCCTTCATCGGCCGGACCGGGCCGCGTCCCTTCGAGCGCGGCGCCTCGCGGGCCAGATCCTCGGCCTGACGGACGTTGAGACCGCGCGCGACGATCTCCTGCGCCAGCCATTCGGCATTGTCGGACGTCACCAGCGCGCGGGCGTGGCCCATGGACAGCGCGCCGTTGTCGAGCAGCGCCTGCACCTTCTCGGGGAGGCTCAGCAGCCGGACCATATTGGCGACATGCGGCCGGCTCTTGCCGACCACCTCGGCGACATCCTGCTGGTTGTGACCGAATTCGTCGATCAGCCGGCGGTAGCCGCGCGCCTCGTCGATTGGTGACAGATCCTGCCGCTGCACGTTTTCGACGATGGCGATCTCCAGCGACTCGTCGTCGGACAGCGCCTTCTCGATCACCGGCACCGCGTGCAGGCGGGCGCGCTGGGCTGCACGCCAGCGGCGCTCGCCGGCGACAATCTCGTATTCGCCCGGCCGCGATGACGACGGCCGCACCAGGATCGGCTGCAGGATGCCCCGCGCCTTGATCGACGTGGCCAGATCATCGATGGCGGCCTCGTCGAAACGGGTGCGCGGCTGGTAGCGGTTGGGATGCAGCTTCTCGATCGGCAGTTCGCGCGCGCCGCGCGGCGCCGCGTCGGCCACCGGATCGTCGCCCAGCAGGGCGGAAAGGCCGCGGCCCAGGCCGCCGGGGCGGCGCTTCTTGTCGTCGGACATACGCTAAATCCTTGAAATCATGCGTCGACCAGCCTCTTTTCGCGCTTCAGCAGCTCCGACGCCAGCTTGATGTAGGCCATGCTGCCCGGACAGCGCATGTCATAGACGATGGCCGGCTTGCCGTGGCTCGGCGCCTCCGACAGCCGCACATTGCGCGGGATCACCGTCTTGAACACCTTGTCGCCCATGAAGTCGCGCACGTCATCCTCCACCTGGCTCGACAGCCGATTGCGCCTGTCATACATGGTCAAAACGACGCCTTCGAGGCGAAGGTCCGGATTGAACGCGCCACGCACCCGCTCGATGGTTTTCATCAGCAAACTGAGGCCTTCCAGTGCGAAGAATTCGGTCTGCAGCGGGACAAGCACCGTGTCGGCCGCCACCAGGGCGTTGAGGGTCAGCAGACCGAGCGACGGCGGCGAATCGATCAGCACGTAGTCGAAGGCCTCCAGTGCCTCGCCCGACTCGCCATTGCGCAGCGACTGACGCAGCCGCTGGGCCCGGTCCTCGCCGTTGACCAGCTCCAGTTCGGCGCCCGCCAGGTCGACGGTGGAGCAGACCAGCTTCAGGCCGGGGATCGCCGTCTGGATCAGCGCCTCGCCCAAATCATGGTCGCGCATCAGCACGTCGTAGATGCTGACCTTCCGCGACGCCCGGTTAATGCCGAGACCGGTGCTGGCATTGCCCTGCGGATCCAGGTCGATCATCAGCACCGACTTGCGTACCGCCGCCAGCGCGGTCGCCAGGTTGATGGCCGTCGTGGTCTTGCCGACGCCTCCCGTCTGGTTGGCGACGGCAATGATCCTGCCGCCGTGGCGCTTCTTGCGC
>CALQFM020000043.1 GCA_943329845.2 Candidatus Kuenenia stuttgartensis | reverse complement strand
GTGCCGTTGAAACTCAGGCAGCGACCGCGGAAATCCCAGATCGTCGCGCTGAAAAATGTCCATCGCCGTCATGATACGATTCGCCCGTCCCGATCATCGGGAGAGACTACATCTAGCGGGTGTCTGGCTCAAGCGGATAGGCACGCAATGATCATCGTCGAGGCGGTGGTGGGGGCTACCGGCGGTTGGCGTGCCAGCCATTCCCTGAGTCGCGGCCCGGCCGGACCTGTCCGGATGGGCCATCTGACTCGATGGCTTGGGGAGGCGTGCGCCGACGCCCGTTCAGCTCCGGCATCGATGCATCGCAACCGGCGTGCCGCCGGACGCATTCATTTGTGACGGAGCAGGTGCCAAACGGCCTGGAAAGGCGCCTGGAACAACGAACGCGATGAGGAATCACATGGCCGACATGATGAAGGAAGAACTGCAGGAAATTGCCCGCGAAGTATGCCGCGCGGCATACCGTGAAATGAAGGCGCGCGGCATCTCGGAGATCGCCACCGCCGGCGCGTTCCTGCAATACAGCGCGAGCGGACTCGCCCAGCTCGGCATGGACCGGGACAATATCCACGAGATCGTGGACGGAGTCATCGACCGTACCATCGCGCTCTCGCCGATCTCGGTCCCGGCCGGCCGGGCGTAAATTTCGGTCAGGCCCGGCCAGATCGCCGGCGCGCGGCGCCTACGCGTTCGAGGGCCGGAAGGTCAGCGACAGACCGTTCATGCAATAGCGCAGGCCGGTCGGCCTGGGGCCGTCGTCGAACACATGGCCCAGATGCCCGCCGCAGCGGCGGCAGTGCACTTCGTCCCGCACCCAGCCGCCGGAATAGTCTTTCCGGGTGCGCACCGCGTTGTCCAGGGGCTTCCAGAAGCTGGGCCAGCCGGTGCCGCTGTCGAACTTGGTCTGCGACGAGAACAGGGGCAGGTCGCACCCGGCACAGTAGAAGGTGCCGGCCCGTTTCTCATGGTTGAGCGGGCTTGTGTAGGGCCGTTCAGTGTCCTCGTGCCGCAGCACTTGATAGGCGTCAGGCTTGAGGAGCGCGCGCCATTCGGCGTCGGTCTTCGTGACCTCGAACACCTCAGCCTCTTTCTTCGCCTTGGTACCCGATTGCGCAGCGCCTACCATCCCAAACAGGGCGAGAAGGCCGGCGCCGCCGAGCAGCACGGATCGTCTGGTATGCATGGTCGTGCTCCTACCGGGCGGCGACCAGCACGGGCTGGTCGCGGTAGTGGGACGGGAACATCACCTTCAGGTTGGCGATCTTGGGCAGATCATAGAAGGCGATGTAGGTGTCGTCAGGATGCAGCGTGGCGTAGTCCTGGTGATAATCCTCGGCCGGCCAGAACTTCGCGGCGGGCTGCACCTTGGTGACGATCGGCTTCGGATAGGCCTTGGCTCCATCGAGCTGGGCGATATAGGCGGTCGCCACCTTCATATGGCTGTCGCTGGTGGTGAAGATGGCCGAGCGGTACTGGGTGCCCCGGTCCGGTCTCTGGCGGTTGAGCTGGGTCGGGTCATGGGCAACGGAGAAGTAGATGCGCAGGATCTGGCCGTAGGTCACCTGCCTGGGGTCGAAGGTCACTTTCACGGCTTCGGCGTGGCCGGTCTCGCCCGAGCCAACCTGGTGGTAGCTGGGCGACTTGGTCGTACCGCCCGCGTAGCCGGAGACGGCACTGGTCACGCCCTTGGTGTGCTGGAAAACGCCCTGCACGCCCCAGAAGCAGCCACCCGCGAGGATCGCGGTTTCCGACGGTGCGGTGGACGGCGTATCGAGCGCGGGCGCCGGGATGGCGACGGCCTTCTCGGCGGCCCCGGCCGGCAAGACCAGAAGCGTGGCTACGGCCAGCGCGGCGGCGCCCAGCGTACTGGACACGAAACGGGAAAGGCGGTGAATGGAACGGTTCATGTAGTCTCTCCTGCGGCCGGCGGGTGGAACGCGGCCTTCTCCGGCTCATTCGGCGGAGGGGGCCTCAAGGTTACAGGTCGCCGCCTATTCGGTACCCGGTGGAAAAATCCGTGACATGATGTAACCCGCCGGTCGCGTCCGGCGAATAAGTCCTCATACGGTCCTGCATCGGGGAAGCCGCATGTCCAATGACGCCAGTTCCACATCGCGAAAGCGGCGCGCCATCCATCCTTCTATCGTCCGGCTGACCCATTGGATCAACGCGGCGGCGATGGTCGTCATGGTCATGAGCGGCTGGCAGATATATAATGCCTCGCCGATATTCCCCTTCAAGTTCCCTTACACGATCACCCTGGGCGGCTGGCTGGGCGGCGCCATCGCCTGGCATTTCGCGGCCATGTGGGTGCTGGTCGTCAATCTGCTGTTCTATCTCGCCTATGGCCTGTTCTCGGGCCATTTCCGACGCGATCTGCTGCCGATCACGCCGGCGGGCGTCTGGCACGACGTGAAAGCCGCGCTCGCCTTCCGGCTGCCGCACGCGCTGGGCCACTACAACGCGGTGCAGCGGCTGCTCTATGCGGGCGTGATCCTGCTGATCATCCTGGCCGTCGCGTCGGGCCTTTCCGTCTGGAAGCCGGTGCAGTTCCAGACGCTGGCCTGGCTGATGGGCGGGTTCGACAGCGCCCGCGTCGTCCACTTCCTCGCCATGGCGGGCATCGTCGGGTTCTTCATCGTCCACATCCTGCTCGTCATGATCGTCCCGAAAACCCTGCCACCCATGATTATCGGCGGCACGGTCGAGGACGCGGAGGTAACACCATGAGCCTGATCAGGCCGCCACGGCCGTCCCTCGACGACCTCAAGCCCGAATTGGTCGACCTGGAACGCCGCCTGTTCCTGCGCGGCAGCCTGTCCCTGGGCGCGCTCACCATGCTTACCGGCTGCAACCTGGTCGAAGGCAATGCGGTCGACAAGGCACTGATGGCCATGTCGCGCTGGAACGACAAGGCGCAGGCCTGGCTGTTCGACCCGAACAAGCTGGCCCAGACCTACACGAAGGCCGATATCACCACGCCGTTCCCGTTCAACGCATTCTACCGCGAGGCCCGCGCGCCCGTCGTCGACGGCGCCACCTACAAGCTGGAGGTCTCGGGACTGGTCGCCGACAAGAGGATGTGGGCCATCGAGGACCTGCGCGCGCTGCCGCAGGAAAGCCAGATCACCCGGCATATCTGCGTCGAGGGCTGGAGCGCCGTCGGCGAATGGTCGGGTGTGCGATTCGGCACCTTCCTCGACCGAATCGGCGCCGACCGGCGGGCGCGCTATGTGGGCTTCAAATGCGCCGACGGCTACTACTCCAGCATCGACATGGCGACCGCGCGCCACCCGCAGACCATCCTGGCGCTGGATTTCGGCGACGATCCGCTGCCGCGCAAATACGGCTACCCCATGAAGCTGCGGGTGCCGACCAAGCTGGGCTTCAAGAACCCCAAGCACATCGCCGCCCTGTTTGTCACCAACGACAATCCGGGCGGCTATTGGGAGGACAAGGGCTACAACTGGTTCAGCGGCTCCTGAGCGCGATGGAATTTGCCAAATGCATGCCGGTGTCCTTAGCCTAGCGCCCGGCGCGCTTCGCGCCGCCGGAACCAGCAGCGTGGACACACGGGACCAGACCGATCGCCGCCTCGGCGGGCTGATGGCGTCGGCGCAGGCCGGCGACCGCGCCGCCTATGATGCGCTGCTGCGCGACTGCGTCCCGTTCATCCGTGCCGCAGCGCGCCGGCGCGGCGTGCCAGCGGACGCCGTCGACGACGCCGTCCAGGAAACCCTGCTGACCGTCCACCGGGCGCGGCACACCTACGATCCGGCCCGCTCGTTCCAGGCGTGGCTGCGCACCATCGCCGACCGCCGGGCCGTAGACCTGCTGCGCCGCCAGGGCCGCCAGCGGTCGCGGGAGGTACATGATGATATCGCCTACGAGACACATCCCGCCGCGACCGGCGAGCCCGTGGCCGCCGGCCTCGACGGTGGCCTGCGCCGCGCCGTCGAGTCGCTGCCGGAAGGCCAGCGCCAGGCTGTCGAGGAACTCACCCTGAACGACCGGTCACTGGCCGAGGCGTCGCAGGTCACGGGGCGGTCGACGGGCGCGCTCAAGGTCAACCTGCACCGGGCGCTGAAGACTCTGCGTGCCCGGCTGACAGGGGAGGAGGGCTGATGGCACGCTCCACCGACAACCTGATCCGCGAACTGGGCGACGGCCTGACGCCGGTGCGCCGCATCGCGGAGCCCAACCGCCTCGCGCTCCTTTGGCTAGGCTGCTCCGTGTTGATCGCGGCCGGCCTCGCCGTCGTTTTCGACATGCGTGCCGCCATGGCGAGGCTAGGCTCGGCCGCCGACATGTGGCTTGCCGTGCTGGGCTCCCTGCTCACCGCGGCCTTCGCCGCCAAGGCCGCGTTCGAGCTGGCGATGCCGGGGCGGTCGCGGCTGTGGGCATTGTTGCCGCTGCCCGGCTTGCTGTTGTGGATCGGGGCGAGCGGCATGGGCTGCCTGCGCACCTGGGCCACGGTGGGCTGGGATGGCCACATCCATTCGGAATGTCTGATGTCCATCGTCGGCATCTCGGCGCCGCTCGCTGTTGCCATGGTCGTCATGCTGCGCCGGGCATTTCCGCTCTATCCGGCGCTGACCGCCTTGGTCGCCGGCCTCGCCTGCGCCGCCGCGTCGGCCACCGTGCTCAGCCTCTTCCATCCCGCGGACGCAGCGGCGACCGATCTCGCTTTCCATGCCCTGGCTGTCGCCATTGTCACCGCCGTGCTGGCCGCTTCCGGCCGCCGGCTGCTGCGGCGCTAGGCCCGCCCGCGGGTCCTGACAGGTTTTTGGGCGGCGGGACGGTATGCTAGAACGGCGGCGGGACCGAACAGGGGAGGACCGCCATGCCCGGCATCGAAGACAAGCTGGAAATCCACGAGACGCTCTACCGCTATTGCCAGTCGATGGACCGCATGGACGCGCCGCTGGCGCTCGACTGCTTCTGGCCCGACGCCAAGCTGGAATACAGCGGCCTCTTCAACGGCTCGCCCGCCGGCTTCGTCGAATGGCTGTGGCCGGTGCATGCGGCCATGGTCTGCCACACCCATCGGGTCTGCAACATGCTGGTCGACTTCACCGGCGACATGGCGGCGGTCAGCGAGAGCATGGTGCAGGTCACCCTGCGCATGCAGCCCCAGGACGAGCTGATCGACTTGATCGGCCATGGTCGCTACCTCGACACCTGGCGCAAGGCCGACGGCCGCTGGCGTATCGCTGATCGCGTATTCGTCTCGGACATGAGCACCATGGTGCCGGTGCGCGCCCGCGACGTCGGTGGTATCCTCCATCCGGGCACGCCCGGTCAGCAGCCGCTTGCAGGCAGGCGCGACACCTCGGACCTGTCCTACCGTTTGCTTCCGAACCTGGGGAGAGCGTGATGAAGCTGGGCGCCGTCTATCCGCAAACCGAACTGAAGGGCGATCCGCAGGCCGTCCACGACATCGGCCTCGCCGTCGAGAAATTGGGCTACGACCACATCCTGGTGTTCGACCACGTGGTCGGCGCGTCGCATGACCGCGAGCCCAAGCTGTGGGGACCCTATACCGAAAACCATCCGTTCCACGATCCGTTCGTGATGTTCGGCTACTGGGCGGGCATCACCCACCGGCTCGAACTGGTCACCGGCGTGCTGATCCTGCCGCAGCGCCAGACCGTGCTGGTCGCCCAGCAGGCCGCCGATGTGGATCTGCTGTCGCATCAGCGGCTGCGCCTCGGCATCGGCACCGGCTGGAATTATGTCGAATACCATGCGCTGGGGCAGGATTTCGAAAGCCGCGGCGCCCGCGCCGACGAGCAGATTCCGTTCCTGCGCCGGCTGTGGTCCGAGCACGTCATGAGCTTCGAGGGCAGGTTCGACCGGCTCGACAAGGGCAACATCCTCCCCAGGCCCAAGCGCCAGATCCCGATCTGGGTCGGCGGATTCACCGAGCCGGCTTTCCGCCGTGGCGGCCGCCTGGGCGACGGCTACATCTTCGCCGGAGATATCGACCACGCGACCCAGGGATGGGAGCGGGTCCGCCACTATTTGCGGGAGTCCGGCCGGGACGAGAAGGGCTTTGGCCGCGAGCTGATCACCATCCGCGCCACCAACCTCCAGGAAACCGTCGACACCGTGAAACGCTGGCAGGACCTCGGCGGCACGCACGCGTCGGTCAATCCCATGGGCAAGGGGTTCACCACGGCTCAGGCGCACATCGATTTCCTGTCGGAAGTACGCCACCGCATCGAGGCGGGACAGACCGCGCCTATGGTCGTGTGAAGCCGCGGAAGCTTGTGTCGAGCGCCCGCGCCTCGATGCGCTGGCCCGACGCGATCACCGGAATGTAGGCGCCGTCCTGGCCCGCTCGCGCCGGGTTGGTATATTCCCAGACGACAGTGCCCGACTGGTCGACCTCGACCAGTCGCCCGCCATCGGACTCGGTCAGCAGCGTGTTGCCGTTGGGCAGCCGCTGCGCCGACAGCCGCGCCGTGCTGGCGAAGGGCTGATCGGTTCCGCCACCAAAGGACCAGACCACCGTGCTGTTCGACATGTCGATCTGCTGCGCCCTGCCGTCGTTTTCGTCCGGCGCGTCGACCACCATCAGGTCGCCGCCCGGCAGCATCCGGGCCTCGTGCTGGCGCCGCCACGCGCCGCGCGCGGCCCAGCTGATCTGCTTGCCGGCGAGATCCATTACCGCGACCGAGTCGAGACCGCCGAACGACAGCAGTACCCGTTCGCCCGCGCTGTCCGGGATGCCCTTCACCGCATCGCCGCCGATATACTGGACGCTGGTTGCACCCAGTGGGTCGTGAACGCCGGCCGGCACCTTTCCCAGGAGCGAGGCGAAGCGCGAGCGTTCCAGCGCGTCGACCAGCGAAATCTTCGCCGTCTCCTTGCCGTCCGGACCCAACACCACCAGGAAATCCTCGAGGAACGGCGTCTCGACCATCGAAGTCGGCTCGTCGTCCTCGCGGATCGCCTGGACCAGCACGAACACACGGCCGTCCGGCGCCACGTCGAAGGCGCCGTGGGCGCGCTGCAGATAGCTCCAAAGCGGTTTCGAGTCCTTGTCCACCCGCACGATGCCGTAGCCGGCCGGCATATGGCCGGCGGCCTCGAACACGGCGATCAGGTCGCCATTCGGTTGCAGGCGGGCATGGCGCAGGAACACGAGGTTGTCCGGCTGCGGTTCCTGCACCGCGGCGGTCTCGAGCTTCCATACCTTGCTGTAGGGGATGGTCCATTCGTGGACCGGCGCGCCGGTCATGGTGACCAGCCGCGCCACCGGACCTTCCCCCGACGTGTAGAGGGTGAAGCCGCGATAGGCGTTGATCGGATCCCAGATGGTCACGCCCTTGTCGGCGACGCGGGCCTTGCTCCAGTGGTCCGTCGCCAGCGGATCGGTGATCACCTGCCGCACTTCCCGGAACCTGTCGCCCTGCCAGGCATCCATGACCAGCTTCGTCGCCGGCGGCCAGACGGCCACGGTAATGGCCGCTCCGGCCACCACGGCGACCACCGCCGCCAGGCCGATCCAGATTTTCTTCTGCAATTACGGTCCCTTCCTGCGCGGTCCCACGAAGCACCATAGAGGTACGGTGCCCCGCTCGCCATATCCACCATGGCGGGGGCCAGCGTATCACGGGGAGTGTAACGGCCGCCGGGATTGCGTCCCGTGACCCTCGAAAGGGCGACGCGGAATCTGCGGCGGCCTCGCATTATGCGGCGCCGTCGAGCACCATCCTGACCTTTTGCGCCATCTCGGCCTTGCGGAACGGCTTGTTCAGCAGGTTGACCCCTTCATCGAGCCTGCCGTGATGGACGATGGCGTTGTCGGTGTAGCCTGACGAATACAGCACCTTGGTCCCTGGCGCGCGGCGCAAAACCTCTTCCGCGATGTCCCGCCCGTTCATGCCGCCAGGTAGCACGATGTCGGTGAACAGCAGGTCGAACACAAGGCCGCCGTCCATCGCCCGCAACAGATCAGGGCCGGTCGGGAAAGACGCGACCACGTAGCCCAAGGCCTTCAGGTTCATTTCGGCGAACTGGCGCACCAGTTCCTCGTCCTCGACCAGTGCGATCCTCTCGGTACCCTTGGCGGTCTGCAGCACATCCGATTTGCGGGCTTCTGCCGCGCCCTGACGATCCGCGGCGCGCGGCAGGTAGATTTTCACCGTCGTGCCATAGCTCGGCTCGCTGTAGAGCTTCACGTTGCCGCCCGATTGCCGGACGAAGCCGTAGACCATGCTGAGGCCGAGGCCGCTGCCCTTGCCGACCGCCTTGGTGGTGAAGAACGGATCGAAGGCGCGGTTCAGGACCGACGGATCCATGCCGTGGCCGGTGTCGGAGATGGCGATCATTACGTACTGGCCGGCGCGGATATCCTCCTGCTCGGCATAGAGGTCGTCGAGCCGCGTATTCGCGGTCTCGATGGTCAGCTTGCCGCCATCGGGCATGGCGTCGCGCGCGTTGATCACGATGTTGAGCACCGCGCTTTCGAGCTGTGAGCGGTCGACCACCGCCTTCCACAGGCCGGCGCCCCGCACCAGTTCCAGGTCGATGCTTTCGTGCAGCGTGCGCCGCAGTAGCCCCTCGAGCCCGGAAACGAGCTGATTGGCGTCGACAATGACCGGCGCGAGCGGTTGCCGCCGCGAGAAGGCAAGCAGTCGGTGCGTCAGGTCGGCGCCCCGCTCGGCAGCGCTCTGGATCATCTCGGCGACGCCGCGCAGGTTCTCGTTGCCGCTGAGTTCCTCGACCAACATGTCGGCGTTGCCCAGGATCACCGTCAGCAGGTTGTTGAAATCATGGGCGACGCCGCCGGTGAGCTGTCCGACCGCTTCCATCTTTTGCGCCTTGCGCAGCTGCTGCTCGGCCCGGCGGCGATCCGTGATATCCGAGACGTAGACGGTCATGCCATCCTCGCCGGGGAACAGCCTCACCAGGTGG
Source organism: Candidatus Kuenenia stuttgartensis (assembly GCA_943329845.2). GTDB lineage: Bacteria > Pseudomonadota > Alphaproteobacteria > SMXS01 > SMXS01 > RI-34. The sequence continues at coordinate 26,479 of CALQFM020000043.1, read as the reverse complement.
TAGCGGTCGACGGGCGGATAGTAGTTTTCCAGTGTGGCGTGCTCGCCGGTCTCCATGGCGCGGTGGAGGCTGGTATAGACTTCGGTGCCGTACAGGTCGGGGAAGACGTCCCACATCGACTTCCCGAGCACGTCGGCCTCCTTGATGCCGAACATCTCCTCGGCCGCCCGGTTGACCCGTGTGTAGCGCCAGTCCCGGTCGAGGTGATAGAGGCCGTCCGACATGGTGGAGAAGATCCGGGTGATCTCGTCGCGCGCCTGTTCCGCCAGCGCCAGCGCGCGGGTGCGCGCCTCGAGCAGGCGCACGTTCTCGATGGCGGCGGACACCATCTGGGCCAGCTGCATCAGCACCGCTTCGTCCCGGTCGTCGTAGTCGGCGGTTTCGCGGTCCGACAACTGGATGAGGCCGAGATTGCTGCCGTCCTGGGCGATCAGCGGCACGGCCAGCCAGCCGCGCATCGGTGGATGGCGCTGCCGCGCCTCGCCGAAGCCTTTCCACGCGGGATGGGCTTCCAGCTGGTTCTGGGTCAGGCGCATGGGCTGGTTGTTCATGCAGACCAGCCGGTAGATGCCCGATCCGTCCGCATGGTCGCCATAGCTCCGCCATTTGCCGTATTTGTCTGACAGCGAAACGGTGTGGACCGCCTGCGCATAATCCATGCCGATTGTGAGGCTCAGGACGGCCTGGTGGCTGGGTACAAGCTCGCGGGATATCTCCACCGCGCGCTGCAAGACATCGTCGGAACTGCGCAGGCTCGAAATGTCGATGGACGCATCGGCCAACCGGTTGAGCTGCGCCGTGGTCCGGTCCTGCTCGCGTTGGCGCAGACCCAGCTCGCGTACCGCGAGGCCGGTCGCGCCGATGATGAACAAGGTCAGGACGACGTCGACCAGCGTGCCGATCAGCGCCCGCATCTTCCAGCGCGCAAAGACCTCGGATTCCGGCAGCCGCGCGACAACGACCAGTGGCAGGCCGTCGACCCGGGTATAGACCACCATGGCGCGCTCACCGGTGCTGGCGGTTCCACCGGCCCAGAACCATCCCGATGGGCTGTGGCCCGCGAGACGGGCGCGGAACATGTTCGCGCCGCGGCCCTGGCTGAAAGCGCCGGCGGCGTCGCCGCTGCCCGACAACAGAACACCGTCGTCGCGGAATAGCGCAATGCTGGTTTGGTGCCGGACGACCATGGAGTCGAACAGCGCGCGGAAGTGCTTCACGCTGATCGTGCCGACCACCCAGCCCTGGATTGTGCCATCCGCGCCGAGGCGGGGACGCGCCAGCCGGATGATCTCCGCGCCCACCGCCCGTCCCACATGGCCTGCCAGTGGCGGGCTGATACGCGGGGCCGTCTCGGGTCCGGTGGCAGCGACGTCGAAGGGCGGTTCGTGCGAAAGGTCGACTGGCTCGGGCGCCGGGTCGTAGGACGCCGCGCTTACCCTTCCGCTCGCGTCGAGCACGAAGAATTCCAGGACGCCGACGGCTGCGTCGCGGCCGGCGCGCAGCCTTTCATGGACCAGGCCGGGCGGTTGCTCCACGTCGAGCCCGCCGGCGAACTGGCTCACGCCGCGATCGATGGTGGCGAGCGTTTGCCCGGCATGGACGGCGACGGCCTTGGTGATGTTCTGGAGATCGCTGCGGACTTGCTCGGCCTCGCGCTTGTGGTCGAGGCGCATCTGCAGGCCGTGCACCAGCAGGAGAGTGACGGAGATCGCGGCCAGGAGCACGACGAGAAGCCGAACCGACGTAGCCAAATGCGGTTTCAATGCGATGCCCCCAATCATCCGCCGCCATTCCAGAATCCGGCATGGCGCGCCGATCTCCTGGACGGCGCGCTTCACATGCTACACCGATTGCCTCGCGGCTGCCGACTTCTTGCTGCTCCGCTTCACAGGTCTCCCGAGCGCCCTCGCATGCAGGATGATCTAGAGGTTGGCCGTGTCCACCGCTATTCTGCCGTGATGGAGCTGGATATCGACCACCGCCGGACCACGCGGCCACTGATCGGCGTGCTTGTCGGTGCGGCACTGTCTTGCCTTGCGGCCTACGGCGGACCTGCTCTTGCGGCAGTTGGCGAGGTTCCCCGCGTAGACATGAGCGCGGTCGAGCCGGAAGGCGCCCGCGCGTCCGATCCTCTCGCGGTCGGCGGCGACAATACCGACTACCTGCTGGAGCTCAAGACCTTCTCCGAACTCGAGGACCGCGCCGAGCGTGGCGACGCCGACGCCCAGTGGCGGCTCGCGATGTCCTACTACCGGGGCATCGGCACCGCCGTGAACACCGAGGCGGGGTTCGCGTGGCTGACCCGGGCGGCGGAAAAGGGCAATCCGACCGCGGCGGCAATCCTTGGCAGCGTCTACCAGCGTGGCCTGGGCACGCCGGTCGACTACGACAGGGCCGTATTGTGGCTCCAGAAGGGTGCCGACGCCGGCATCCCGATGGCGCTCTACCAGCTTGGCCTCCAGGCCATGCGCGGCTGGGGCATGCCGGTCAACCGCGGGCATGCCCGGACCTGGTTCAAGCTGGCCCATGACAAGGGTCTGCCCGACGGCCTGTGCGCGTTGTCCCAGCTCGAATTCGAAGATGATCCGACTGCCGACGCGGGCAAGCGCATGGCGGAACAGGTACGCCAGGCCGTCGCGGAAGGCTCGGAGCTCTGCATGATCTCGCTGGCGCAGCTTCAGCTCCAGGGCAAACTGCTGGAACGCGACGACAAGTCGGCGCGCGAACTGCTCTTGCGCTCGGCGAGCTTGGGGAATGGCTATGCCCAGTACCTGGCCGCGATCATGCTGTTGTCCGGCAGGGGCGGGGACAAGGATGCGGGCCGCGGCATGGATCTGCTGCGCCAGTCGGCCGGGCAGGGGGTGCCCGATGGGCAGGCAGCCCTGTCGGCCGCCTACAGCATGGGCGAGGGCGTGGACAAGGATCCGGCCAAGGCCTTCGAACTGGCGAAGGCGTCGGCGGAGCAGGGATCGGCCTACGGCCAGCTGTTGCTGTTCACCTACTACCGCGAAGGCCTGGGCGTCGCGGCGGACGCGGCCCTGGCGCGATCCTGGCTCGACAAGTGCGCCCAGGCCGGCCAGGCGGACTGCCTCTACAATCTCGGCGTCCTCTACCTGCGCGGCGACGGCGCGGGCAGCGACCCGGCGAAGACGGTCGAATACTGGACCCGCGCCGCCGAGGCCGGGCACCCGGATTCCCAATATGCGCTGGGCAGCCTCTACATGACCGGCGAAGGCGTCGCCAAGGATAGCGCCAAGGCCCGCAGGCTGATGGAGCAGGCGGCCGCCGGCGGCGTGGACCAGGCCCGTTCCGCGCTGCGATACATCACCGCGCAGGATGCCGCGGGCGTGCCGGATCCGGCGGCGGCGAGTTCTTCCTCCAGCCTCTACCAGGGCCAGGCGCTGGCGCCGGCGGCGCCAGACGGCGCCGAGGGGCGCATCGCCCGGGCCCGAGACCTGCTGACCAAGGCCCGCCGCGCCGACGCAGCCGACTCGCCGGCGCTGGTCGAGCGGGCGATCGCCGAGCTGTCGACCGCTTCCGACATGGGCTCCGCCGAGGCCGACTACATCCTCGCCAGGCTCTACACCGACACCAGGTTCGGCCGGGTCGACGACGCGGCCTCGTTCGCCGCCGCCCTGAAGGCGGCGCAGAAGGGGAACGTGGACGGCCAAAGGCTGGCCGGCGTCGCCTACTACCTCGGAAAGGGCGTGGCGCAGGATGCGGCCGAGGCGCGGCGCTGGTTCGCCGCGGCGGCCGAGGCCGGCAATCTCGGCTCGCTCGCCAACCTGGCCTACATGCAGCTCAGCGGCGACGGCGGCCCGCGCGACAACGAGGCCGCCTACAGGGGCTATCGCAAGGCGGCAGAAGGCGGTGTTCCCGTTGCACAGTTCTGGGTGGGCCGCCTGCTGCTGCAGGGTATCGGCGTGGCGCGCGACGACGCGGCCGCGCGCCGCTGGTTCCAGACCGCGCTGGACAATGGCTGGAAGAGCGCCGGGCTATGGCTGGGCAAGTCCCTGTATTGGGGCTGGGGCGGGCCGAAGGACATGGCGCGCGCCCGCGCCCTGTTCGAGGCGGCGGCTGACGGCGAGTCGCTCTGGTACCTGTCGCAGCTCTACGCCAGGGGTGACGGCGTGCCGGTCGACCGGGACGCATCCATGCGCTATCTGCGCCAGTCGGCCGATCTGGGTTACCTGCGCGCCGTCGCCGGGATCGGCGAGGCCTACTACTATGGCAGTGGCGTGCCCCAGGATGCCGCCGCAGCCAAGGAATGGTTCCTCAAGGCGGCAGATAAAGGACATCCCGGATCGCAGTACGCGCTTGGCATGCTGTACACCCGCGGCGAGGGCGTCGTGGCCGATCAGGAGCGGGCGCTGGAATGGTTCCGCCGCGCCGCCCGCAACGGTCACGTCGACGCCCAGATCCAGCTCGGCGGCATTCTGGCGGGCCAGCCGGGCGCGCCGCCTGACGTGCAGGAGGAAGCGCTGTTCTGGCTCGGCGTCGCGATCGACAAGCTGAGGCCCGGCCAGCTCCGCACCCAGGCGGAAGCCGCCGCCCGCTCCATCGAGCAGCGGTTGACGCCCGGCCAGATCGACGAAGTGCGCAAGCGCCGCGCCGACCGTGGCGCCGAACCGCAGGCCGGTGTGGACAATGATGGCTCGTCGTCAGGTCAGAACTGAATCGGGTGACGCTGAATGGCGGAATCCCGTGTAGGTGCCGGCAATTTCTGCGATGATCCGGGCAAAACGACTTATGTGCCGAGGTGATGGCCGCCTGTATGGTCGGAATCGATGGCTGAAGTAACGAAAATGACTGTTGCAACGACACCAGCGGACCTGGCCGACAGGATCGGCCGCATTCTCGCTGAGCATCAGGAGACGGACGGCGCGTGCCTGCTCGTCCTGCAGGCGATCCAGCGCGAGTTCGGCTATGTGCCCGCCGCGGCGCTCGAGCCCGTGGCAAAGGCGCTCGGGCTTTCCCACGCCGATGTCTACGGTGTGCTGACCTTCTACCATGACCTGCGCCGCGCGCCGCCGGGCCGCCATATCATCCGGATCTGCCAGGCCGAGGCGTGCCAGGCGATGGGGGCGCGTGGCCTGACCGAGCAGCTTTGCAGGCGTCTCGATGTGGGTCTTGGCGAAACCACCAAGGACGGCGCGGTCACTCTCGATCCCGTCTACTGCCTTGGCAATTGCGCGTTGTCGCCTGCCGTGACCGTGGACGGCGCGCTGTACGGAAGGGTCACCGAATTCCTGGTGCTGGAACGGCTGGGAGCCGTGCGGTGAAGGCGGCGACCTTTTTCGTCTCGGGCGATTCAGCATCGGTTTCGGTAGGCGCCGACGACCTGGTACGCGCCATCGCCGCGGAAGCGGCCCGCCGGGGCATCGAGGCGCGGATCGTCCGGACCGGTAGCCGCGGCCTCTATTTCCTCGAACCCATGTTCGAGGTCGAAACCGAGGACGGGCGCCTGGGCTTTCGCCCATCGGGCACCATGGCCGAATGCGTCACCGAGATGTTCGACAGCGGCATCAGTCCCAAGGCGCGGACCTGCCTGGGGCTGATGGACGACCTGCCATGGTTGCGGCGGCAGGAGCGGCTGACTTTCGAACGTTGCGGCATCGTCGATCCGCGGTCGGTGAACGAATACCGGTTTCACGGCGGGTTCGCGGGGCTGGAGGCCGCGCTCGGCATGGCGCCGGAGGCCATCGTCGCGGCGGTAACCGACTCCGGCCTGCGCGGCAGGGGCGGCGCGGGATTCCCGGCCGGCGTGAAGTGGAATACCGTGCTCGGCGCGCCCGGCGAGGTGAAATACATCTGCTGCAACGCCGACGAAGGCGATAGCGGCACCTTCGCCGACCGCATGCTGATGGAAGGCGACCCGTTCCTGCTGATCGAGGGCATGACCATCGCCGCGCTGGCGACCGGCGCCGCGAAGGGCTTCCTCTACATCCGCTCCGAATATCCGGCGGCCGTCGCCATGATGCGCCGGGCGATCGACACGGCGCGCGCGGGCGGCTGGCTCGGCGCGGACATCAGGGGCTCGGGCAAGGCCTTCGACATCGAGGTGCGCGAGGGCGCCGGCGCCTATATCTGCGGCGAGGAAACCGCCATGCTGGAGAGCCTGGAGGGCAAGCGCGGCGTGGTTCGCGCCAAGCCGCCGCTGCCGGCGCTCGAAGGCCTGTTCGGCAAGCCCACCCTGGTCAACAACGTGCTGACGCTCGCCGCCGTACCGGTGATCCTGGCTCGGGGCGCGGCCTATTACCGGGATTTCGGCATGGGCCTGTCCCGCGGCACCCAGCCGTTCCAGCTTGCCGGCTGCGTCCGCAACGGCGGACTGGTGGAAAAGGCTTTCGGGATCACCCTTCGTGCGCTGGTCGAGGATTTCGGCGGCGGCACGGCGACGGGCAGGGCATTCAAGACGGTGCAGGTGGGCGGACCGCTCGGCGGCTATATTCCTGAGCACCTGCTAGACCTGCCGGCCGACTACGAGGCGCTGGCCGACGCCGGCTTCATGCTGGGACACGGCGGGCTTGTGGTGTTCGACGAGCGGGCCGACATGCTGGCACAGGCCCGGTTTGCCATGGAATTCTGCGCCCACGAATCCTGCGGCAAGTGCACGCCGTGCCGCATCGGCGCGGTGCGCGGCGTCGAGGTCATCGACCGGATCGCCGCTGGTGTCGAGCCGGCGAAGAGCCTCGCCCTGCTCGAGGACCTGTGCACGCTGATGACAGACGGGTCGCTCTGCGCCATGGGCGGGCTGACGCCGATGCCGGTGCGCACGGCGCTGCGCCACTTCCCCGACGATTTCCGGCGGTCCGCCGCCGCGGCGGAGTGACCCCATGGGCCTGATCCACGAAACCGATTTCGGCACGCCCGGGCGCGACGGCGAACCGGTCAGCCTGGAGATCGACGGTATTACGGTCACAGTGCCCCAGGGCACATCGGTGATGCGCGCGGCCATGGAAGCCGGCGTCAGCGTACCGAAACTCTGCGCCACCGACAGCCTGGAGGCGTTCGGCTCCTGCCGGCTGTGCCTGGTGGAAATCGACGGCCGCAAGGGCACGCCGGCGTCTTGCACCACGCCAGTCGCGCCGGGCATGAAGGTGAGCACCCACACGAAGCGGCTCGCGGACCTGCGGCGCGGGGTGATGGAGCTCTACATCTCGGACCACCCGCTCGACTGCCTGACCTGCGCGGCGAACGGCGACTGCGAGCTGCAGGACATGGCGGGTGCGGTCGGCCTGCGCGAGGTGCGCTACGGATATGGCGGCGCCAATCATTTCGACGCGCCCAAGGACGAGAGCAACCCGTACTTCACCTTCGACCCGGCCAAGTGCATCCTGTGCTCGCGCTGCGTCCGGGCGTGCGACGAGGTGCAGGGGACTTTCGCGCTGACCGTTGACGGCCGTGGGTTCGGTTCCCAGATCTCGCCCGGCGGCTTCGACGGCTTCCTCGACTCCGAATGCGTCTCCTGCGGCGCCTGCGTGCAGGCGTGCCCAACCGCGACGCTGACCGAGAAGTCGGTCATCGAGATGGGCCAGCCCGAGCGCAGCGTGCTGACCACATGCGCCTATTGCGGCGTCGGCTGCTCGTTCAAGGCGGAGATGCAGGGGAACGAGGTGGTCCGCATGGTTCCCTACAAGGGAGGGGTCGCCAACGAAGGCCATTCCTGCGTCAAGGGCCGCTTCGCCTGGGGCTATGCGGTGCACCGGGACCGGGTGCTCAACCCCATGATCCGCGAGCGCATCACCGACCCTTGGCGCGAGGTGAGCTGGGACGAGGCCATCGCCTACACCGCGGGCCGTTTCCGCGTCATCCAGGAGAAATACGGGCGCGGCGCCATCGGCGGCATCACCTCCTCCCGTTGCACCAACGAGGAAGTCTATGTGGTGCAGAAGATGATCCGCGCCGCGTTCGGCAACAACAACGTCGATACCTGTGCCCGCGTCTGTCACTCGCCCACCGGCTACGGGCTGAAGCAGACCTTCGGCACGTCGGCCGGCACCCAGGACTTCCGCAGCGTGGCTAAGTCGGAAGTCATCATGGTCATCGGCGCCAATCCAACCGACGGCCATCCGGTATTCGCGTCGAGAATGAAGAAGCGGCTGCGCCAGGGGGCCAGGCTGATCGTCGTCGACCCTCGGCGCATCGACCTGGTCAACGCGCCGCATATGCCGAAGGCGCTGCATCTGCCGGTGCGGCCTGGCGGCAACGTCGCCCTGATCAACGCCATCGCCCATGTGGTGGTGACCGAAGGACTGGTCAACGAGGCGTTCGTCCGGGAGCGCTGCGAGGACGACAGCTTCGCCCGCTGGGCCGCCTTCATCGCCGAGCCGCGCAACGCGCCGGAAGCGCTCGAAGACTCGACCGGCGTGCCGGCCGCTCAGGTGCGCGAGGCGGCCCGCCTCTATGCCACCGGCGGCGACGCGGCGATCTATTACGGCCTCGGCGTCACCGAGCATTCGCAGGGCTCGACCATGGTGATGGGCCTCGCCAATCTGGCCATGGCGACCGGCAACATCGGCCGCGAGGGCGTCGGCGTGAACCCGCTGCGTGGCCAGAACAATGTCCAGGGCTCGTGCGACATGGGCTCGTTCCCCCATGAGTTGCCCGGCTACCGTCACGTCAGCGACGACGCCGCACGGGGCCTGTTCGAGAAAGTCTGGGGTGTGAAGATCGAGCCGGAGCCCGGGCTGCGCATTCCCAACATGATGTCCGCCGCGCTTGACGGCAGCTTCCGCGCGATCTTCATCCAGGGCGAGGACCTGGCGCAGTCGGAGCCCAACACCAAGAATGTCTACGACGCGCTGCAGGCCATGGACTGCGTCGTCGTGCAGGACCTGTTCCTCAACGAGACCTCCGGCCTCGCCCATGTGTTCCTGCCTGGCACGTCGTTCCTCGAGAAGGACGGTACTTTCACCAACGCCGAGCGGCGCATCAACCGGGTGCGCCCTGTCATGCCGTCGAAGACCGGCCTCGACGAGTGGCAGGTCGCCTGCCGCCTCGCGACCGCGCTCGGCTATCCGATGAGCTATCCGAACGCGTCGGCCATCATGGACGAGATCGCGGCCTTGACCCCTACATTCTCTGGCGTGAGCTTCGATAAACTGGACCGGCTCGGCAGTGTGCAGTGGCCCTGCAACGACGCGGCGCCCGAGGGCACGCCGATCATGCACATGGACCACTTCGTGCGCGGCAAAGGTCACTTCGTGGTGACCGAGTTCGTGCCCACGCCCGAGCGTGCCACCCGCATGTACCCGCTGATCCTGACCACGGGCCGCATCCTCACCCAGTACAATGTGGGCGCCCAGACGAGGCGCACCGACAATGTGGTCTGGCATCCCGAGGACGTGCTCGAGATCCATCCCCACGACGCCGAGGAACGCGGCATCGCGAGCGGCGACAGGGTCATGCTGGCCAGTCGCATGGGATCGACGACGCTGCACGCGCTGATCACCGATCGCATGCCGCAGGGCGTGGTCTACACCACGTTCCATCACCCGATCACCGAGATCAATTTCGTCACCACCGAGCTGTCGGACTGGGCGACCAACTGCCCCGAATACAAGGTGACCGCCGTGCAGGTGACACGGACCAACCTCCAGGTGGACGCCGAGGCGGCTGAATGAGCACCCCGGTGCTGCGCCCGCCCCGGTACCGTGGCGGCGATGCCGTAGTGGACGGCCGCCTCGACGCGGGCCGGGTCGTACGCTGGCATCTGGCCGAGGAAGTGCCCGCCGCGCTCACCTACAACCAGGACTCGAGCGTGGTGATGATGGTCACGCCGGCCGACCTGGAGGATTTTGCCGTCGGCTTTTCGGTCAGTGAGGGCATGGTGGCGGCCACTGCCGACATCACGAAAATCGACGTGCTGGCCAGCGCCAACGGCTACGTCATCGACATCAGGGCAAACCGGCTGACCGAGCGCGCGGGCCGCGAAAGGGTCATCGCCGGCCGCAGCGGCTGCGGCCTGTGCGGCGTCGACTCGCTGGAGGACGCGGTGCGGCCCGCCCGTGCCGTGACGCGACGGTTTGCGCTCGATGCGGCAGCAGTGGCCCGCGCGCTGGCGGCGCTGCCGGACCACCAGCCGCTCAACCGGCTGAACCATTCGGTCCATGCAGCGGCGTGGTGTTCTCCGGAAGGCGATATCCTGCGTGCCCGCGAGGACGTGGGCCGTCACAACGCCCTCGACAAGCTGCTGGGTTCGCTGTTGCGCGACGGCCTCGATCCGGCAAACGGGTTCGTCGCGCTGTCCAGCCGATGCAGTTTCGAGTTGGTACAGAAAGCTGCCGCCGTCGGCGTGCCCTATCTGGCAAGTATCTCCGCGCCGACGACGCTCGCGCTATCCATGGCGCGGAATGCGGGTATGGGCGTTGCCTGCCTTTCACCTGATGGGATCGTCACGTTCGGAGCAGATTGATGGACGGATCAGACCTGAACCGTATGGCCAACCAGATCGCGGACTTCTTCGCCGCTTCCGGAGATGGCGAGGCGGCCAAGGGTGTCGCCGCCCACATCAGGAGCTTCTGGGAGCCGCGCATGCGACAGGGGCTCTATAGACTGGTGGATGCTGGGGGCGAAGGCCTGGATCCGCTGGTGATTGAAGCCGCGGCCGCGTTGCGGAAGGCCGACAAGGCTGCCGCGGGGGCCGCCTGAGCCTAATCTTCCGCCCTCACGGCGGTCCAGTCGAGGGTCGCGAAGCTGCCGCAGCTGCCGCACAGCTCGGACCAGATGCTCTGCCGGTAGCCGCAATTGGTGCATTGCCAGGCCGGGTCGCGCGGCGCCGATGTGGCTTTTGCCGCGGCGAATCTGGCGGCGGTGTCGTTGCCGAGCTTCTGCTCGAGAGCCTCCAGCGCCTGGTAGACCCGCCGCTGCGGACCCAGGTCCAGCGCCGCGGTCAGGTGGCTGCGGGCGGGGCCGGGCAGGTCGGCGGCGATGGCCTGCTTCGCCAGCGCCAGATGGCCGTCGATGGTCTGCCGTTCGCCGACCAGCGCCTCGAGCTGCTGGTACTGGCGTGCGGGCGAGGTGTCGTCGGCGAGGTCGAGCCAGGCCGCGGACAGGTCGGGGTGGGGCGTGTGCCGCCAGCCCTCGCGCACCACGGCGCGGGCGCGGCGCAGGGAGCCCTTCTTGCGGTATTGGGCGGCGGCGAGCAGCCGCGCGGGAACCATTTCCGGCTCCAGCTTGATGGCCTCGCGCGCCAGCCGCAACGCATCGTCGTCACGGCCCTCGGCGTCGGCCTTGCGGGCCTCGGCCAGCCTTATCGCGGCGCGGCGGTGGTGGAATTCCTGGTCGGACACGCGCTTCGAGCGGTAGGCGGCGAGCAGCGCCTTGTCGGCGGCCGGCCAGTCGCCCAGCGCCACCGCGCCCTCGAACAGGCCGGTCTGCGCCCATTCGGCACGGGGCAGCTGCTCGATCGCCCGGCGCGCCGTCGCCAGCATGGCCGGCCGGTCGCCCTGGGCGGTGTCGACCGCGAACAGGCCGTGCAGCGCCAGTGCCCTGGTGCGGCGGTCACCCTCCAGCGTCCGGAAGCGCTTGCGGGCGGTCGCCATGTCGCCTTCGGCCAGCGCCGCCTGGCCGGCAAGCACGTCCGACAGCGTGGTCTGGCCGACCAGCTCCTCGAACTTCTTCGCGTGGCGGGCGGCGCGCTTGCCGTCGCCTTCCATCAGCGACGACAGGCCCCAGGCCAGCTCGTTGTAGCCGCGCCGGTGGCGGGCCAGCTTCTGGCGCTCCCACAGGCCGGTGGTGATCCAGCGCCACAGCAGCATCAGCAGCGCCGACAGCAGCATCAGCGCCGCCATGGCGACGGCCAGCATGGCCACCGACGTGTCGAGCCGGTGGTTTTCGAGCTCGATGGCGACGCGGCCCGGATGGTCCACCACCCACGCGCCCGCCGCCGCCAGGACGGCCGCGACGGCGAGGGCGAACAGCAGCCGGATCATGCTGATTCGGACTCCTTCGCGTAGCCCACCGAGCGCAGCGCGCGAGCCACGTCGTCCAGCGTGGCCGGATCGTCGATGGTGGCCGGCATCTTCCAGGTCTCGCCGTCGGCGATCTTGCGCATGGTGGCGCGCAGGATCTTGCCGGAGCGGGTCTTGGGCAGGCGCGGTACCACGGCGGCGGTCTTGAAGGCGGCCACCGGCCCGATATGTTCGCGCACCCGGTCGACCAGTTCGTCGATGATCTCGTTGTGGGGCCGGTTGACACCGGCCTTCAGCACGACCAGGCCGATCGGCGTCTCCCCCTTCAGCGCGTCGGCGACGCCGAAGCAGGCGCATTCGGCAACGTCGGCGTGTCCGCCAAGCACTTCCTCGATGGCGCCGGTGGACAGCCGGTGGCCGGCTACGTTGATCACGTCATCAGTCCGGCTCATCACGAAAAGATAGCCGTCCTCGTCGATGTAGCCCGCGTCGCCGGTCTGATAGTATCCAGGAAATTCCGTCAGATATTTTTCCACATAGGCGTCGTCGTTCCCCCACAGCGTCGGGAAGCAGCCCGGCGGCAGCGGCAAGCGGATGACGATGGCCCCTGTCTGGCCGGCGGGGACGGGCAGGGCATGCTCGTCCACAACCTGCACGTCATAGCCGGGCGAGGGCTTCGTCGGCGAACCGTGTTTGACCGGCAGCAGGCCCAGCCCGGCGAAGTTGCCGTTGATCGCCCAGCCGGTCTCGGTCTGCCACCAATGGTCGATCACCGGCACGTTCAGTGCCTCTTCGGCCCACTGGATGGTGTTCGGGTCGCCGCGTTCGCCGGCCAGGAACAGCGTGGCGAAGCGGCTCAGGTCGAAGTCCTTCGCGAGCTTTCCCTGCGGGTCCTGCTGCTTGATGGCGCGGATGGCGGTGGGCGCGGTGAACATGGCCTTCACGCCGTGCCGTTCGATGATCCGCCAGTAGGTGGCCGCGTCCGGCGTGCCGACCGGCTTGCCCTCGAACAGGATGGAGGTGTTGCCGTTGAGCAGCGGGCCGTAGCAGATGTAGGAATGACCGACCACCCAGCCCACGTCGCTGGCTGCCCACCACACGTCGCCGGGCTGCACGCCATAGAGGTTCCGCATGGACCACGACAGCGCGACCATATGGCCGCCATTGTCGCGCACGATGCCCTTGGGCGTGCCCGTGGTTCCGGACGTGTAGAGCACGTAGAGCGGATCGGTCGCGGCGACGGTCACGCAATCGGCGGGCGCCGAACCGTTCTCCCATTCGCTCCAGTCATGGTCGCGGCCGGCAACCATGATGGCGGGCGACTGCGGGCGCTGGAAAATGACGCAGGCCGCGGGCTTCCTCGTGCTCAGCTCGATGGCTTCGTCGAGCAGCGGCTTGTAAGGCACAACGCGGCCCGGCTCGATCCCGCACGATGCGGACAGGATCACCTTTGGCTGTGAATCATCGATCCGGCTCGCCAGTTCGTGGGACGCGAAGCCGCCGAACACCACGGAATGGACAGCGCCGATGCGCGCACAGGCCAGCATGGCGATGATCGCCTCGGGGATCATCGGCATGTAGATGATGACCCCGTCGCCCTTGTTCACGCCCAGCGCCCTGAGGCCGCCGGCGGTTTTCGACACCCGCTCCAGCAACTCGCTGTAGGTGAAGCTGCGGACGGTGCCGGTGATCGGGCTGTCGTGGATCAACGCGTTCTGGTCGCCACGCCCGGCCGCCACATGGCGGTCCAGGCAATTGTAGCAGGTGTTGACCTCGCCGCCCGTGAACCAGCGGTAGAACGGCGCGTTGCTGTCGTCGAGCACCTTGCCCCAGGGCTTGATCCAGTCGATATGCGACGCGGCTTCGCCCCAGAAGCCTTCCGGGTCCGCCATGGCGCGCGCATAGGTCTGGTCGTACAGGCTCACGGTATCGGTTCCTCGTTCTTCGGTGCCGCCTGGTCGAGCAGCGCGGTTTCAAGCGTATCGACCGCGCCCAGCACGGATTGACGGGTCTGGGCCTGTTGCAGCCAGTCGGCGGCTGCGACGGCGGCATTGGGGGAAAGGGCCTGCAACTCGGTCACCGCCCGATCCACCTCGCCGCGGTTAAGGGCCGCCTCGGCGCGGGCGACGATGGCGGGCGCGTCCCGGCCCTTGACGTCGCCGGTCGGACGCACGGTCACCATGTTCTCCAGCCGGGCGAGGGTGCGGTCCCACCATGATGCGTCCGCGGGCGCGGCTTCGGCGTCGATGATATCGTCGATTCTTTCGGCGAACCCGTCGCGCAGGGCGAGCGCCGAGATCACGCCCTCGGTCTTGTGCGCGTCCAGTGTCAGCAGCGCCGCATTCGCCGCCTCGGGCAGGGCGGCCTTGTCCAACAGGCGCTCAAGGCCGACCAGCGCGCCTGCATAGGACGACCCCTGCTCGACCGCCTGGCGCAGCCGCGCCACGCCGAGGATCGCCATAGGCTTGACCAGCGCCTGGGGCGAGGTCTGCTCCAACGCCATCAGCCGCTGCTGCTGCTCGGTGAGCTGGTTGAGCATGTGGGCGAGCTGCGCGCCCATGGAGGTCACGGCCTCGGAGGTCGAGGCGTCCGCGGCCTCTTCGCCCTGCAGGCGGGAGACCTCGGCTTCCAGCGCCGCCAGTTGCCGGGCCAGTTCGGCGACGTCTGGCACGGGAGACGTGATCGAGGGCTCTACGGCGGCCGGTGGCGCCGGCGCGGCGTCTACCGGCGATGCGGCGGGCAGGGCGGCGACCGGCCGCGGCGTCGCGGCACCGGTGATCCAGGCCGGCAGCGCCGCCATGATCCGCGGCGCGAGGACCACGCCGGCCACGAACACGCCGGCCAGCAGGATCAGGATCAGCCAGGGCAGGATCCGGCGCTTCTTGCGCACGGACGGGCGCTGGCCGCTCAGCGGGGCGTCGGTCATCGGATCAGGTCGATCAGCGCGGTCTGGGTCGGTTCTGCAGCCACCAGCAATCTCCTTCTCGGCAGGGCGTCGAGGGCTTCCGCCACGGCGGCGCTCAGGCACAGCAGGTCGACCGTGTCGAGCATGGCGCCAAGGCCTGCCTCTTGCACGATCCTAGCAAAGGTTCGGGCCGTACGTGGCGAAAACAGCGTCACGGCGTCGATCCGGCGGCCTTTGATCGCCGCGTGCGTCGCTTCGGAAAAGCGCTCGGCGGCAACGGCTTCGTAGACCACGGCGCGCCTGACCTCGAAGCCCGACGCCGCCAGGTCGCTGGCCAGGTCGCCCGCCGCGACCGTGCCTGCCACATGCACCAGCGGCCCCGCGTATGGGCGGCTTGCGCCGCGGACCAGCGCTGCGAGATCGTGGACGTCGCCAGCGGCGCTCTTGACCGTGCGGAACCCCGCATCGCGCGCCGCCCGCGCCGTCGCGTCGCCCACGCACAGGGCTGGCAGGCCGCGCTCGCCGGTCAGCATCGCGGCGGCGCGCACGCCGTTGGCGCTGGTGAACAGCAGCGCCTGCGCGCCCGTCACATCAAGCGCGGCGTCCTCGCGCAGACGCACGCTCAACAGCGGCTCGAGCTGCACCTGGTGACCAAGCCCGGTGAGGGTTTCGGCCAAGGCCGCCGCATCCTCTTCCGGCCGGGTGATGAGGATGCGGGCCACGGCTTAGGTGGTGAAGAAGCTCGGGCCGCCACGCCGTTTCAGTTCGGCACCGGCGTCGTACCCCAGCGCGGCGGCATCGCTGACCGGGCCTTCGCGCTCGACCATGTGATGCTCGCGGCCGTCCGGGGTCAGAATTTCGCCGCGCAGCCGGATGCGACCGTTCTCCAGCGTGGCCAGCCCGGCGATCGGCGTCCTGCACGAGCCGTCCAGCGCCGCGAGCAGCGCCCGCTCGGCGTTCACGCAGTGGTGTGTCGATTCGTCGTTGATCGGCAGCAGCAGTTCGGCCATGGCGGCGTCGCCAAGCCGCGCCTCGATGCCGATGGCGCCCTGGGCGATGGCGGGCAGGAAAGTCTCGATGGGCGAGGCGACGACATGCTCCAGCCCCAGCCGGCGCAGGCCGGCCATGGCGAGCATGGTCGCGTCGGCCTGGCCTTCCTCCAGCTTGCGCAGCCTGGTCTGCACGTTGCCCCGGAACGTCGCGACGCGCAGGTCGGGCCGCAGCCGCAGGACCTGGGCCTGGCGCCGCAGCGAGGCGGTGCCGACCAGCATGCCGGCCGCCAGCGTCTCGAGGCTGGACGCCTTGTGGCTGATGAATGCGTCGCGGGTGTCCTCTCGCGGCAGCAGGCAGGGAATGCCCAGCCCGTCGCAGATCACCGTCGGCATGTCCTTCATCGAATGCACGGCGATGTCGAGCGAGCCGTCCAACAATCCGTTCTCGATCTCCTCGGTGAACAGGCCCTTGCCGCCAAGCTCAGACAGCGGGCGGTCCTGGACCCTGTCGCCCTTGGTGGAGATGGGGACGATCTCGATGTCCGCGTCGCGCAGATGCGCGTGCGCGGCCAACAGCCGGTTCTTGGTCTCGTGCGCCTGCGCCAGCGCCAGCGGGCTGCCGCGCGTGCCGATGCGGATGGTGCGGGTTGTCTCGGTCATGAATGTGCCTATAACAGGCCGCGAACAGAACTTGAAGCGTCAGGGAACGGTTTTGCGCGTCCTCGGCATCGAAACCAGCTGCGACGAAACCGCCGCCGCCGTCGTCGACAGCGAACGGGGCATCCTCTCGAACGTGGTGCTCAGCCAGCTCGACGAGCACCGGCCCTATGGCGGCGTGGTGCCCGAGATCGCCGCCCGCGCCCACATCGACCACCTGGACGGGCTGATCGCGCAGGCCATGGCCGAGGCGGCCGTCTCCTATGGCGATCTCGACGGCGTCGCGGTCACATCCGGCCCGGGCCTGATCGGCGGCGTCATGGTCGGCCTGATGACGGCCAAGGCCGTCGCCAGCGCCCACAACCTGCCCTTCGTCGCGGTAAACCACTTGGAAGCCCACGCGCTCGCGGTGCGGATGACCGACAAGGTCGACTTCCCCTACCTGTTGCTGCTTGTCTCTGGCGGTCATTGCCAGTTGCTGATCGTCGAGGGCGTCGGCAAGTTCCACCGGCTCGGCACCACCATCGACGACGCGGTCGGCGAGGCGTTCGACAAGACCGCCAAGCTGCTGGGCCTGGGCTATCCCGGCGGCCCGGCGGTGGAAGTGGCGGCGAAGTCCGGCGACCCCAAGCGCTTCGACCTGCCGCGCCCGCTGATCGGCCGAGATGACTGCCATTTCTCGTTCTCGGGCCTGAAGACCGCCATCCGCCGCGAGGTGGAGAAGCTGGCCGGCCCGACAGACCAGGACAAGGCCGACCTCTGCGCCGGCTTCCAGGCCGCCGCCGCCGACGTGCTGATCGACCGGTCGCGCCGCGCCATGGAGATTTTCGTGCGCCGCACCGGCGGCAAGGGCGCGTTCGTCATCTCCGGCGGCGTCGCCGCCAACAGGTACCTGCGCGAGCGGCTTTCGGTGCTGTGCGAGCGGGAAGGTTTCCCGATGGTTTGCCCGCCGCCCTCGCTGTGCACCGACAACGGAGCCATGATCGCGTGGGCGGGCGTCGAACGGCTGTCATTGGGATTGGTGGACACGCTGGAAGCGCCGGCCAGGGCGCGCTGGCCGCTCGATCCGGACGCACCGGCGGCAATGGGCGCGGGCGTGAAGGCTTAGTTACCGCTTCTGCAAACCCGTCAGCAGCAGCTGGATGACGCCTTCCAGGTGCGGCTCCAGTTCGCGCACGTCGCACGGGTTGTGGAGCTGCGGGTAGCGGAAACGGAAGGTGGCGTCCTGGATGTAGGAGGCCGCCGCGTCCGGATCCTCGACGGTGAATTCGCCGGCGGCGACTCCCGCCTTCAGTATCTCGGCCAGCAGGCCGCGGGACTGGGACAGGTACTCCTGCGCCAGCATCGGCCCTTTGCCCTGCGGGTCGCGCACCTGCTCCTGCAGGGTGGGATAGGTCTCGAGTTGCTCGAAGGTGAAGTGCAACTCGCGCAGCACGAACTCGCGGAACTGGCCGGTGATGGTCAGGTGCGGCAGCGCGAACACAGACCGCAACTCGTTCAGCACCTGGTCCATGGCCTCGCGCATGATCACTTCGGCGATGTCGGCCTTGTTCTTGAAGTAGCGGTAGAGGTTGCCGGGCGACATGCGGCAGTCCGCGGCGATCTCCGCCACGTTGGTCTTGCCGTAGCCATACTGGCTGAAACGGCCGCCGGCGGCATCGAGGATGCGGCGGCGAACGTCGTCGACGGATTTCAGTGTGCTTGCCATGGGGCGACATTACGGAGGCTTGTTGTGGCGTGCAATCGGGGATTTGGAACGCCGGTCATGCGTTGGCGCGCGGCTTGCGGCGGCTTGCCGCAGCGGGCATAAACGTGCCATCGGAGGACGCGATTTGAATCATGTCGGGGTCATCGGCGGAGGCGCGTGGGGGACGGCGCTGGCGGCCAGCGCGGTGCGCGCCGGCCGGCGCGTGACGCTCTGGGCGCTGGAGGCCGAGGTGGTCGAGGCGGTCAACGGGTCCCACGAGAATCCGCTCTATCTGCCGGGCGTGGCCCTCGACCCGGCGCTGCGCGCCACCGGCGACATGGACGAGGCGGCGCAGGCCGACGTCCTGCTGCTGGTCTGCCCGGCGCAGCACATGCGCGCGGTCAGCGCCCAGGTTGTCGACGCGGGCGCCGACGCGCCGCTGGTGATCTGCGCCAAGGGCATCGAGCAGAAGACCCTGCAACTGATGAGCGACGTACTGGCCGACACCGCGCCCTGCATCGACCTGGCGGTGCTGTCGGGCCCCACCTTCGCGGCCGAGCTGGCGAAGAACCTGCCGACCGCCGTGACGCTGGCGGCAAGAGATGACGGGCTCGCCCGGTCGCTGATCGACGCGCTGGGCCACAACCGATTCCGGCCGTACCAGTCCCACGACGTCATCGGCGCCCAGATCGGCGGCGCGGTGAAGAACGTGCTGGCCATCGCCTCGGGCATCGTCGCCGGCGCGCGGCTCGGCGACAACGCGGCGGCGGCGCTGATCACCCGCGGGCTTGCCGAGATCATGCGCCTCGGCGCGGCGCTGGGCGCCCGGCGCGAGACGCTGATGGGCCTGTCCGGCCTGGGCGACCTGGTGCTGACCTGCGGCAGCACCCAGTCGCGCAACATGTCGCTGGGCAAGGCGCTGGGCGAAGGCCGCAAGCTGGCCGACATCCTGGGCGAGCGCCGGTCGGTCGCCGAAGGCGTCTATACGGCCAGCGGCGTTGCCGCGCTGGCGGCCCGGCACGGCATCGACATGCCGATCTGCGCCGCCATGGACAGGGTGCTGAATCACGGGGCGGCGGTGGGCGACGAGATCGAGGGCCTGCTCAGCCGTCCGTTCAAGGTCGAGACCGTTTAGGAGGATCCCATGCTGTACGTCATCTACGCGCCCGATAAATCCGACTCCAAGGAGCGCCGCGCCGCCACCCGGCCGCGCCATCTGGAATACTGGGGCAAGAACGCGCCGTTCAAGGTGATCCTGGCCGGGCCCATGCTCGACGAGGGCACCGGCGACATGCAGGGGAGCATGCTGATCGTCGAGGCCGACGACATCGAGAGCGTGCGCGAGGCGGCGTTCCAGGATCCCTATTGGACCGATGGCGTGTTCGAGCGGATCGACATCACCGCCGTCCGGTTGCCACTGGGCGTGCTCGCGGACAAGCTGTGATGGCGCACTGGCTGGTCAAGTCCGAGCCGGGCGCTTGGTCGTGGGACGACCACGTGCGCGACAAGGTTACGTCGTGGACCGGTGTGCGCAACCATCAGGCGGCGATCAACCTGAAGGCCATGAAGAAGGGCGACAAGGCGTTCTTCTATCATTCGGTCGACGAGAAGCGGATCGTCGGCATCGTCGAGGTGGTCAAGGAAGCCTATCCGGACAAGACCGACCCGACCGGCCGCTTCGTCACCGTCGACCTGAAGGCGGGCAAGCCGGTGCCGAAACCCGTGACGCTCGCCGACATCAAGGCCGATCCGCGCATGGCCGACTTCGGGCTGGTGCGCCAGTCGCGGCTGTCGGTGGTGCCGGTGACCGACGAGCAGTGGGCGATCATCTGCGGCATGGGCGGCGTGAAACCGTGAAGCCGCCCCGCGCCGAGAGTCTGGACGAAATTCCCGGCGCCCCGGCGTTCGGGTCGGTGCTGTGCCTCCTCAGCGACCTGCCGCTGCACGGCTCCAAAAAATTCCAGTTCCGCGACGGCAAGTTACGCTACGACATCTTCATCCAGCGCTGGGACGACAAGGTCTATGCCTACCGGGACGTCTGCCCGCATCTGGGCCTGCCGCTGGACTGGCGGCGCGGCCACTTCCTCGACTTCGAGGGCGTCAACATCCAGTGCGGCCATCACGGCGCCCGCTTCCGGGTTGAGGACGGCCTGTGCATCGACGGGCCATGCAAGGGCGAATACCTGACGCCCGTGCGCATCGCGATAAGGGGCGACGAGATCCTTGTTGCGTGAGGCTACAGCCTGGCCCGTGGCGATACCGCAAGTCCCAAGAACACGAGCAGCGCTTGGTTGAGCCGTAGAATGTCTTCATCGTCCAGTCGGCCGACCTGAGCACCCACCTTGGACTTCGGCACAGTCGTGACCTTGTCCACCATCAGCCGGCAAGGCATGCGCAACCCGTTACGTTCGTTTGCGACGACGGCCAGCCTGAACAGCGGCGCGTCGGTGCCATCCGTGGTGAATGCGCAGACGGTGATGGAGTCGGTCGCGTCAAAACTGTCGTCCTGGACGATGACGACAGGGCGCGGCTTGCCGGCATAGTCCTTGCCGCCGGACACCGTCCAGATATCGCCTCGCCTCACTCGTCGCTCCAGTCGGAGATCGCGTTGATGAAGCTCTGGTCTTCGCGCGCCTCGGCGCTGGCGGCGACAGCCAGGGACTGGCGGTGCGCCTCTGACCTGAACGCCGGCGCGCGTACGTCCGGCACCCAGATCTGGATCGGACGCAGGCCCTGCATGCGCAGCCTCTCCCGATGTTCGCGCACCTTCAGCCGTGAGGGCCTTCTTCCCGGTGCCGTGGCCATGACCGATCTCCATGAATGGTTACATGTAACCTATCATCAAGGAGTGGAATTGGGAAGAGGGATGGCTAGACTGCGGACGCCACCACGTCATTGGATGCCATCAGGGGAGAAGCCCATGAAACTCGGGTATACAGGGTTCAACGCCGGGCCGCTTGCACAGCCGCAGGCGATCGCCGATCTGCTGAAATGCGCCGAGGACGCGGGGTTCGAGTCCGCCTGGACCGGCGAGCATGTGGTGGTGATCGATCCGCAGGAGCCGCCATCGCCGGTGCCGCCGGAGTTCCCCTTCATCGACACGGTCGCGGCGCTGTCGTTCGCGGCCGGGGTCACGAGCAAGCTGAAGCTGGGCTCGGGTATCATCCTGCTGGCGCAGCGCAATCCGGTGGTGCTGGCCAAGGAACTGACCAGCATCGACGTGCTGTCGGGCGGCCGGCTGATCTTCGGCGTGGGCGTGGGCTATATCCCGCGCGAGTTCGAGGCCATCGGTGTGCCCTACGACGAGCGCGGCGCGCGCGTGGACGAGCATATCGAGGTCATCCGCACGTTGTGGACCCAGGACAAGCCGGCCTTCGACGGCAGCTTCACCAAGTTCGACCGCATCCAGCAGAAGCCGCTGCCCGTGCAGAAGCCCCATCCGCCGATCATTATCGGCGGCATGTCGCCGGCGGGATACCAGCGCGCCATCCGGCACGGCGACGGCTGGTACGGCTACGGCCAGAAGGAGGACGCTGTCGCGGAATCCATCAAGGGCCTGAAGGACGCGGCGCTCGAGGCCGGCCGCGCCGGGCGATTCGACGAGCTGGAGATTTCAGTCACGCCGCGCGGGCAGATCGACCGCGACCGGCTCCGGCGCTACGAGGATCTGGGTGTACACCGCCTCAATCTGGTGCCGACGCTCGCCGGCGACGGTCCGCTCGTCGACAGGGCGCGGCGTTTCATCGAGGAGACCGCTTCCGCGCTGCTCTGAGCAGGGGCTCAAGCGATATCGTCTTGCGCGCCAACCATGTTTCGGTAAACTACCGGCAACCTTTCCTGTCCATGATCGGTCTACGCCCTATTGTGCGGGCGTGGGGCAGCCACCTATCATCCGGCCGGGCAGAAAAGGGAGACAAGCATGGCTGACGATCAGGTGTATCCGGTGTCGAAGGAATGGGCGAAGCGGGCCTGGGTAGACGACTCGCGGTACCAGGAGATGTACCAGCGCTCGATCAGCGATCCCGACGGATTCTGGGGCGAGCACGGCAAGCGGCTGGACTGGATCAAGCCCTATACCAAGGTCAAGAACACCAGCTTCGACGGTAGCGTCGGCATCAAGTGGTTCGAGGACGGCGTTCTCAACGTCAGCGTCAACTGCATCGACCGCCACCTCGCCAAGCGCGCCGACCAGACCGCCATCATCTTCGAGGGCGACGAGCCCACCGACTCCCGCGACATCACCTACCGGGAACTGCACGACGAGGTCTGCCGCTTCGCCAACGTGCTGAAATCCAAAGGCGTCCGGCGCGGCGACCGGGTCACCATCTACATGCCCATGATCCCCGAGGCGGTCTATGCCATGCTGGCGTGCACGCGGATCGGCGCCGTGCATTCGGTGGTGTTCGGCGGCTTCTCGCCCGACAGCCTGGCCAACCGCATCCTCGACTGCGACTCCACCGTGGTGATCACCGCTGACGAAGGCGTGCGCGGCGGCAAGAAGATTCCGCTCAAGGCCAATACGGACGAGGCGGTGAAGCAGTGCCCGGGCGTGCGGTCGGTGATTGTGGTCAAGCACACCGGCGGCGACGTGGCGTTCAACCCGGATCTCGACGTCTGGT
Organism: Candidatus Kuenenia stuttgartensis; assembly: GCA_943329845.2. Classification (GTDB taxonomy): domain Bacteria; phylum Pseudomonadota; class Alphaproteobacteria; order SMXS01; family SMXS01; genus RI-34. Next base: position 3,704 of record CALQFM020000043.1, on the reverse strand, counting down.
ACCACGACGAAGCCCAGCATGTGCCGCCGTTCTGCCCGCCCGAGGAGATGAACGCCGAGGATCCGCTGTTCATCCTCTACACCTCCGGCTCGACCGGCAAGCCGAAGGGCGTGCTGCACACCACTGGCGGCTACCTGATGTTCGCCTCGATGACGCACCAGTACGTGTTCGACTACCACGACGGGGACATCTACTGGTGCACCGCCGACGTGGGCTGGGTCACCGGCCACAGCTACATTGTCTACGGGCCGCTGGCGAACGGCGCCACCACGCTGGTGTTCGAGGGCGTGCCGACCTATCCGGACAGCTCACGGTTCTGGCAGGTGATCGACAAGCACAAGGTCAACATCTTCTACACCGCGCCGACCGCGATCCGGGCGTTGATGCGCGAGGGCGAGGGCCCGGTGAAAAGGACCTCGCGGGAATCGCTGCGGCTGCTCGGCAGCGTCGGCGAGCCGATCAATCCGGAAGCCTGGCTCTGGTACCACAACGTGGTCGGCGACGGCCGCTGCCCGATCGTCGACACCTGGTGGCAGACCGAGACCGGCGGCATCCTGATCACGCCGCTCCCCGGCGCCACGCCGCTCAAGCCCGGCTCGGCGACGCTGCCGTTCTTCGGCGTCCAGCCGGCGCTCGTCGACGCATCCGGCAACATCATCGAGGGCGCGGCCAGTGGCAATCTGGTGCTGCTGGATTCGTGGCCGGGACAGATGCGCACGGTCTATGGCGACCACCAGCGCTTCATCGACACCTACTTCAAGGCCTATCCGGGCATGTACTTCACCGGCGACGGCTGCCGCCGCGACGAGGACGGCTACTACTGGATTACCGGCCGCGTCGACGACGTCATCAACGTCTCGGGCCACCGGCTGGGCACCGCCGAGGTGGAATCGGCGCTGGTCGCCCATCCCAAGGTGGCGGAGGCGGCGGTGGTCGGCTATCCGCACGACATCAAGGGGCAAGGCATCTATGCCTACGTCACCCTGAACGTCGGCGAGCCCATGACCCAGGAGCTCCAAAAGGAGCTGATCGAGTGGGTGGGAAAGGAGATCGGCCGGATCGCCTCGCCGGACAAGCTGCAGTTCGCGCCCGGCCTCCCCAAGACCCGCTCCGGCAAGATCATGCGCCGAATCCTGCGCAAGATCGCCGAGGATGATCCGAGCAACCTGGGAGACATCTCGACGCTGGCCGACCCGGCCGTCGTCTCCGACCTGGTGAACAACCGGCTGAACAAGCAGGACTGATCCGATGAGGCGCGAATGGAGCTGTTGACCAATCCGGACGTCTGGGCGTCGCTGGCGACCCTGACGATCCTGGAAATCGTTCTCGGTATCGACAACGTCATCTTCATCGCCCTCCTCGTCCAACGGTTGCCGGTCGAGCAGCAGGCCAGGGCGCGCGTGCTCGGCCTGGGCGGCGCGCTGATCATGCGCGTGCTGCTGCTGTTCGCCATCGTCTGGCTGACCAGGCTCACCAAGCCGCTGTTCGACCTGGCCGGCAACACCTTCTCGTGGCGCGACCTGATCCTGATCGGCGGCGGCGTGTTCCTCGTCGTCAAGGCGACGATCGAGATCCACCATTCCATCGAGGGTCATGTGGAGGAGCGGAAGGTGGGCGCGGCGGCGGCGTTCGGCCTGATCATCGCCCAGATCATGGCGCTCGACCTGGTGTTCTCGCTGGATTCGGTGCTGACCGCCATCGGCATGGCCGAACACATCGAGGTGATGATTGCCGCCGTGGTGATCTCCATCGGCGTGATGCTGTTCGCGGCCGGACCGATCTCGGACTTCATCCACAAGCATCCGACGACCAAGATGCTGGCGCTCAGCTTCCTGCTGATGATCGGCATGGCGCTGATCGCCGACGGTTTCGGCGCGCACCTGCCGCGCGGCTACATCTACGCCGCCATCGGCTTCTCGGTGCTGGTCGAGGTGCTGAACCTGGCGGTGCAGAAGCGCCGGGCCAGCAAGCATCCGCCCGAGGGTTGATCGGCGCTACATCCCCAGGAAGCCGCGAACGATGCCGACGAGAGTGACGACGATCAACACCAGCGTGGCCGAAAGGGTAATCAGCATGCCCGGGCCGCGCTTGGTTGGATCCTTCATGTAGCCGCTGGCATAGAACACCCGGCCGGCCAGCCAGACCACGCCGGCCAGCCCGGTCCACACGTCGCCGATCACCGTCACCGACAGCCACAGCACCGGCAGGAACACCACCAGTTGCTCGATGGTGTTCATGTGGACCCGGAACGCGCGCTCAAAGATCGGGTCGCCGGTGGTGGCGGGCGCCGCGATGCCGGTCTTGCCGCGCAACGCGCCCACCCGGGCGCCCAGCACGAAGGTGTAAAGAATCGCCGCGATGGTCACCAGCGCGGTCAGCTTGGCCATGATCATGATTGGTCCTCCCTCGTCATCAGGAGGAGCGGAGTGTAGGGCGAACGCGCCTAGAAGTCGCTGGCGATGCCGTTGCGTTCCCAGTCGCCGTAGCGGGTCGGCTCGGGGCCCTTGGGGCCGCCGATCTCCGCCGGCTTTTGCTTCGGATCGGCGGGTTTCGCCACGTCTTCCGGCGTCGCCTCGGGCTGCTTTTCCTTGGGGTCGGTCATGCTCGCGAATCCGTCGGGCGGTTCATTGAATGGACGCAGACAATCCCCACATATCGGGAAGTTCGCAACTGTTAATGAGTCGGAAAACTCTCGATGAACTGGTTTCGCACTACCCTGCTGATGGCGGCGCTCACCGCGCTGTTCATGGTTATCGGCGGCCTGATCGGTGGCGGTACGGGCGCCTTGATCGCCCTGCTGGTGGCGGGCGGCATGAACCTGTTCGCCTACTGGAACTCGGACAAGATGCTGCTGCGCATGCACAACGCGCAGCCGGTCGACGCGCGCACCGAACCCGAACTGCATGACATGGTCGCCCAGCTGGCGCAGAACGCCGGCATTCCCATGCCGAGGCTCTACATCGTCGACGAGGACCAGCCCAATGCCTTCGCCACCGGCCGCAACCCCGAGAATGGCGCCGTCGCCGTGACCTCCGGCCTGCTGCGCCTGCTGAGCCACCAGGAGGTGGCCGGCGTCGTCGCCCACGAGCTGGCGCATATCAAGAACCGCGACACGCTGATCATGACGATCACGGCGACCATCGCCGGCGCCGTCTCCATGCTGGCCAACTTCGCCATGTTCACCGGCGGCAACCGCGACAACCCGATGGGCCTCATCGGCTCCATCGCCATGATGATCCTGGCGCCGATCGCCGCCATGCTGGTTCAGATGGCGATCTCGCGCACCCGCGAGTATGCCGCCGACCGCGCCGGCGCCGAGATCAGCGGCCGGCCGCTGTGGCTTGCCTCGGCGCTGGAGAAGCTGGAGATGGGCGCGCGGCGGATCGACAACCCGACCGCCGAGCAGAACCCGGCCAGCGCCCATATGTTCATCATCAACCCGCTGCATGGCGGCGCCATGGACGGCCTGTTCACCACCCATCCGAGCACGGCCAACCGCATCGCCGCGCTCCGGGCCATGGCGGGCGCGGGCGCGCGCGGCCCCTGGGGCTGATGCGCTAGACTCGTTTTCATTTAGGTTGAAGCGTATCCGGAGTTTCTGAAGTAGTTGGCGCATTCGTGCGCAGGGAATGCGTCGAGCAGGTTGCCGACGCGGCGCCAGGTTGCCTCGACGGATCGTTCGGCTGCCTTTCGTAGCAACAGCT
>CALQFM020000042.1 GCA_943329845.2 Candidatus Kuenenia stuttgartensis | reverse complement strand
GCGAACTCCAGCATCATGTCGGTCTCCGGCGAGCGCGCCGACAGCAGCGACAAGGCGCGCGAGTAGCCGTCGAGATACAGGCTGTCCTGCAGCATGTAGAACTGGAACGTCTCACGCGGCAGCGTCCCGGCGGTCAGTTCGCGGTTGAACGGCAGGTCAAGGATGGCGGTGCGCCTGGGCAACGCCTGCTGCCAGACTCCTTCGCAGAACGGCATCACGTGCTCCTTTCAGTGGACCAGGCACAGTTCGCGTTACCTGGGCCGCCGTCAAGCGCGACGCCTGCCAGGGTCCATGCGCAGCGTCGTTCTATGGCCACCCTTCACTGGCATGCGGCCCCCTGAAAAAGTCACCCATGATTGCAAATGGGCAACAAGCCGCCCCGCCTGTGACTCTTTTGCCACAGCGGGATTTGAAATTCACGGATCGGCATCACCGCTGCCTTTTTTCCGTTGCGTTGCCCGGCGCCGGTGGCGTTAGCTATTACCGCGCGGTAATAGCGCCAAGCCTTTGCATATCAGTGGTTTCAAGCTGATGGGGCGGTCTGGGGAGGAAGAACACAGTTACCCTGTAACCGTCTGCAATGCATCAACCCCGCTGTTGGAAGTGGGCACCTAAAACCGTACGACTGACGTCGTCCAGGGGAGTATGAGATGAAGCAATCCAAATTCACATACGCGCCGAAATGGCCGTTAGCGCTTGCGACCGTGTCAGCATTCGCGCTTTCGGCCAGCTTCGCCGCGGCGCAGGACGCGCCGGCACCGGCCACCCAACCGGCGAAGACCGGGCCGAGGACCCAGCTGGAAACCGTCGTGACGTCCGCGACGCGCGTCGAGACCTCGGCGCAGACCACGCCGGTCGCCACCACCTCGGTCTCCGGCGCGCAGCTGGAACGGACTTTCGCCGTCGACCTTCGCGATCTGACGTCGCAGGCGCCGAACGTCAACCTGGAACCCGTCGGCGCCTTCCAGAACGCCTCGGCCTTCTATATCCGCGGCTTCGGCAGCGCCGACATCGAGTCCGCCACCGATCCGGGCGTGGGCATCTTCATCGACGGCGTCTACCAGGCCCGCACCTCGACGGCTCTGAGCGATCTGCTCGACATCACGAACGTTGAAATCCTGCGCGGTCCGCAGGGCACCCTGTTCGGCCGCAACACCATCGTCGGCGCGGTGCTGGTGAGCCACGCGAAGCCCGATACGTCGGAATTCGACGTCAAGGGCGAGTTCACGGCCGGCAATTATGGCGAGCTCGACATCTCGGGCGTCATCAATGTGCCGCTGATCGAGGGCAAGGCCGGCATGCGCCTCGCCGTGAAGTCGACGAACAATGACGGCTTCTACAAGAACGCCACCGATGGCACCAACTATGGTGGCACCGACCGCATCACGATCCTGCCGTCGTTCCGCTTCACGCCGAACGACAATTTGGACATCGTCATCCGCGGCGAGATCGTGCGCGAGCGGGACGACAGCTGGGGCAACACGCCCTACAGCGCGTGCGGCGGCGCCAACGGCGTGTTCAATCCGTTCGCGGCCAACAATTACGGCACCGTGCCTGGCAACGTCACGCAGCTCACGCCGCTGGTTTCCTGGGCCCATGGCGGCCAGGAGGACCTGGACAAGGTCTGCGCCCAGGAGCGCGGCAAGAACGATTTCATTGTCCATGCCGACAACACCAGCGGCCGCGGCTCCGACTTCGACGTCTACGGCATCACCGGCGAATTCACCTATGACGTCCCGGATTTCGGCACGTTCACCTATGTAGGCAACTACCGCGACGTGCACGAAGACGTTTTCAACGACTTCGACACGACCGACCTGCCGATCTTCATGACCCAGCGCGAGCAGTGGCACAACCAGACCAGCCATGAATTGCGCTTCGCGTCGAGCTTCTCCGACACGATCGACTTCGTCGCCGGATTCTACTTCTTCCACCAAAAATACCGGATGTGGCAGGACACCTATGGCTGGCTGTTCGATCCCGGTTTCGCTGGAGCCCTCGGCTCGGCTATCGTCGGCCGACTGACCGGCGCTCCCAATCCGGGTGCGGCCCTCGATGCCCTCAACCCCAATGCGTCGGGCTTCGGCGAGACGATCCAGACCAACAATGCCTGGGCCGCCTTCATCAACGCCAACTGGCACATCTGGGAGGGCATCACCCTCACCGCCGGCCTGCGCTACAACAAGGAAAAGAAGGACATCGAAACCTGCGCCCCGTCGCCGGTCAACGATGGCGTCAACCGTGAGTGCAACCTCAATCCGGCGGTTGGCAATTTCTTCGACAGCGACACCGACATCAACACCGCCGCTGGCCGCAAGAACAACTGGAGCAACGTCAGCCCCAAGGTCGGCCTGAGCTGGGAAGCGAACGACGACCTGTTCCTGTATGCCAGCTGGACCCGCGGCTTCCGCTCGGGCGGCTTCAATGGCCGTTGCGGCTCCACCGCGACCTGCCAGCCGTTCAACGAAGAGACCGCGGACTCCTACGAAGTGGGCATGAAGTGGGATGGGATGGACAACCGGCTGCGTGTCAACCTGACCGGCTTCTACCTGGACTACAAGGACCAGCAGGTATCGATCATCCGCCAGTCGTCCGGTTCGGGCGGCGGCCAGGAGACCGTCACGGACAACGCGGCGAACGCCAAGTCCAAGGGTGTCGAACTGGAAGTCACCACGCTTCCGGCCGACGGCCTGACGATCTGGGGATCGCTGGGCTGGCTCAAGAGCAGCCGTGATTTCTGCACCGACATCGACGGCCCCAGCACGGTCAATCCGGGCCCGGCCTCCGGCTCTTGCGACCCGGACAACGCGTTCTCCTACCTCGACAACGGAACGACGTTCTACATCTTCCCCACCCAGGTGCTCGTGCCGAACGTGCGCGCGCCGAAGTGGACCCTGGCCGCCGGCTTTGCCTACGAGGTCCCGGTCGGCAATGCGGGCACCATCGAGTTGGCCGGCGACTGGCGCTACCAGTCGAAGAACAACCAGGCCTCGAACGGCGTCCCCGCCGGTCTGGTTACCGGCCTGCTGAACTACAACGGCGTACTGGTGACTCCGATCCGCGGCAGCGCCCACATCTTCAACGCCAGCATCACCTGGCGCGAGATCGAGGACCGTTACCGGATCTCCCTGTTCATGAAGAACATCGGCAACGCCCACTACATGCAGTCGCTGACCGCGGTGGCCACGCTGTTCAACTTCATCCAGGACAACAACCCGCGCACCTATGGCGTGAAGGTCTCGTTCGACTTCTAGTCAGAGAAGCACGACATCAAAGACTTCGGGGGAGCCTTCGGGCTCCCCTTTTTTTATGCGCGGCACTGCCATCGGCCACGCGGCGCAGGTGACAAACAAAGCTGCACAGCCTAGAGTCTGCATAAATCTGCGCGTGTGCTGGTTAATGGCGGCCGCCGGATAACGGGGAAACAACAGGCGGCCGGCAAACGGATGCGGGACAACAGGAAAATCGGCGTCGCGGCCATTGCCGTGCTGGTGATAGGCGTAGGTGTGTACTGGGGCTTCTTCCGCAACGGTGACCCCGCCAGCGCGGTGCCGTCCGCAGGCAACGGAGTGATCGTCGAGGCCGTGCCTGTCCGCGTGCAGCCCATGCAGCAGGAGGTCAACGCCATCGGCACCCTGCGGTCCGAGGACTCGATCGTGATGCGGCCCGAACTGGCCGGCGTGGTCACCGCGCTCGGCTTCCAGGAGGGCCAGCCGGTGCACAGGGGCCAGCTGCTCATCGCGCTCGACAGCTCCATCTACGAGGCCGAACTGGCCCAGGCCCAGGCCAGCCTCACCCTCAGCCAGGCCAACAACCAGCGCGCCGCCGAGTTGCTGACCAAGGGCGCCGCCTCGCAGCGTACCCGCGACGAAAGCCTGTCGAAGATGCGCATGGACGAGGCGACCGTCGCGCTAGCCCGCGCCCGCATGGCCAAGACCCGCATCACCGCGCCCTATGACGGCGTGGCCGGCCTGCGCAAGGTGGCGGTCGGCGACTACGTTACCCCCGGCCAGGATCTGGTCACTCTCGACGTCATCGACCCGATCAAGCTGGAGTTCCGGGTGCCGGAGCTCTACCTGGCGCAGGTCGCCATGGGACAGAGCGTGAAGTTCCAGCTCGACGCCCTGCCCGGCCAGACCTTCGAGGCCAAGGTCTACGCCATCGATCCGCAGGTCGACGTGGACGGCCGGAGCCTCGCCATCCGCGCCCGCGCCGGCAACGGCGACCGGGTGCTGCGGCCCGGCCTGTTCGCCCGCGCTTCGCTGGGGCTGGCGCGGCACGAGAACGCCATCCTGATCCCCGAGGAAGCGATCATCCCGCAGGGAACTGACCATTTCGTCTACAAGGTCACCGCCGGCAAGGCGGCCATGACCCAGGTGAAGACCGGCATCCGCCGCGACGGCCTGGTGGAGATCCTGTCCGGCCTGTCTGCGACCGACACGGTGGTTACCGCCGGCCAGCTCAAGCTCCATGACGGCGCGCCGGTGAACGTCCGAAGCGCCTCGGCCAACTAGCCATGAGGATCTCCGAACTCAGCATCCGCCGTCCGGTTTTCGCGACCGTCATCAACGTGCTGGTGGTACTGCTGGGTCTGATCGCCTTCGACCGTCTCTCGGTGCGCGAGTACCCCGACATCGACCAGCCCGTGGTCAGCGTCGAGACCCGCTATCCGGGCGCCAGCGCCAAGGTCATCGAATCCCAGGTGACGATCCCGCTCGAGGAGGAACTCGCCGGCATCGAGGGCATCGACTATATCAGCTCGATCAGCCGCGCCGAGAAGAGCGAGATCACCGTCCGCTTCAAGCTGGACCGGGACGAGGACGCCGCCGCCAGCGACGTGCGCGACCGAGTGTCCCGCGCCCGCGGCCAGTTGCCCAAGGAGATCGACGAACCGGTGATCGGCAAGGTCGAGGCCGACGCCGGCGCGCTGATCTGGGTAGTGTTCTACAGCGACAAGTTCGACCAGCTCGTGGTCACCGAGGCGGCCGACCGGCTGATCAAGGACCGGCTGCAGGTGCTGCCTGGCGTCGCCAAGGTGATCTATTACGCCCCGCGCTACTACGCCATGCGGATCTGGCTGGACCGCACCCGCCTCGCCGCCTACGGCCTGACGCCCGCCGACGTCGAGGACGCGCTGCGCCAGCAGAACGTGGAGATCCCGGCCGGCCGCATCGAGAGCAAGGAGCGCGAGTTCACCGTCCTTGCCGAAACCGACCTCAACACGCCCAAGGAATTCGAGCAGATCGTCCTGAAGGACGCCGATGGCTATCTGGTCCGCATCAAGGACGTGGCCAAGGTCGAGCTGGGCGCCGAGGAGAACCGCGAGATCGCCCGCTATTCCGGCCGTCCGGCCACGGCGCTGGGGGTGGTCAAGCAGGGCAAGGCCAATCCTCTGGCCGTGGCCGACGAAGTCCATGCCATCCTGCCGGAGCTGCTCAAGTCGTTGCCCGAGGGCGTCACGGGCGAGGTGAACTGGGACAAGTCGGTCTATGTGAAAGCGTCCATCGACGCCGTGTATGTCACCATCGCCGAAGCCTTCGTGCTGGTGCTGGCGGTGATCTTCCTGTTCCTGGGATCGTGGCGCGCGACCCTGATCCCGCTGCTCACCATCCCGATCGCCCTGACCGGCGGGTTCTTCCTGATCTTCATGTTCGGGTTCAGCATCAACTCGCTGACCCTGCTCGCCATGGTGGTCGCCATCGGCCTCGTCGTCGATGACGCCATCATCATGATGGAAAACGTCTACCGGCACATGGAACATGGCGAGCCACGGCGCGAGGCGGCGCTGAAGGGCAGCAAGGAAATCGGGTTCGCCATCATCGCCATGACGCTGACGCTGGTCGCGGTCTTCGCGCCGGTCGCATTCACGCCCGGGCGCACCGGCAAGCTGTTCACCGAATTCGCCCTGACGCTCGCGGGCGCGGTGCTGATCTCCGGCTTCGTCGCTCTGACGCTGACTCCGATGATGTGCTCGAAGATGCTGAGCATGAAGGAGCGCGAGAGCGGCTGGCTGTCCCGCCGTATCGATGCGGTCTTCGGCGGCCTGATGCGCAGCTACCGCCGCGCGCTGACGGCGGCGATGCAGCGGCGCAACGCCATCTTCATCCTGGCGGGCTGCATCGCGGTCGGCACCGCATTTCTGTATTCCACGCTGAAGCACGAGCTGTCGCCGCAGGAGGACCGGGGGTTCTTCGTCGGCTATTTCCTCGGCCCCGAAGGCGCGACACCCGAATACATGAGCAAGTATGCCGCGGAGCTCGAGAAGCTCTACATCGCCAGCCCGGACGTGCAGAAGAACTTCTACACGGCGGTCGGCCGGCCGACGGTGAATCAGGGCTATTCCTTCGTGCTGCTCAAGCCCTGGAAGGAGCGCAGCCGAGGCTCACTGGAGATCCAGAAGGAGATGGCGCCGAAGATGGCGGCCGTCCCCGGCGTGATCGCGCTGCCCAACAACCCGGGCGCGTTCGGCAGCTCGCCGCAGGACGCCAACATCGACTTCGTGATCCAGACGACCGGTAGCTACGAGGAGTTGAACGCCGCCGCCGACAAGGTCATGGAGCGCGCCTCGACGACCCCGGGCTTCGCGGCGCTGCGCAACGACCTGAAGCTCAACAAGCCCGAGCTGAAGATCAGCGTGAACCGCAACAAGGCAGCGGCGACCGGCGTGCGCGTCGACGACGTGGGCCGGACGCTCGAAACCATGCTGGGCAGCCGCGAGGTCACCCACTTCAAGCGCGGCAACAAGCAGTACGACGTGGTGCTGAAGATCGAGGACGTGGACCGGCGCAATCCCGAGCACCTGCGGACCATCTTCGTGCGCAACAAGGACGGCCAGATGATCCCGCTGGAGAGCCTGGTCGACATGACGGAATCGGTGACGCCGCGCGAACTCAACCACTTCAACAAACTGCGTTCGGCGACGATCACCGCCAATCTGACGCCGGACTACAATCTCGGCGACGCGCTGGACGTGCTGGAGAAGACGACCCACGAGGTCGCGCCGGGCATGCAGGTCGACTACAAGGGCAACGCCCGCGAATTCAAGCAGTCCGGCACCAGCATGGCCATCACCTTCATCCTGGCGCTGGGCTTCATCTACCTGTTCCTGTCGGCCCAGTTCGAGAGCTTCGTCGACCCGCTGATCATCATGCTGACCGTGCCGCTCGCCATCGGCGGCGCGCTAGCGACCATGAAGCTCACCGGCGGCACACTCAACGTCTACAGCCAGATCGGCCTGATCGCGCTGATCGGGCTGATCACCAAGCACGGCATCCTGATCGTCGAGTTCGCCAACCGACAGATGGAGCAGGGGAAGACCAAGGTCGAGGCGGTGATCGAGGCCGCCGTTCTGCGCCTGCGCCCGATCCTGATGACCACGGGCGCCATGGTGCTCGGCGCCATCCCGCTCGCGCTCGCCACCGGCGCGGGCGCCGAAAGCCGCCACGAGATCGGCTGGGCGCTGGTCGGTGGCATGACCTTCGGCACCGCCTTCACCCTGTTCATCGTCCCGGCGTTCTACACGCTGCTTTCGCGCAGGAAGCCCGAGCCGGTCACCCACGTTGTGCCGGACGGCGTGGCGGTTCCGGCCGAGTAGTCGTCAGGCCGTCGCGAACCAGAGGTTGTGCCGCGCGCCCTTGCCGACCCGGGCGCGGACCATCACCTCCTCGACGTCGAAGCCGGCCTTGCGCAGTCGGTTCGTGAACACACTGTCCCGGCCGGACGACCACACGGCGAGGACGCCGCCGGGCTGCAGCGCCGCGCGGGCCCAACCGAGGCCACCCATGGCGTAGAGGTCGTCGTTGGACTCGCGGGTCAGGCCGGTGGGGCCGTTGTCCACGTCGAGCAGGATCGCGTCCCAGCTGGACCGCTGCGCCCGCATCAGCGCGCCGACGTCGCCGACATGGATGGTGACCCGCGGATCATCCAGGCAGCTGCCGAATATCCCCGCCAGCGGCCCCCTCGCCCAGGCCACGACTTCCGGCACCAGCTCGGCCACGTCGATCCGCGCGTCGGGGCTGAACCCGGCCAGCGCCGCGCGCAGGGTGAAGCCCATGCCCAGGCCGCCGATCAGGATGCGCGGCGCCTTGCGCGACCGGATACGCGCGGCCGACATGGTGGCCAGCGCCTCCTCGGAACCGCTCAGCCGGCTGTTCATCAGCTCGATGCGCCCCAGCATGATGGAGAACTCGGTGCCGCGCTGATTCAGGCGCAGCTCGCCGCCGCCGGGGATGGTCGCCGTGTCGAGGTGTTGCCAGGGGATCAAGGGAGGGCCTTTCGGTTTCGCGCGGCACCATACACCGGGTGTGAAACCAAACAACATCGATCGTCATCCCCACGCACGCGGGGACCCAGATGATCGTAGCGCGACGACCGCGCCATGGGCTCGGTCACGAAGAAACCATTTTGCGTTATCGAAGCGCACTACCGCCTCGTTCCCTTCCCCGCCTGGGCTCCCGCGTGCGCGGGAATGACAAGTATTTTTAATGGCTTAAGGGATCGGTGGAAACATCTGGAAACACCGCGATGACCTGCCCGATCCATTCATACAGCGCATCGTACCTGTCGTAACCAGTCCGCCCGAACCGCACCACCACCAGGTCCTTGGACGGGATCATCGCGATGACCTGGCCCCGATGGCCGCTGGCGATGAACGCGTCGGCGGGAATGGTGGGCAGGCGTTTGGGTATGCTCGTGTTCAGCCATGTCATGGCGCCGTAGACGCCGCCGGGCTGCGGCGTGCGCATGAAGTCGACCCAGCCTTCCGGCAGGATGCGCTTGCCGTCCCAGACGCCGCCGCGCAGCATCAGCAGGCCGAAGCGCGCCCAGTCCCGTGCCGTCGCGTGCAGCCAGGACGAGCCGACGAAGACGCCGGCCGCATCGAACTCCGGCTCGGCGCTGGACATGCCGATGGAATCGAACAGCCCGGCGAGATAGCTGTCCTTCGTGCCGCCGACGGCGTCCCGCACGATGCCCGAGAGCAGGTTGGCCGTGCCGCTGGAGTAACTCCAGAGCGTACCCGGCGCCGCCGCCATTGGGCGGGTGGCCGCATAGGCCGCCATGTCGCCCCGCTCGCCGCCAAACAGCATGGGCAGGACATCCGAGGTGAACGGGTTGAAGTAGGCTTCGGTGAAGTCGAGCCCGTCGGTCATCTGCAGCAGATGGCGGACGCTGATGGCATGGCGCGGATCGCCGGGATCGCGCCACGCGGCGACGGGTGCGGGGCCATCGAGGCTGAGCTTGCCGTCGCGCACCGCGATGCCAGTGAGCGCCCCGAGCACGGTCTTGGCGACCGACTGGGACAGGAACTTGCGGTCACGGCTGAAGCCAGGCGCATAGCGCTCGGCCACCAGCACGCCGCGGTGGACGATCAGCATGGCACGCATTCCCGGGAGCGTATCGGGATCGGTGAAGCCGCGGTCGAGCAGCGCGTTCAATTCGCCCGTATCCACGTCCGGCGCGGGCGCGGCTTCGGGCCATGCCGCCGTCGGCCAGGTCACGCCATCGGGCTGCGGCGGCAGCGGCGTCAGCGCCATCGCCGGCACGGCCCACAGCAGCATGATGGCGATCAGCAGCCGCATCAGTGCACCATGCAGCCGCTGCCCGGCTCGTATCGGCCGGTGGCGCTCGCCAAGCCCCAAATCGAGGCGGTCACCTGCCGGCTCTCCGGCTCGAACCGAAAATCCGTGCCGCCGAAGCCCAACGGGTCCTCACTGACGCAGAATTTATCGTCGCCGCCGTCGATATAGCGGCACTGGCAGGCCCATTTGGCGCTGGTGTCGACCGCCAGTTGTGCCATTGGCGGCAGCTTCCAGGCGAGAACCGCCACGATCAGCCCGAGGACGACCAGCGCCCCGGTCAGGATGCGGCGCCCTCTTCTCGTCACGACAGGGTGTAGGCCAGGTCTTCCTTCGAGCGTTTACCGGCCTCGAAATTCTCCGCCTTGTAGTACGAGCCTTCGACCTTCTCGGTCGTGCTCCAGTCGCGCACCACGACCCGCTTGATGATCAGCCAGTCGCCGTTGCGCTTCTTCAGCTTGTCCAGATAGCGGCCGCCGAACCGGTCCAGATAGGTGGTGTCGCCGTCCTTGCGCACGTGATAGGCGACGAACCAGGTCTCGGCCTTTGCGGTTTCGTGGTGGATGTCGATGATCGACTGGTTGAGCGTGTGCGACGTCGATTCCGTGTGCTCGGCCAGCGCCTTGGTCACATACGGACCGAACGCCTTTCCCGGCCCCTTGTAGGCGCCGTGGTCGTCGGTGGAGTCCTCGTGATAGACCGAGCTGACCAGTTCGGCGTCGCACCGGTCCACGCCGCGGGTGTAGCGGTACAGCACCTGGCGGATCTTGTAGTCGTCGATCACCTTCTGGATGTCAGCGTCCATGTATCTCTCCCCTTGATGGATGTGGCCCGACTATATTGCATCCAAAGGGAGAGGCTACATGGCAAACAACAAGGTGCTGGTCGCCGGCGCAACCGGACTGGTAGGGCGCGCCGCGATCGAGGAATTTTCGGCACGCGGCTGGGATGTCGTCGGAGTATCGCGGCGAATCCCGGACGATCTCGATGCAGACTCTGAACTGATCTCCGTTGACCTGACCGACCGCGCCGCCTGCGCGCGCGTGTTCGGCGGCATGGGCGACGTCACCCATCTGGTCTTCGCCGCGCTCTACGAGAAGCCGGGCCTGTTCGCCGGCTGGCGCGAGCGCGACCAGATGGAGACCAACCTTTCCATGCTCGCCAACCTGTTCGAGCCCCTGGAGCGGACGGCTACCGGATTGAAGCACGTGTCGATCCTGCAGGGAACCAAGGCCTATGGCGCCCATTTCAAGCCCATCGAGGTGCCTGCCCGCGAGAACCGGCCGCGCGACAACCACGAGAACTTCTACTGGCTGCAGGAGGATTTCCTGCGCGACCGCCAACCGGGCAAGGCCTGGAGCTGGACGGTGGTCCGGCCTCAGATCGTGTTCGGCCATGCGGTCGGCGCGCCGATGAACCCGATTGCCGCCATCGGCGTCTATGCCGCGATCCGCCGCGAGCTGGGGCTGCCGCTGTCCTATCCGGGCGGACCGCCGGTGGTGATGGAAGCGGCCGACGCGCGCATCGTCGCCAAGATGCTGGCCTGGGCCGCGACCGAGCCGGCCGCCGCCAACGAAATCTTCAACGTCACCAATGGCGACGTGTTCGTGTGGCCGAACGTCTGGCCGGCCATCGCCTGGTGCTTCGGCATGGACCCCGGCAAGCCTGTGCCCATGCTGCTCGCCGAGGAGATGCCGAAATACGAGGCGGTCTGGCAGGACCTGGTGAAACGCCACGGCCTGAGGCCGCACACCATCCGCGAACTGGTCGGCGACTCCTTCCACTATGTCGACGGCATCGGCGCCACCGGCCGCGACCGGGCGCCGCCGCCCGCCATCGTCAGCACCATCAAGGCGCGGCAGATGGGCTTCCACGACTGCATCGACACCGAGGACATGTTCGCCTACTGGTTCGACCGGCTGCGCGCGCTGAAAATCCTGCCGCCGCTCTAGGAACTCCGATGCATCTGGTCATCCTGCCCGGCGACGGCATCGGCCCCGAAATCTGCGCGGCGACACGGTCGGTGCTCGACCTGCTCAGCGACCGGTTCAGCCTCGGCTTGACCTTCGAGAGCCACGATATCGGCTTCGCCACGCTGGCGCGGGAGGGAACCACCTTCACCAAGACAGCCGAGAACGCCGCCATGGCCGCCGACGGCATCATCCTCGGGCCGATCTCGCACAACGACTATCCGGCGAAGGCCGAGGGCGGCATCAACGTGTCGGGCGATTTGCGGCTGTCGCTCGATCTCTACGCCAACATCCGGCCGGCCCGCTCCCGCGACGGCCTGAAATTTTGGGGCCGCACGCCCATGGACCTGGTGATCGTGCGCGAGAACACCGAAGGCTTCTATGCCGACCGGTCCATGCACATGGGGCCGGGCGAGTTCATGCCGACGCCGGACATGGCGCTGGCGGTCCGCAAGATCACCGCGCAGGCCTGCGAACGGATCGCCCGCTCGGCGTTCGAGATGGCCATGGGACGCAGCCGGCACGTCACCGCGGTGCACAAGGCCAACGTGCTGCGGGTGTCCGACGGCCTGTTCCTGCGCGAGGTGCGCGCGGTGGCCGCGCAGTTCCCCGAGGTCGCCTATGACGAGCAGCTCGTCGATTCCATGACCGCCATGCTGGTGCGCGAAGCCGCCCGCTTCGACGTGGTCGTGACCACGAACATGTATGGCGACATCCTGTCGGACGAGGCCGCCGAGTTGTCCGGCAGCCTGGGACTCGCCGGTTCCATCAACGCCGGCTCGGACCACTGCATGGCGCAGGCCCAGCACGGCTCCGCGCCCGACATCGCCGGACTGGACAAGGCCAATCCGGTGTCGCTGATCCTCTCGATCGGATTGCTGCTGGACTGGCTGGGCAGGAAACACGCCAACGCGGCGTTCAGCGAAGCCGCCGCCGTCATCGAGCCGGCCGTCGACGCGCTGATCGCCTCGCCGGCGACGCGCACCGTGGATCTGGACGGCGTCCTGGGGACACGGGCGTTCGCCGACGCTCTGTGCGCCGAGATAGGACGGCGGTGCCGGGATTGAGCGGGCTTGCTTTCGGGCGAAACCGCCGCCGCCGACTATGCTATTCTCCGACCGCAGCCAGGGGACTTCCTATGAAACCCGACCACGAGCGAGTCGAGCCCGGTACGTTCGCCATGCGCAGCCTGTTCCTGCCCGCCGCGGCATCGGCACTGCTGGCGCTGGGATTGGGCATGGCATTTCCCTGCGAGTCCGATGCCGGCGCATGGGCGCTGATCGGCGCGCCGGCTTTCGCAGCGATCGGCGCGGTCGGCGGACCCGAACGCGGTCTTGGCGCGCGTCTCGGCATCGGCGTGATGTCCACCGCCTTCAACCTCGTGCTCATGTTGGCCATCGCCCTTGGCGTCGCCTGGACGTCCTGTAGCTATTAGGTGGCTCCGCGCCTAGCGGTCGTGCAACCGGCGGCGCAGGCGCGAGATGAAGAACCAGACCAGCAGCACCACCGGCACGGCCAGCGCGCCGGTGACGACCTCCGGCTTGATCGCCGAATATTCGGCATGCACCGACTTCACCACATAGCCCACCAGGCCGATGGCGTAGTAGCTGATCGCCACCACGGACAGGCCCTCGACAGTCTGTTGCAGCCGAAGCTGCAGGTCCGAGCGGCGGTTCATTGAGTCGAGCAGATCGCGGTTCTGCCGGCTCAGCGCCGTGTCGACCCGCGTGGTCAGCAGCGAGCTGGTCCAGGCGGCCCGCTGCGACAGGTCCTCCAGCCGGGCGGAAAAGGATTCGCAGGTCCGCAGGGCCGGCGTCAGCCGCCGCTCGGTGAAGTCGATCAGGGTCTGGAAGCCGCGCACCGCGACCACGTCCAGCTCCGCCACCCGGTCGTGGCAGAGCTGGGCGTAGGCGCGCGAGGCGCTCATCCGGTAGCGCGTCCCGGCCATCAGCCGCGCCAGTTCGGCGCTCAGGTAGGACAGCTCCTCCAGCAGCGCATCGTCGCTGCTTTGCTGGCCCGAGACGGCGGCGGTGAGCGCCGCCAGCCGTTGCTCGAGCCGCGACACTTCCGGCGTCAGCCGCTGGGCGATGGGCAGGCCCAGCAGCGCCATGTTGCGATAGTTGCCCAGTTCCTGCAGCCGCTGCACCAGCTGCGCGGTCTCGCCGCCCGCCAGTCCGCGGTCGGCAACCAGCAGCCGCCCGAACCCTTCCGGCTTGAGGCGGAAGTCGGACCAGATGCGCGCCATGCCGCCGGCCACGTCGCAGGTGACCAGGTCGCTGGCGGCGAAGTGACGATCCAGCTCGGCCTCGTCCGGCAGCGGATCCTGCTGGCCGAGAACGGTGATCAGGGTCGCGCGGATCGCCTCGGCGGGCAGCGCCGACAGCCAATCATGCGGGATCTCCGAAAACGGCGCGGTGCTGAACAGGCCGGTACCACCCGCGGCGGCGATGAACGTATAGGTGACGAACTCGGTGTGCCGTTCCCAGGCGAAGCCCAGGCCGCCAAGCTGGCAGGTGAAGTATTTGCGGCCATCGGCCACCTCGACGCCGAACGGCGCGCACCTGCTCCAGGCTGGCGGCAAAGGTCCCCTCGCCGCACAGCATGACGATCTGCATCAGCCGCGCCGGCGGCGCGAAGGGCGGGAACTTGCGGACATGCATTTCTTCCGACAGCGAGGCCCGCGCCGGATGACTGAGCGCATTGAAGTCGAACCCGCCTCCCGCCATGCATGCTCTCCCCACGCCAGTCCGCCAGCGCGCGGAGAATGCCCGCGCCGGAACCGGATTGGACGAGTATCACGCGGGAGCGTGCGAGGCGCAATCGGTGGCGGAGGATGGGCACGCGGTCGATGGTAGATTGCCTGCGCCAGGGTTGCAGACTGGCGCTGTTCCCGCCCTTACGGATTTTCCAGATGCTGGGGCAGTCCGTCGGCCAGCACGACCCAGTCCTGCTTGGACAATACCCAGATGTGTTCGGTCGGGTGGAACCAGCCGGGGTCGTCCAGGCTGCCCATGGCGAGGCCGATCCGGTTGGACCTCTGCCGCTCGGAGAACAGGGTGGTGCCGCAGTTCGGACAGAAGCCGCGCCGCAGACCCGGCGACGAATGGTGCCAGCCGACCGGACCGGTGATGCTCACCCGGTCGAGAAACACCATGACGCGGGCATAGAACGCCGCACCGGTCGCCTTCTGGCACAGGTGGCAATGGCAAACGCGGATGTTGAGCGGTTCGGCGTTGGTTTCGTAGCGGCAGGCGCCGCAGAGGCAGCCGCCGGTAATAGGCTCGGTCATGGGGCGTCTCGTTCTCCTGTTGCGCCGATACTCTCGCCGATTCTGCGAGCAGAGCGAAGCAGTCCAGCTCCGACGCCTGACGGCCTTCACCGGAGCGGCTGGATCGCTTCGCTACACTCGCGAAATCACCAGCGAGGGAAGGAAATGGTCAGATCGTCCCCGCCGCCTTCAGCGCCGCGCGCTCGTCCTCGGACTTCCCCAGCAACCCGCCATAGATCTCGTCGTTGTGGGCGCCCAGCGATTCGCCAACCCAGGCGACCTTGCCGGGCGTCTCCGACAGCCGGGGGAAAGCGTTCTGCATCCAGATGTTGGCGAAGTCCGGGTGCGGCATGTGGACGATGGCATCGCGGGCCTTGAAGTGCTCGTCCTCCATCATGTCCGGCGCCTTGTAGATCTTGCCCGCCGGCACGCCGTTCTCCTCCATCAGGTCGGCGAGATATTTAGCCGGATAGTCCTTCGTCCATTCGCCGATCAGGTCGTCCAGCTCCTGCTGGTGCTTGCCGCGCGCCGTGTGGGTGGCATAGCGCGGATCGGTGGCCAGTTCCGGCTTGCCCATGGCCGCGCACAGCCGGCCGAACACGCTGTCCTGGTTGGCGGCGATCAGGATGTCGCCGTCGGTGGTCGGATAGACGTTGGACGGCGACACGTTGGGCAGCACCGCGCCGGTGCGCTCGCGGATGAAGTTGGCCTCGGTGTATTCGGGGATGGTCGATTCCATCATCGCCAGCACCGCCTCGTAGATGGCGCTGTCGATCACCTGGCCGCGCCCGGTCAGGTGCCGCCGGTGCAGCGCCATCACCGCGCCCAGGCAGGCCATGGTGGCAGCCAGCGAGTCGCCGATCGACAGGCCGACGCGCGACGGCGGTGTGCTGGGATCGCCGGCCAGGTTGCGCATGCCGCCCATGGCCTCGCCGATGGAGCCGTAGCCCGCACGAGGAGAATATGGACCGGTCTGTCCATATCCGGACACCCGGATCATGATCAGGCCCGGATTGATCTTCGACAGTTCCTCATAGCCCAGGCCCCACTTCTCCAGTGTGCCGGCGCGGAAGTTCTCGATCAGGAAATCGGCCTTGGCCACCAGTTCGCGCAGGATGTCCTGTCCGTCATTCGTCCGCAGGTTCAGCGTCACCGACTTCTTGTTGCGGGCGATCACCGACCACCACACCGGCTTGTTGCGCCCCCATTCGCGCATGGGGTCGCCTACGTCGGGCTGCTCGACCTTGATCACCTCGGCGCCGTGGTCGGCCATCAGCTGGCCGCAGAACGGCCCGGCGATCAGCTGTCCCAACTCGATCGCGCGCAGGCCCTGCAGGGCGCCGAAAGGCTCGCCTTGCGCCATGGGTTACCTCCTCTAACCGCTTTCGTCCGATCCTTCCGGTCGATATACATAACAGCATGCGCCAGGTCACCATCCTCGAAGTGAGCCCGCGCGACGGACTGCAGAACGAGTCCGTCGTGTTCTCGACCGCGCAGAAGCTCGAGTTGATCGGCCGCGCCATCGCCGCTGGTGCCAGGCGCATCGAGGTGGCGAGCTTCGTCCATCCGGACAAGGTGCCGCGGATGGCCGACGCCGAGGCCGTCGTCGCCGGCCTGCCCGACAACAGGGGCGTGCAGTATATCGGGCTGGTGCTGAACAAGCGCGGCTACCTGCGGGCGCTGGCGACCCGCGAGGGCAACCGGCGCGGCGTCGACCAGGTCGGTTTCGTCGCCGTCGCCACCGACACCTTCGGCCAGCGCAACCAGGGCCAGACCTCGGACGAGTCCGTCCGCGAGGGCCTCGATATCCTGCGGCTGGCCAGGCAGGACGGCATCAGCGCCCAGGCGACGATCGCGGTGGCCTTCGGTTGTCCGTTCGAGGGCGAGGTCGATGCGGCGCACGTCATCGACATCGCCCGGCGGCTGGCCGAGGGCGAACCCGCCGAGATCGGCCTGGCCGACACCATCGGCGTCGGCATCCCGTCGCAGGTCACCGACCTGTTGGGGCGGCTGAACGATGAGATCCCGCACATTCCCACGCGGGTGCATTTCCACGACACGCGGCACACCGGCGTCGCCAATGCCTGGGCGGCGTGGCTGGCCGGCGTCGACACCGTCGACGCCAGCATGGCCGGGCTCGGCGGCTGCCCGTTCGCGCCCAACGCCACCGGCAACGTGGCCACCGAGGACGTCGTCTACATGCTCGAGCGGGGCGGCGTCGACACCGGCCTCGATCTCGACGCGCTGGTCGACGGCGCGGCGTGGCTGGAAGGTATCCTGGGCCGCCGGGCGCCCAGCGCGGTCAGCCACGCGGGCGGATTCCCCGTCCGTGCAGGGGCTTGACGCACCGCGCCTCTTGCATCGCGCGCAAGGGCGTACGAGAACATGCGCAGGGCTCAGCGTGGAATCGGGGCTTCCATGAAACGTGTATTGGCGGCGACCATGACCGGCTGTGTAGCGGGCATGCTCCTGCTGTCGCCGTCGGCGCTGGCCCAGCCGGTCGGACCCGTTCCGTCCCAGGCGCCCGACATTCCCCGCATCGGCGGCAGCATCGACGATTACGGCCAATGGCGGTCGCCCTATTTCTATTTCCGGATGGATCGCTCCACCCAGATGGAGATGCCGTTCCTCAACGTCGAAACGGCGATCAACGACTCGGAACGCGCCCTTCTGGTGGTGAACTTCTACTATGACGGCGGCAGGTACTCGAACTACCAGCAGGCCATCCTGCGCCGCGTCCTCTACTACCTGTCGAGCAAGCTGCCCAATGTGGAGGTGCGGCTGCTCGACGTGATGGTGGCGTCGTCCGACGGCCGGCCGATCTACGACAAGGAGCTGTTCAAGTACTACGCCAATAACACGCTGGGACAGTACGGCGCGACCATCCAGGGGCAGCCGGTCATGCCATACGGACAGGTCTACCTTGGCGGCAAACTGATCTACGATTTCTCGGTGATGTGGGAAGCGCGGGACGACGACCAGGTGATGGAGAACGCTCGCGCGCTCCGGTCGTCCATGCTGCGAATCGCCGGCCAGGCCGCCTCGATGGCGCCGGTGCCCGAAAAGCAGGCCGAGCCCGACGTGCGCGAGCCCGACCTGCCGCCGGAACTTCCGCCCGAGCGCCTGGTCGGCGCCCCCGACTCCGACAGAAAGCAGCAGCCCGCGCCCGCCAAGGCCGCGCCCATACCGGCCGCGCCCCCGCCCGAGCGTCTGCTGAAGGAAGCGGCGCCCCTGCCTTCCACCACTCCGCCGGCCGCCCCGACTCCCGCCCCGCAACCAGCGCCCGCCGAACCGGCGGTGCCAGTCGCCGCGCCCGCGCCGGAGCCGGCCTCGACCGTGTCGGCGGCTGACGCCGAGGCGCTGCGGCGCGCGCGCATCAAATATCTGGAGTCCAGGCCGCCGGCGCCGCCCGCCGCGCCTGCCATCGAGGCCGCGCCCGCTGCCGAGGCCGCGCCAGCCTCGCCGACGCCTGCTCCACCTGTCGCGCCAGCGCCGCCGCCGGTTGTCGAAGCAGCGCCGGCGATGCCTCCTGTTCCCGTGGAGCCCCAGCCCGCGGCACCCGCTCCAGCCGCCGCCGCGCCGGAGCCTGTTGCGCCGGTTCCCGCAGCAGCCGTTCCCGCCCCGGCGCCCGAAACGGCCACAGCAGCCGAGGCTGCGCCGCCTGCGGCCGCCGAACCGCCGGCTGCCCCTGCTCCGGCCACCGTCACCGAGCCCGCGTCGGAACCGCCCGCCGCCGCGATTCCAGCGCCGCCGCCCGCGCAGAACGAGGAGTTGCAGCGGGCGCGCGCCAAGTGGCTGCAGGATCACCCGCCGGCACCTCCGCCGCCGACCGTGGAACCGTCCCCGACGGAGGCCGCGGCGCCGGTTGAACCGCCTGCGCCGGCTGAAGCCGTACCCACGTCACCGGCCGCCCAGGCGCCCGAAGCACCCGCGACGGGCGAGGCACCACCTGCTCCGGTGCAGGCAACGTCCGTTGCCCCCGAACCGCCGCCGCCCGCCGCGGCGGCGCCTGAGGTTCAGCCCGCGGTTCCCACCGAGCTTTCGGCGCCAGCAGTGGCGATGCCCGCCGCCCCGCCCGAGCCACCCCCGCCGGCTGAAGCCATGCCGGCGGCTCTGCCGTCACCGCAGGAAGACGAGTTGCGCCGGGCGCGCGCCCGCTACCTGCAGGATCGCCCAGCATCTCCGGCTGCACCCGTATCCGAGCCAGCGCCGATACCGGAACCCCTAGGCCAGCCCGCGGCCGATCAGCCCGCAGCCACTCCTGCCGAGGCGCCGTCTGTTCTCGTACCGGCCGCGCCGGTTCCCGCCGAAGCGCCCGCGCCTGCCGTCCCGGCAGCGCCCGTGGCACCCGAAGCACCCCAAGCACCTGCGCCTGTCGAGCCGTCGCCGGCGCCGGCGCCCGAGGTTCAGCCAGCGGCTCCCGTGGAGGCGCCGGTCCCGGCCGAGGTCACGCCCGCTCCCGCGCCCGTGCCGCCAGCGCCGGACGTAGCCGCCCCGGCGAGCATGCCGTCGCCACAGGAAGAGGAATTGCGCCGGGCACGCGCCCGCTATCTGCAGGAACGGCCGGCGCCTGCCGCCGAACCGGCAGCGCCCGAGCCAGCGGCGGTGGAACCCGCAATCCTGCCCGCGGCCGATCAGCCTGCTGTGCCCAACGTTCCCGTGCCGAGCGAGCCGGTGCCCGCCGAGCCGGCGCCGCCCGCAACGCCCGAACCGCCGCCGGCTGTGGTACCCGCGCCGTCGCCAGCGCCGGAGCCGCCTCCAGCGCCTGCGCAAGCCGAGCCTGCACCCGTCGCGCTGCCACCCGAACCGCCGCCGCCCGCTTCACCCGTGCAGCCCGAGCCGGCGACGATGCCGAGCCCCGAGCAGACGCGGATGCAGGAGTTGTTGCGCGCCGTTCCCAAGCAAGACGCCGAGCCTGCCCCGGCAGCCGCCCCAGTGCCTCCGGAACCGGTCCGGCCGGCGGCGGAACCTGTTCAGGCGGAACCTGTTCAGGCGGAACCAGTTCGGGCGGAACCCGCGCCGGTCACGCCGGAACCGGCGCGCCCCGAGTCGGCGGTGACAGCGCCCGAGCCGGTGCCGGTTCAGGCCGAGCCGGCCACGCCGCCCGAGCCCGCCCCCGCGCCGCGGCTGAAGGTGCCGAAGATCCAGCCGGAATCGCTGCGCCAGGCGCCGCTCCGCCCGTCGACGCCGCCGGACGCGTCACCGCGTCCCGACACCGTCCCCATGCCGGCCGAGCCAGCGCCCGAGGCACCGCAGCCGGCGTCCCCGCAAGACCAGGCGATCATGTCGCCCACGGACGAGGAACCGCACATTCTCGACGGCGATGCCGTCAGCAGCCCGGTCGGATTGCCGGCGGACCAGATGGGGCAGTAGGGAATCAGGCCTCTTCGTTCTGGGCTACCTTGCCTGGACGCCTGGAGACGAATTTTTCCCTGGTGACCGACGCGCGGATCACCGGGATTGCCTCGTCGGGCAACGGCGCCATCCATGTCTTGCGCTTCAGCGCGGCCTCGACGAACGGCGCCAGCCGCTCGGCCTTGGCCTGCTCGCGCGCGTCGGCCTTGGCCTTGAACTCGGGCAGGATGCCCTCGGCGAAGCGGTGCATGGATTCGACGATCTGGTCATGCGGGTTGCGGCCCGCCTGCTGCAGCAGGATGACCTGGTCGACGCCGGCCCGCTCGAATTCGTACAGGTGGCGGCGTACGTCGTCCTCGGTGCCGATGCCCGCCGCATATTGCGGATCGAGCGCGGCGGTGCGGACGATTTCCTCGGTCTTGTTGCCGCGGATGTCGTGGAAGTCGCGCCACAAGGTCGTGCGGCCGGGCACCGTGTCCTTGGTGACCAGCGAGGCGAGCGCGTAGCCGAAGAACTCGAAGCCGTCCTGGCCGCGCCGTATCGCCTCGGAGCGGTCCGGATGGATGGAAAAACTCGACACCATGGCGATGTTGGCGTTGACCGCATGGCCGACCGGCACGCAGGCGTCGCTCATGATCGTACCGTAATAGATGTCGGCCCAGTGCTTCGCCTCCTCCGGATTGACGAAGGCGAAGGCCAGCGCGCCGACGCCCAGGCTGGCGGCGATGCGGATGGTGTCGCGGTTCGAGCAGGCCATCCACAGCGGCGGATGCGGTTTCTGCATGGGCTTGGGGATGACATTGCGCGCCGGCATGGAGAAGTACGGCCCGTCATAGCCCGGATAGGGCGTCATGGTCATCATGTTGGCGATCTGCTCGACCGCGTCGATGGCCATGGCCCGCTTTTCCTTGGCGGGGATGTTGAAGCCGTGCAGCTCCATGCGCGTGGCGCCCTCGCCGAAGCCGAGCTGGGCGCGGCCGTTCGACACCAGGTCGAGCATGGAAACGGTCTCGGCGGTGCGCGCCGGATGGTTGTATTGCGGGATCACCTGCCGGATGCCGTGGCCCAGCTTGATAGTCTTCGTCCGCGCGGCGGCGGCGGCGAGCAGCGTCTCGGGCGACGAGCAATGGGAGTATTCGTCGAGGAAATGGTGCTCGACGGCCCAGGCGTAGTCGATGCCGAGCTGGTCGGCGAGCGTGATCTGGTCCAGCGCCTCATGGACCAGCCGGTGCTCGTCGTCCTCGCTCCAGGGCTTCGGCAGCTGCAACTCGTAGAAAACGCCAAACCGCATGATGGAATCTCCTGTCTCCCCGAAGCGGAAGCCTACACGGCGTGATGACGGGCACAAAGCACCGACTGGCGCGTTGAGCGTGCGGAGGTCCCATGTCATCCCACGCCATATCCGCCGACGCGAAGCCCTTGACCGCCCCTCGCCCGGGCTGGCGCCGCCATCTGTGGCATGCCGGCCTGCTGGTGGCGCTGGCGATGATGTGGGGCTCGTCGTTCCTGATGGTGAAGATCGCGCTGCGCGACTTCTCGCCGGTCGAGGCGCTGACCGGCCGCATGGCCATCGCCGCCCTGTTCTTCACCGCGGCCCTGTTCATCCGGCAAAAGCAGGTCGAGCGCAGCCGCAAGGCCTTGGTGCTGATGGCGGCCATGGCGTTCATCGGCAATGTCGTCCCCTATCTGCTGATCAACTGGGGCCAGACCAGGGTGGAGACCGGCACCGCCGCGATCCTGATGGGCGTGGTGCCGCTGGTCACGGCCGTGCTGGCGCAGGCGTTCGTGCGTGGCGAGCGATTCCACCGGTGGAAGGCCATCGGCATCGCCGTGGGCTTCGCCGGCGTGGTCGTGCTGTTCGGCGGCCCGCAGCTTTCCGGGGGCCACGGTGTCATGTGGGGCGCCGCCGCGATCCTGCTCGCGGCGCTGGGTCTGGCCAGCGGCACCATCCTGGCCGACAAGGCCAGCGACTATCATTCGATCCCGATCGGCTTCGGCGTGATGTGGATCGCCACGCTGGTGTCGGCGCCGATCTGGCTGGCCACCAGCGGCGGCGCCTTGCCCGAGCACGTGTCGTGGCCATCGGCCGCCGCCATCTTGGGGCTCGCGATCTTCTCCACGGCGCTGCCGACACTGCTGCTGATCTACCTGGTGCGCAGCGCCGGGCCGTCCTTCGCTGGCTTCACCAACTATCTGGTGCCGGTGATCGGCGTCGCACTGGGCATTACGTTCCTCGACGAGCCGCTGACCTGGTACGCCATCGTCGCCCTCGGCCTGATCATCGGCGGCATCGTGGTTGGACAGATCGGCGGGCGGAAGGGCGGCAAAAAGGCACCGGCTACCGACCGCTGAACCGGGCGCGCAGCCTGGTGACGACGACGACGACGCAGGATATCCTGGGGCCATGACACAGGCCATCCTGCTGCTCCCCATCGGCTTCGTTCGCAACGCCCGCACCGAGGCGATCGACGATGGCTGGGACGCCGTCGACAGCCACATTGCACTGGATCCCGAGGTCTTCGGACCCGATGCCCTGACCGGTTTGGAGCAGTTCTCTCACGTGGAGATCCTGTTCCATTTCCACCTGTTGGCCGACTCGAAGGTCCACACGGGCGCCCGGCACCCGCGCGGCAACCTGGACCTGCCCCGTGTCGGCATCTTCGCCCAGCGCGGCAAGGACCGGCCCAACAGGCTGGGACTGTGTGTCTGCCCGCTGCTCAAGGTGGACGGCATCACCCTCACCGTCCGTGGTCTCGACGCCATCGACGGCACGCCGGTGGTGGACATCAAGCCCTGGATGAAGGGCTTCGCGCCGCGCGGCGAGGTCCGCGAGCCCGAGTGGGCGGCGCAGATCATGCGGGACTACTGGTAAGCGCCATGACCTTCGTGTGGCTAAATAAACAAGGCGTTCGCAGCAGCGACGGCTTCGAATTCCAACGCACTGGCAGGTTTACTGCGGAGTATCGTCAGGGCGATCAAATCATTGACCTGGAAATCGAGAGCTCCGGCATGAGGGTAGCAGTAACAAACACCCACGCGCTTCGATGGAGATCGGGTCTTCCATTGTCGCAGGAGGGCAGCGGCAAGGTTATGAAAAACCTAGCCGCAGCCTTCGCATTCATGGATATGCGGCTGGACCAATAGGCGAGCCTACTCCCCCGCGAGCAGCGCCTTGTTGCTCTCCTGCACCGCCTTCAGCTCGTCGAGCTGCTGGTAGACGTCGCCGCCCGAATTGCGGAACACCTCGGCCATGTCGTCCATGCCCTTGGCGGCATAGTCGCGCACTTCCTGGGTGATCTTCATCGAGCAGAACTTCGGCCCGCACATGGAGCAGAAATGCGCCACCTTGTGGGCTTCCTTGGGCAGCGTCTGGTCGTGGAACAGGCGCGCGGTTTCCGGGTCCAGCGACAGGTTGAACTGGTCCTCCCAGCGGAACTCGAAGCGGGCGCGGCTGAGCGCGTCGTCGTGGGCCTGGGCGGCCGGATGGCCCTTGGCCAGGTCGGCGGCATGGGCGGCGATCTTGTAGGTGATCACGCCCACCTTCACGTCGTTGCGGTCCGGCAGGCCAAGATGCTCCTTAGGCGTCACGTAACAGAGCATGGCGGTGCCGAACCAGCCGATCATGGCGGCGCCGATGCCGCTGGTAATGTGGTCGTAGCCGGGCGCGACGTCGGTGGTGAGCGGGCCGAGGGTGTAGAACGGCGCTTCGCCGCACTCCTTCAGCTGCTTGTCCATGTTGATCTTGATCTTGTGCATCGGCACGTGGCCGGGGCCTTCGATCATCACCTGGCAGCCGTGCTTCCAGGCGACCTGGGTGAGTTCGCCGAGCGTTTCCAGCTCGGCGAACTGCGCGGCATCGTTGGCGTCGGCGATGGAGCCGGGACGCAGGCCGTCGCCCAGCGAGAAGCTGACGTCGTAGGCGCGCATGATCTCGCAGATGTCCTCGAAGTGCTCGTAGAGGAAGCTCTCCTTGTGGTGCGACAGGCACCACTTGGCCATGATCGAGCCGCCGCGGCTGACGATGCCGGTGACCCGCTTGGCGGTCAGCGGCACGTAGTGCAGCCGGACGCCGGCATGGATGGTGAAATAGTCGACGCCCTGCTCGGCCTGCTCGATCAGCGTGTCGCGGAACACTTCCCAGGTCAGGTTCTCGGCGACGCCGTCGACCTTCTCCAGCGCCTGGTAGATCGGCACGGTGCCGATCGGCACGGCGGAGTTGCGGATGATCCATTCGCGGATGTTGTGGATGTTGCGGCCGGTCGACAGGTCCATGACCGTGTCGGCGCCCCAGCGGGTCGACCACACCATCTTGTCGACCTCGTCGGCGACCGACGAGGTCACCGCCGAATTGCCGATATTGGCGTTGATCTTCACCAGGAAGTTGCGGCCGATGATCATCGGCTCGGCTTCCGGGTGGTTGATGTTGGCGGGGATGATCGCCCGGCCGCGCGCGATCTCGCTGCGCACGAATTCCGGGGTGATGTAGTCCGGGATCTCCGCGCCGAACGACTCGCCATCGCGCAGCAGCGCCTCGCGCGCCTGCTCGCGCCCCAGGTTCTCGCGGATGGCGACGTATTCCATTTCCTTGGTGATGATGCCGGCGCGGGCGAATTCGAGCTGGGTCACCATGGCATTGCCCACCGCGCGGAGCGGCCGGCGCAGGTTCGGGAACTCGGAAACCAGATGCTTGCCGGTGGCGCCGCCATTGTCCTCGGGGCGCACGTGGCGGCCCTCATATTCCTCGACGCCGCCGCGCTCCAGCACCCACTTCGTGCGCAGCCGTTCCAGGCCCTCATAGATGTTGATGGAGACCTCGGGATCCGAATACGGACCGGACGTGTCGTACAGCTTCACCGGCGGCTCCTTGGCCGTCTCGTGCAGCGCCACTTCGCGCATCGGCACGCGCAGGTCGCCGCCCACGTAAATCTTCCGCGAGCCGGGAATGGCGCCGGTGGTGACGGAAATCTTCGGGGCTTCGGTGAGGTCGTTCATGGGGCTACTCCGCGCTCAAGAATGGGCCATGTGCGGGAAACGGAGTATCCGGAAGCTCCTTCCCTTCGCCGGCATGACCCGGATCAGGTTCGAAGGGTTTGCGCGGCTCTTCCCCGCGTCCTCTCAGCCCTAAGGGCACCCCTGGAACGAGCCCAATATGTGCACCGATGGGCGGCGGCGTCAACCGGCGGCGATCCGATTGATTTCGATATATCGATATTCCGGCTTGAAACGCCGATAATTTAGATATATCTGTATTTTCGTTATATCGAATATATCGATGTATCGATAACGGAGCGCCCCATGGCCGCCAGCACCGAAACCTGCAAGCAAACACCGGGCGCATTCGCGCCGGTGATCGACACGCGCAGGTGCGAGGGCAAGGCCGACTGCGTCCGCGTCTGTCCCTATGACGTGTTCGCGGTCCGCACGCTGACGGCCGGGGAACGGGGCGCCCTGTCTTTCCTGACGCGCGTGAAGGTCGCCGTGCATGGCGGCAAACAGGCGTTCGTGGTGAACGCCGGCCAATGCGAGGCCTGCGGCCTGTGTGTCGCGGCCTGCCCCGAGCACGCGATCACGCTCGCGCGCAACCAACCCCTATGAGGAACTCAATGCGTAACTCCCTTAGAAACATGATGTTCGGCCACGCCACCCACCGGGGCATGCGCCGCCGGCACGAGCACGGCCGTGAAGAAGGCGAAGGCGGCCGCCGCGGCGGCGGGAGGATCGGCCGCTTCCTCGCCCATGGCGACCTGCGCTTCCTGCTGCTCAGGCTGATCTCGGAGAAGCCGAGCCACGGCTACGAGCTGATCAAGGACATCGAGGACCGGGTCGCGGGCGCCTACACGCCCAGCCCGGGCGTGATCTATCCCACCCTCACCCTGCTCGAGGAGCTGGGCTGGATCCGTGCCGCCCGGAGTGACGGCACCAAGAAGCTGTTCGAGGTGACCCCGGACGGACTGCTCGCGCTCGACGCCAACAAGGCCACGGTCGAGGACATCTTCGCCCGCATGGACAAGGCGCAGGCCGACAAGCAGGCCGCGCCGGACGAGGAAGGCGACGTGGCCGCCTTCTGGAAGCACCGCCACCGCCACCGCGAGGTGCGCCACGCCCTGCACGAGATGCGCGACGCGCTCAGGCAGCGGGCCTGGGACAAGACGCTGGGCGACAGCCAGGTCGATGCCATCGTCGACATCATCCGCGATGCCACCAAGCAGATCCGCGACGCGTGAATGATGCAATCCGCGCAAAATCTGGGGTTGCAGCCAAAATCAATTCAAAGTTGAAATAACCGATTGAATGAGGCCGTATTGGGCGATATTGTGGCGGAAATAAGATCAACCCGAGTCGTCGCCCATGAACGCTCATCTGTTCGCCCGCCCTGCGACCCCTTCGCTCTACGCGAGACGCTCGCGTGCGGAACTGGTGGACATGCTCGTCCGCGCGCACCGCAACCGCGATTTCGGGATGGCCGAAAGTTGCCGCGCCGAACTTGACCGCCGCGCCCAGGAAAGCCGCCTGCTCAGCCGCCGGTCGGCTGGCCGAAGCTAGCGCCACCCTACCTGTCATCCCTGACGCTTGCCGCGCCCACGATCCGCCAGGATCGTGGTCTTGCGCGGGTTGCGATCGGGGACCCATCTCTCGGACCGGCGCAGCATCTGAGCAACCGAACTTGTATCGACATGGGTCCCCGCGCGCGCTTCGCTTGGCGGGGATGACAAGAAGAGAGAGAAGCTAACGCGCCCGCTCCGGAAACAGGGCCTTCAGCCCTTCCCGGCTTGCTGTGGCGATACCGCGTTCTGTGATCAGGCCTGTGACCAGCCGCGCCGGCGTGACGTCGAAGGCGTCGTTGCGCGCCGGGGTGCCCTTCGGGGCGATCGAAACGGTCACGCTCTCGCCCCATTTGGTGCGCCCGGTGATCTGGGTCAGCTCCTCGCCCCCCCGCTGCTCGATGGGAATGGCAAAGCCGTCGTCCAGCGTCCAGTCGATGGTGGTCGACGGCAGCGCCACATAGAACGGCACGCCGTTGTCCTGCGCCGCCAGTGCCTTCAGATAGGTGCCGATCTTGTTGGCCACGTCGCCGGTCGCCGTGGTGCGGTCGGTGCCGACGATGCACAGGTCGACGAGGCCGCGCTGCATCAGGTGGCCGCCCGAATTGTCCGAGATCAGGGTGTGCGGCACGCCGTGCTGGCCAAGCTCCCAGGCGGTCAGCGAGGCGCCCTGGTTGCGCGGCCGTGTCTCGTCCACCCAGACATGCACCGGAATGCCGGCGTCGTGCGCCATGTAGATCGGCGCGGTCGCCGTGCCCCAGTCGACGCAGGCGAGCCAGCCGGCGTTGCAGTGGGTCAGGATGTTGACCGTGTCGCCGTGCTTGCGGGCGGCGGCCTGCTCGATCAGGGTCAGGCCATTCATGCCGATGGACTGGCAGATCGCCACGTCCTCCTCGCAGATCTCGCCGGCGCGGCGGTAGGCCGCCTCGACCCGCTCGTTGGGCCGCACGGTGAACAACGCGCCCAGCATTTCCTCGACGGCCCAGCGCAAATTGACCGCGGTCGGCCTTGTCGCCAGCAGCCGGTCGGCGGCGACGCCCATGGACAGGTCGCTGGCGTCGGCGCGCATGGCGAGCGCCATGCCATAGGCGGCGGTGGCGCCAATCAGCGGCGCGCCGCGGACCTGCATGCTGGTGATGGCGTCGGCGGCGTGATCGAGCGTGCGCAGGGTCGCGATCTCCAGCCGGTGCGGCAGCCTCGTCTGGTCGATGACGTCCACCGACCAGCCGTCGTGATGCAGCCTGATCGGCCGCTGCGCCACACCTTCAACCTTCATTCCCGGCCCCCAGGCTGTTTCCCGTATGTCGCGTAGCGCGCCAGCGCCTCGTTCATCTGCGCCTCGGTCAGCAGCACCGGCGTGCCGGTCTGCCGGGCGATGCAGTATTGCCGCGCCAGCGCCTCGACCTCGACGGCGAGCGACAATGCCCGCGGCATGGTCGTCTCGCAGACGATCATGCCGTGATTGGCCAGCAGGCACGCCTTGCGGCCGTCCAGCGCCTTAACCATGGCCGCCGACAGCGCGGCGCTGCCATAGAGCGCATAGTCCGAGCAACGGATGTCCGGCCCGCCCGCCGCGGCGACCATGTAGTGGAACCGCGGGATGCCCTCGCGCAGGCACGCCAGCGCCGTGGCGTAGGGCGGATGGGCGTGAAGCACCGCGTTCATCTCGGGCCGCGCCCGGTAGATGTCGCAATGCATCCGCCATTCGCTCGACGGCTCGAGCGGACCGTGGGCGTGGCCATCCAGCGTCACGTAAACCATGTCGGCGGGCTTGAGTGCGTCGTAGCGCAGGCCGGTCGGCGTCACCAGGAAGCCGTCCAGCCAGCGCGCCGAGCCATTGCCCGACGTGCCGTGGTTGACGCCCAGCGCCGTCATGGCGAGGCACGCGTCGATCACGGACTGGCCGATGGAGTGGCGGTCGGCTTCGGTCATCTGGGTGTCGGTCGTTGTTGGCAGCCATAAAATTCATTGTCATCCCGGCGTAGGCCGGGATGACAACTATTTGGAGCGGATAGGTACTACACTTTACCCCGAAATTCGCAACATCGGGATCACGCCATCAACGTCAGGATGTTGCCCGACGGATCTCGAAAATAGGCGAGCGTCCCGCCCCAGGGCTGCTTTTCGGGCGGGCCTTCGAACGGCACGCCCTTTGCGGTGAGTTCGTTGTAGACCACGTCGACGTCGTCCACCGCGATCGAAACACCGATGAAGCGTCCCGGCGCGGCGCCCATGGTGCGCTCCTCGCCGACCACCGTGACGATGAACTGGATCGGCTCGACCTCGACGCCGAACGCGCCCATCTCGGGAATTTCCCAGGCCAGCTTCAGGCCGAGCGTGTCCACATAGAACGCCCGCGCCGCGAGGATGTCATCGACCAGGATCTGGATGCCGTAGACCTTCATGCAGGTGCCTTCCCTTTCATGATTCCTTCGAATCCATCCATATGGTGAAAGGCCCGTCGTTGACGAGGCTTACCTGCATGGACGCGGCGAATCGTCCGGTCTGGACCGGCACGCCCTCTTCCGCCAGCAGCGCACAGAATCTCTCGTAAAGCGCCTTCGCCAAATCCGGCGCGGCGGCGCGCGAGAAGCCGGGACGGTTGCCCTTGCGCCAGTCGGCGGCCAGGGTGAACTGGCTGACCACCAGTGCCGCGCCGTTCACGTCGAGCACCGACAGATTGGTCTTGCCGTTCGCGTCCGGGAACAGCCGCATGCGGGCGATCTTGCCGCACATGTAGCGGGCATCGTCCTCGGTATCGCCGTGCTCGGCGCACAGCAGCACGAGGAGGCCCGGGCCGATCGCCCCGACCGTCTCCCATTTACCTTCTGGATTGGCGACCGAAACGGCGGCTTCCGTCACCCGTTGCAGCAGCGCCCGCATTCGCTTCCTCTGGTCTTGCGCCCCCTTCGGCGCTATGTGTTCGTAAACCTAGCGATCAGGACACTGCCATGAAAGCCGCCATCATTCCCGTCACGCCGTTCGCGCAGAACAGCACGGTCATCTGGTGCGAGAAGACCATGCGCGGCGCGGTCACCGATCCGGGCGGCGACCTGGACAAGATCCTGGCAGTGGCCACGGAAAATGGCGTCACCATCGAGAAGATCCTGATCACCCACGCCCATCTGGACCATGCCGGCGCCACCGCCGAACTGGCCGAGAAGCTGGGCGTGCCGATCGAGGGCCCGCACCGGCGCGACCAGTTCCTGATCGACCAGCTGCCCAAGTCGGCCGAGCGCTACCGCTTCCCCGAGGCCCGCACCTTCGTGCCGACCCGCTGGCTGGAAGACGGCGACACCGTCACCGTCGGCGAGGAAGTGCTGGACGTGGTGCATTGCCCCGGCCACACGCCCGGCCATGTCGTGTTCATCAGCAAGACCGGCCGCATCGCCATTGTCGGCGACGTGCTGTTCCAGGGCTCCATCGGCCGCACCGACCTGCCGCAGGGCAATTATGGCCACCTGATCGACGCCATCACCAACAAGCTGTGGAAGTTCGGCGACGACATCACCTTCGTCCCCGGCCACGGCGGCACCTCGACCTTCGGCAATGAGCGGAAATGGAACCCGTTCGTGTCGGACTTCGCGATCAGCATGAACAGCGGCCAGGGCGTCTGAGGCCTAAGCTCCATCATTGCACCGTACAGTTAGGTAAGCCTGCAGAAGCTCCGCGCTACGATCACTCGAGGCGATATCAATGATGATAGTGCGCGCCAGATCGATAGTCGGGTGATACGCGCAGTTCTCAGAATACCAGAACACTTCCTCAAGCGGATCGTCATCGTGCCACGTCGTCATGACGAAACTGTCGTCCGGAGTCTCGCAGAGGTTGTGTGCTGCGATCATAGAGTAGTCAACGCTGTCATCCCACAAACTGCACTCGTGCCCCCAAGCCATCATGTAGAGACAGCCGCTGCGGACCAACCAGTCGCTGACGAGGTTCCTCCATTCGGCAGTAACCGGCTCGCTCACAACCACTACTGCAGGGAACGCTCCGGTTGGCAGGCTGGGTGGCTCCTTGCCGGGTAGCAGATGGAGGTAGCTGACATCATCCATGGCGCTATTTACCTAAACCTCTATCTCGAAAGCGCGGCGCTGTCCGATAGCTAAGATCGATAGCTACGACAACAGCAGGTTTCCATCCGGTAACACCAACGCTATGCTGGCAGTACAGGGAGGAACATCATGGCCAAGCTGGCACCCGGTCTGAAGCTGCGTCTCGATCCGCAGGACGAGTACACGCACACGCCCGAAGCGGCGAAGAACTACAACGAGAGCATGTATTTCAACATGTACGATCCGCGGCAGCGGATCGGCGGCTGGTTCCGCATCGGCAACCGGCCGAACGAGAACTATGCCGAGATGTCGTGCTGCCTTTACCTGCCCGACGGCAAGGTGGCCTTCATCTTCAAGCGCGCCGAGATCGCGGGCAACGACGCCATGGACGCGGGCGGCATGCGCATCGACGTGATCGAGCCGTTCAGGCGGCTGAAGGTGACGTTCGAGGGCGACGCCTGCCTGCTGTCGGACCCGCACCAGATGGCCAACCCGAAGAAGGCGTTCGCGGAAAACCCCATGGTGACGGTCGCCATGAGCCTGGACTACACCGGCGTGTCGCCCATGGACGGCGGCGAGATCGTCAACGAGGACGGCTCGAAGCTGGAACTGGACCCGGAGAAGAGCTTCCTGCGCGGCCATTACGAGCAGCACATGGCGGCGGCCGGGACCATCTCGGTCGATGGCCGGTCATGGACGGTCAACGGCTACGGCGTGCGCGACAAGTCGTGGGGTCCGCGCCACTGGCAGGCGATCAGCTGGTACAAGTGGCTGCCGATGAATTTCGGCCCGGACTTCGGCATGGTGATGACCGTCTCCGGCACGCCGGACGGCCAGCGCGCCAGCGGCATGGTGTTCGAGGACGGCCGCTACTGGCCCATCGAGGATGCGCGCATCGAGGCCGAGTTCGACGAAAACTGGTACCAGAAATCGCTGACCGCCTGGTGCCGCACGGAAAAGGGCGAATACCGTGTCGAGGGCACCGTCCTGTCGCTGATCCCGCTGCGCAACCGCCGGACCGCGCCGGACGGCACCCTGCTCAGCACCCGGATCACCGAGGGCATGACCGAATACCGCTGCAACGGCAAGGTAGGCTACGGCCTGTCCGAGTTCCTCGACCAGGTGATCGACGGGGTGCCGGTGAGCGTGGCGGCGGTGTAAAAAACTAGCGTCATCCCCGCGCACGCGGGGACCCAGTCGGGGCAAGGGCTACGGCCGCGGTGCCGCTCGGTACGAAAAAATTCTTGTTCTTTGCCAAA
Organism: Candidatus Kuenenia stuttgartensis; assembly: GCA_943329845.2. Taxonomy (GTDB): domain Bacteria; phylum Pseudomonadota; class Alphaproteobacteria; order SMXS01; family SMXS01; genus RI-34. The sequence goes on along the minus strand of CALQFM020000042.1, from coordinate 3,898 downwards.
GATCTATGGACCGAGGCCTACGAAGAGCTGGGTCCCCGCGTGCGCGGGGATGACGATTTTCTGTGTGGCCAACAATGTTCATCAGGCCCAAATACCCTGAACGAAACCACCGAAGGAGACCGCCCATGCCCTCACAAGTCGAACTGGTCATCGAGCCCCGGCCGCGCGACCTGGGCGGGTTCGAGGTGCGGCGTGTGCTCCCCTATGTGAAGCGGCGCGTGGTCGGACCGTTCGTATTCCTCGACCATATCGGACCAGCGACCTTCGCACCCGGCACCGGCATCGACGTGCGTCCGCATCCGCATATCGGGCTGGCGACCGTCACCTATCTGTTCGAGGGCGAGATGATGCACCGGGACAGCGTCGGCGCGGTGCAGAACATCATGCCGGGCGACGTCAACTGGATGACCGCCGGGCGCGGCATCGTCCATTCGGAACGCACGGCGCCCGAAGCCCGGACGCGCGGCTTTTCCATGCACGGCATCCAGGCCTGGGTGGCGCTGCCGGTCGAGGCCGAGGAGACCGAACCCAATTTCCACCACCACGGCAGGGACAGCCTGCCGGTGATCGACATGGACGGCGTGACGCTGCGCCTGATCGCCGGCACGGCGTATGGCGAAACTTCGCCGGTGAAGACGTTCTCGCCCACCTTCTACCTGGACGCGGCGATGCAGGCCGGCAGCGTGCTGCCGCTGACCGGCGAGCACGAGGAACGCGCAATCTACATCGCCGAGGGCACGGTCGACGTGGGCGGCGAGGCCTATGAAAGCGGCAGGATGCTGGTGTTCGCACCGGGCGCGGAGGTGACGATCCGCGCGCTGGCGGACTCGCGGCTGATGCTGCTGGGCGGCGCCAATATCGGCGAGCGGCACATCTGGTGGAACCTGGTGTCGAGCCGGCCGGAACGGATCGAGCAGGCCAAGGCCGCCTGGAAGGAGCAGCGGTTCCCGAAAGTGCCGGGCGAGACCGAATTCACGCCCCTTCCAGAGTAGCCTGCAGCGGTTTACTGGCTCGGCTTGCCGGCCTTGGTGACTTCCTCGAAATCGCCCAGCGCACATGGCCCGTAGACGGCGCCGCCGGTCTGGACCGGGGTGATCACGTCGACGTTGCACAGCTTGTTGAGGCCGCGCAGCGTGTAGCTGAAGCCGTCCTGGATCTTGAGGCCCGAACAGCGGTTCGGCAGGTGATTCAGGTAATACTTGTTGCCGTTGGTGCGGAAGAGGATGTTCTGGTTGTCGATGACATCGGTTTCCTTGATCTGGTAGGTCTCGATGCACGACTCCTTCTTCCCGGCAGGCTGATACTGGGCCAGCTTCTCCGCGGACGAAGCCGCCACGGCAGAGCCCGCCAGCACGATCGACGCAACCGACGCGGCTGCCGCGACCTTCACGATCCGATTGATGTTCATTTTGTTTTTCCCGTTCTTGGCCAATGCAAAAGATTTAGACGAGCAACGCACATTACCAAGCGAAACCTAAACGCAGGCTGAACGACCGCGGCGACCCTTTACCGGGTTGCGCTCGATCAATGCGGCCGGGCCGCGGAACATTAGCCTTAACAAACGCCGGATATCTGCTACATTGCGGCACGTCTTACGAATGACTTGCAGTTGCATGGATCGCCCGTGAAAGTTCAGGCCAATGCCCGCACCCTTGGATCGCTCCGGCCAGGCCAGACCTGCCGGGTGATCGGCCTGGCTGACCAGGCGCTGAGCCCCGAATTGGAGGAGCGCCTCCTGCGCATGGGCTTCGCCGAGGACGCGGCCATCGAGGTTCGTCACGAAGGCCTGTTCGGCCGCGATCCCATGGCGGTGAAGGTCGACGGCGTGATCCTGGCGCTGCGGCGCCGCGAGGCCGACACGATCCTGGTCGAGGTCGACGCGCCTAAATGACTCCCGGTGCCGCCTATCGCCTCGCCCTTGTCGGCAATCCGAATTGCGGCAAGTCGGCGCTGTTCAATGCCCTCACCGGCGGCCGCCAGAAGGTCGGCAACTATCCCGGCGTGACCGTCGAGCGCAGGGTCGGCCGGCTGCAGACACCCTCGGGCATCGCCATCGACGTCATCGACCTGCCCGGCAGCTACAGTCTGACCCCGCACAGCGCCGACGAGGCGGTGACCAACAACGTCATCCTGGGCCAGCAGGAGGGCGAGCTGCCGCCCGACGCGATCCTGTGCGTGATCGACGCTACCAACCTGGCGTTCCACCTCCCGCTGGTGCTGGAGCTGAAACGGCTGGGCAAGCCGATGCTGATCACCCTCAACATGATGGATCTGGCCGAACGCGACGGCATCCGCATCGACACCGCGGCGCTGGCGCGGGAGCTGGGGCTTCCTGTCGTCGGTTCGGTCGCCGTGCGCAAGGCCGGCACACGCGAGCTGGTCGAGACACTGTCGTCGACCCTGGAGACGCTGAAGAACCAGGCGCCGGCCGACACGGCCTCCATTCCCACCGACGTGCGCGGCCTGCGCCGCGAAGCCCGGCGCATCGCCAGGGCGGCGACCCTGTCGGAAGGAAGCGAGCACAAGGTTACCCGGGTGCTGGACCAGGTTTTCCTGAACCGCGTCGGGGGACCGGTGATCCTGTTCGGCCTGCTGTTCATGATCTTCCAGGCCGTGTTCTCCTGGGCCGAGACACCCATGGACTGGATCGACCGGAGCGTCGTCGGACTGCAGGCTCTGGCGTCGTCCGAAATCGCCAATCCGGCGCTGAAAAGCCTGCTGGTCGATGGCATCCTCGCCGGCGTGGGCAGCGTGGTGATCTTCCTGCCGCAGATCCTGATCCTGTTCTTCTTCATCCTGGTGCTCGAGGCCTCGGGCTACATGGCGCGCGCCGCGTTCCTGATGGACCGGCTGATGGCGGGCGTCGGCCTCAACGGCCGCGCGTTCATCCCGCTGCTGTCCAGCTTCGCCTGCGCCATTCCGGGCATCATGGCGGCGCGCACCATCGACAGCCAGCGCGACCGGCTGACCACGATCATGGTGGCGCCGCTGATGACCTGCTCGGCGCGCCTGCCGGTCTACACCCTGATCATCGCGGCGTTCATCCCGGACCGGAAGGTATTGGGCGCCATCGGGCTGCAGGGACTCGTGATGTTCTCGCTCTACGTGTTCGGCATCGTCGCCGCGCTGGTGGTGGCCGCCGTGCTGAAGCGCACCATGCTGCGCGGCGAAGCCCAGCCGCTGCTGCTGGAGCTGCCCAAGTACCAGATGCCGATCTGGCGCGACCTCGGCATTGGCCTGTGGCAGCGGGTCAAGATCTTTATGCGCCGCGCCGGCGGCATCATCCTGATCTCGATGATCGTGCTGTGGGCGCTGTCGTCGTTCCCGCCGCCGCCACCGGACGCGACCCAGCCGCCGATCTTCTACAGCGCCGCGGCCTGGGTCGGCAAAGGGCTGCAGACCATCTTCGCGCCGATCGGCTTCAACTGGGAAATCTCGGTGGCGCTGATCCCGGGCCTCGCCGCCCGCGAGGTCGCGGTCGCCGCCCTCGGCACCGTCTACGCCCTGAGCGGCACCGAGGACGCGGTCCAGACCAGCCTGGTCGAGACACTGCGCAACGCGTGGACGCTGCCAACGGCGTTGTCGTTCCTGGTGTGGTACGTGTTCGCGCCGCAATGCCTGTCGACCCTGGCGGTCGCCAAGCGCGAGACCAATTCGTGGCGCTGGACCTTCTTTATGGCCGGCTATTTGTTCGCGCTGGCCTACACGTTCTCGTTCGCGACCTACTGGATCACCAAGGCGGTCGTCGGCCTCTAGCCCGAATTATTCATCAGCCGGGCTATTCCGGGTCGGCGAACGTAGCTTAACCTACTGATTTGGTGTAGAGAATAGGCGCTTAGACCACTCTCGAACACCGGACAGAAAGTGCCACGCCCGCCATGGTCGACGATAGCGTTGC
>CALQFM020000041.1 GCA_943329845.2 Candidatus Kuenenia stuttgartensis | reverse complement strand
CGGCGAGATCACCACGCCCTGATAGGGAAAGGACGCAGACGATATGCAAAGGGCCCCGATCGGGGCCCTTTGCATATCGTCATGCCGCGGCTCAATGGCCTGTTTTTACTCCGCCCCACTGGCCTAGAATCCGACCGCCCTTGACACGCGGATAGACCGGCGTATGGTCGATGGTGCCCTGCTGCTGCACCTCGTCGGCGATCAGGGTGTTCTTGCGGTCGAGGAACAGGATGCGGAACTGCTCCCTGTTCTCGTAGGCCATGGCCGCCTGGCAGTATTCGAGCACGGCGTTCCACGAACTCAGCGCCGGCCGATTGAGCGCCTGCGCCCGGGTCAGCCGCAGTCCTGCCTCGCGCACCAGCTTGAGCGCCGCAATGATCCCGTCGCCCACGCCTTTGACTTCCGCCAGCCGCTCCGGCGGCGCGCTCAGCACGTCGGCCAGGCTGCCGAAGCGGTCGATCAGGGCCTTGGCGAGAGGCTTGGTGTCGCCGCGGGAAAGGGCGGTGAACAACAGCATCTCCAGCACCTCGTAGTCGGGCATGGAGGAGGCGCCGCCGCTCATGAAGCGGTCGCGCAGGCGTTGCCGGTGTCCCAGATGGTGTGGTTTTTCTTCCGTCACGGCCCCCAACCCGACGGCATGCGCCCTCAGACGATATAGGGCGGCTTGTCCAGGCCGAGCGGCGAGGCGGTGAACACTTCGAATCCGCTGTCGGTCACGGCGATGGAATGCTCGAACTGGGCCGACAGCGACCGGTCGCGGGTCACCGCGGTCCAGCCGTCCGACAGGATCTTCACGTCGTAGCGCCCCAGATTGACCATGGGCTCGATGGTGAAGAACATGCCCGGCCGCAGGATCACGCCAGATTGAGGCTCGCCGTAATGCAGCACGTTGGGCGCGTCGTGGAAGATCTTGCCCAGTCCGTGGCCGCAGAAGTCGCGCACGACCGAGCAGCGCTCCGCCTCGGCATAGCTCTGGATCGCGTGGCCGATGTCGCCCAGCGTCGCGCCCGGCTTGACCTGGCGGATGCCGCGCCACATGGCCTCGAAGGTGACGTCGCACAGGCGGCGCGCCTTTACCGACACGTCGCCGACCAGGTACATCCGGCTGGAATCGCCGTGCCAGCCGTCGACGGTCGGCGTCACGTCGATGTTGAGGATGTCGCCGTCCTTCAGCTGCTTGTCGCCGGGGATGCCGTGGCAAACCACATGGTTGATCGACGTGCAAATGCTCTTGGGGAAGCCGCGATAGCCCAGAGGGGCGGGGATCCCGCCACGCTCGATGATGAAGTCGTGGCACAGCTTGTCGAGATATTCCGTGGTCGCGCCGGGGATCACATAGGGCGTGATGAAATCCAGCGTCTCCGCCGCCAGGCGGCCGGCCGCGCGCATGCCGTCGAAGCCCTCGCGGCCGTGGATCTTGATGCCGCCGGCGCGCATCTCGCCAACTCTCTGGTCGTTCATTCTGTACCCTTCAAACCCAGCGCTTAGATAGCGAGATCGAGCGCCCGGTCAACGGTGATTTCGTCGGTGGTCAGCCTGCAGGCATAGCAAAGCACTTCAACGCCCCGCTCGCGGGCCACCCGCAAACCCCTATCATACGCCGGGTCGACGTCGGCGGCGATTGCAAATCGGTCGCAGTCCATGCGCTGGACCAGATAGAGCATCACCGCCCGGTGTCCGGCCTCGACCATGTCGCCCAGCTCGACAAGATGCTTGGCGCCGCGCTCGGTCACCGCGTCGGGGAACTCGGCCAGCGTCCCGTCACGGCGCAGGTGGACGTTTTTCACCTCCACGTAGCAGGGCGGCCTTTCCGGGTCTTCCAGCAGGATGTCGATGCGTGAGTTTTTTCCGTACTTTACCTCCTGGCGCAGGGTCGCATAGCCGGACAGCGCTTCGATGGCGCCCGCCTTGATCGCCTCGGCGACGATGTGGTTGGGCCAGGCGGTGTTGATGCCGACCAGGTCGCCATCGGCTTCGATCAGTTCCCAGGAGTATCTCAGCTTGCGGTCCGGGTTGGCGGCCGGCGACAGCCAGACGATGGAGCCCGGCGCCTTCAGCCCGGCCATGGCGCCGGAATTGGCGCAGTGCGCGGTGATGGTCTCGCCGGTGTCGAGCACCACGTCGGCCATGAACCTTTTGTAACGTTGGACCAGGGTGCCGCGCACCAGGGGAGCATGAAACTTCATGCCGGAACCCTATAAGTGCCTGATGCGCCACGCAATCCCGGCATGAACGCGAATTAATCCGCAAACGGCCTTCATGAACCCGAGTTAACGGGTAAGCGCCGCTGCGAGGAGTAACATTTTCAATATGTTAACGCGCAATGGCTCCTGGGGAGGAGACCCGATGCAAAGACTCTCACACACCACACATCAAGCCAACAGGCTGCGCGGCGGCACCGTATTTTCCGTCGCCGCAAAAGCCGGTGCGGCGGGCTCATTGGCGAGCCCATCCGGCGGCGGCTTTGGACAGGCCCGCCACCAGACCGCACCGGCCGCGGGCAGGCGGGGCGGCGGCGGACGGGGGTGGAAATACCCCGGCCGCCCCGCCCGGCAGGCCCGGCATAGGAACTTCCGGATGAATGACGATGTATCCGGCAGCCCGCTTCGGGCGATCGTTTCGGCGGCCGGCTCCTGTCTCATCACTCTGATTATTGCATGGCCCGTGCTGGTGATCGGGCTGGCCATCGCCGATCCCCCGCCCGTCGGCGTGTTCGCCTACCTGATGGAACCGAGAGAAATGCCAACGCCGCAGTAAGCGACCGAGCGAACCTGCCCGCGCCTAAGCGCGTGGGACAAGCGAGACAAAGGCCTGGAGGGTGAGATGCGGACCACGATTCTGCCTGCGATGGAGATGTGTCTGATGGCAACGCTGGCTGTCTGGGCCCTGACCATGCCTGTGGGTATTGCACTCACGGCCAAGATACCAACCGCGATAGACCCATTGAAGCCCCTGCCAATCACGCGCTTTTCCTGTGCGGAATTTTGGGATCTGCCGGAACTCCCCTATCCGCCGAAGTTCAAAGTGCCGCTATCCGGCACTCAAGAAGTCACGGTCGAAGAATGACCGATGACATTTCGGAAGACTTTCACCCACCCACTGGAAAAGGAGCAACCCGATGACACATCCATCTCGGGGGATTGAGCGGTATCACGCCACCATCGAGTGGCTGGGGAGTTTTGCCATGAGCCAACGCCATCCTTTCGTCCGCCTTACGTTCGCCTTCGCCCTTTCCATCAGCGTGGCCAGCCTCGCGGCCTGCTCGGTGAAGGACAAGGAAACCGCCTCCGACGCGACGCCTCCGCCGCGGCAGGAAGTCGTTCCCGTCGGGCGTGATGACGGCCCGGTGGCCGAGGCGCCCGCCGAACCGGAGATTTCATTCCAGTCGGCGCCCACGACCACCGCGATCCAGAGCGTCACCAACGAGGCCAAGCGCTCGAATGCGCCGCCACCGCCTCCGCCCGACTACAAGCCCCAGTTTGGCGGGATGTATGACAAGCGCGCCAAGGTCGCCGCTGCGCCTGGCATCGCGGTCGGCAGCATGGCGGACTTCTACCGTTACCAGCAGCAGCCACAGAACACCGAGAACTATGCCCACATGGAGGGCAACCCGGTGAAGCAGGCCGCGGCCGAGCCGGTCTCGACCTTCAGCGTCGACGTCGACACTGGCGCCTACTCCAACGTGCGCCGCTACCTGAACCAGGGCTCGTTGCCGCCGGCCGACGCCGTGCGGGTCGAGGAACTGGTCAACTATTTCGACTACGCCTACCAGCCGCCCGGCGACAGGTCGCGGCCGTTCGCGGTCTCCACCGAGGTGGCGCGCACGCCGTGGAATCCGGAGACCTACCTGCTGAAGGTCGGCCTGAAAGGCTACGAAGCGCCGAAGAACGCGCGGCCGCCGGCCAATCTGGTGTTCCTGATCGACGTGTCGGGCTCCATGAACTCGGCCGACAAGCTGCCGCTGCTGGTGTCGTCGCTGAAGATGCTCACCAACCAGCTGCGCGACGATGACCGCATCTCCATGGTGGTCTATGCCGGCGCGGCCGGCGTCGTCCTCGAGCCGACACCGGGCAGCGACCGTGCCGCCGTCCTCGCCGCGCTGGAGCAGCTGCAGGCCGGCGGCTCCACGGCAGGCGGGCAGGGGATCAGCCTGGCCTACGCCATGGCGCAGAAGTCGTTCATTAAGGGCGGCATCAACCGGATCATCCTGGCGACCGACGGCGACTTCAACGTCGGCGACACCCGCGTCGACACGCTGAAGGACTATGTCGCGCGCCAGCGGTCCACGGGCGTGTCGCTGTCGGTGCTGGGCTTCGGTACCGGCAACCTGAACGACGAGATGACCGAGCAGCTCTCCAACGTCGGCAATGGCACCTACGCCTATATCGACACCATCCAGGAGGCGCGGAAAGTGCTGGTCGAGCAGGCCGGGTCGACCCTGTTCACCATCGCCAAGGACACCAAGATCCAGATCGAGTTCAACCCGGCGGTCGTCGCCGAGTACCGGCTGATCGGCTACGAGAACCGCATGCTGAAGACCGAGGACTTCAACAACGACAAGATCGACGCGGGCGATATCGGCGCCGGCCACACGGTGACCGCGCTCTACGAGGTCGCGCTGGTGGGCGGCAAGGGCCTGAGGATGGACCCGCTGCGCTATTCGACGCCGACCGCCGCGGCCGCGCCGTCGGCCAAGGAGTTCGCCTTCGTCAAGCTGCGCTACAAGCTGCCCAGCGAGGATAGCTCGAAGCTGATCGAGATCCCGCTGGCCCGCGCCATGCTGGACAAGGCCGGTCCGGCGTCGCCCGACTTCAAGTTCGCCGCCGCCGTCGCCGCCTTCGGCCAGAAACTGCGCCACGGCGCCTATCTGGGCGATTTCGGCTATGAGCGCATCGCGGCGCTGGCCTCGGAAGGCCGTGGCAACGACTCCCAGGGCTACCGCGTTGAATTCGTCAATCTGGTGAAGACCGCCGCCGCGCTCGACGGCGGCACGAAGACGAGCCAGGCGCCGATCGACTAGGTTTCAGCGCGCCTCTGTTTCCCCCTCCCTCGGGGGCGCGCGCCCGCTAGAGCAGCTTGCAAGGCAAGCTGCTCTAGCTCGTTCTGGAGACCATCATCTTTCCGCTCTCGGATTTGATCCGGGAGCGGGATGATGTGGGACGGCCGGAAGTGATACTTCCGGCCGTTTTGCCGTGTCGCCGTTACCGGCGCCTTGATATAAATGCCGCATGACAGAACCGAATAAAGTCTCCGCCTGCCTGATCATCATCGGCAATGAAATCCTGTCCGGCCGGACCCAGGACGCCAACCTGGCGTATCTGGCCAAGTGGCTGAACGACCAGTGCGGCATCCAGCTCACCGAGACCCGCGTGATCCCCGATATCGAGGACACCATCGTTGGCACGGTGAACGAGGTGCGCCCGAAGTTCGACTACGTGTTCACCACCGGCGGCATCGGGCCCACCCATGACGACATCACCGCCGAATCGATCGCCAAGGCGTTCGGCGTGCCGTGGGAGCTGCATCCCGAGGCGCACGAGATCCTGAAGGAATATTACGGCCCCGAAGGTCTGACCTCCGCGCGCGCCCGGATGGCGTGCACCCCGCGCGGCGCCAGGCTGGTCGATAACCCGATCTCCAAGGCGCCGGGCTTCCAGATGGAGAATGTCTTCGTGCTCGCGGGCATCCCGCTGATCATGCAGGCGATGCTGGAAAGCCTGAAGCACCGGCTGACCGGCGGATTGCCCGTCAGGTCGCGCTCGGTGCTGCTGCATCTGGCGGAAAGCCTCGTCGCCGCGGGTCTCAGGGACATGCAGATCCGCAATCCCACGGCGGACATCGGTTCGTATCCGTTCTACCGGCAGGGCAAGGGTGGCACCAGCATCGTCATCCGGTCCACTGACGAGGCTCTCAACGCCAGATTGGCGCAGGAGGTCTTCGATATGGCCGATGCACTGGGCGGGAAGCCCCAGTTCGAGGAATCCGCCTGAGTCGGGACAGCCTCGTCGACCGGCGACGCATCGACGCTCAGCCGTCGCAGCAATTTTGGATCGAGTCGCATCGCACATACGGCGATTCGAGTCCGAATCTCGTGCTTCCAGCAGCCTCAGGCGCGCTATTGCAACCACGGGTCGGTGAGTGTTCGCGCCTTACGAGAGCCATATTTCGTCGCAAATGAGCCGATATCAATTTCAGGTTGTATGGTCAAATGATTGGTAATATTCATATTTTTTGATGTATGGCTCAAATTGGGGAATGTGGCGAAATTCCGACACAATTTAAAGTTACATAAAATTTGAAGTTTCTCTACAACCTGTCCTCACGGAGCCACCACGGCCAACACATCGGGTTCCAAAGGGATACAGGGTCCTCCTCTATGGGGGCAGGGTTCGGTAACCTCCCGAGTTTCAGACCCGTTCGGGCTTGGGCCGGTGCCAACGCACCGGACCGGAGCAGGGATGAAATCCATCTGATGCCTGCCGTTACGACCGGCGGGCAGGTTGGTCGAAAAGTCGGTGGCGACTGTCCGCACTGAGCGGGCACGGCGGGGCCAACGCTTCCCGCAAGACGCGACCGAAACGACCAACACCGGACAGGCGCCGCCTGCCCGCAACTGACGAGGACAACACCATGAAGACGATCATTCCCGCCCTCGCGGCGGTCAGCCTCCTTGCGGCCTGCGCCGAGACCCCGGCCTCGAACAACATCGCCGAGATGCAGGCGCTGACCACCAAGGTCACCGGTCTGCAGTGCCCGTCGGCCCAGCCGGTCGTCGTGTACGGCAACCGCGAAGGCGCCGCCTGGACTCCCGCCGGCCCGATGGCGGGCGGCACGATCCTGATGCCGGCCAAATTCGACCCGAAGACCGCCGAAGGCCGCAAGGCGCAGACCGGTCCGCAGGCGCACTGGCGCATGGCCGAGGAAGTGGCCCACACCTGCGGCGCCAATGAGACCCAGGCCCGCGCGGTGAAGTGCCAGTGGTGGATCTGCGGCTGATCGCCGGCACCAGCGACACACAGGACAGGGCCGGAGTCCGCTCCGGTTCCACGACGGCCCAAGGACCGGAGCCCGCTCCGGTCCCGGTAGTCCCCCAAGATCTCTCACGTCAGAGGTCCGGGCCTGCCGCGGTCTGCCCTGAACATGCCGCGTGGTACGCGCCGGATGGGGAGCCGACCCGCTCACACTCTCCGACCGCGCGCGGCATCGTTCAGGGCAGACCCCGGCAGGCCTTGCGCCAACCGAGTGCCATCGCTTTACGCCACCGCGCCGCTCGCATAGGTTTGCGGGCACGCGAGCGTGGTGGAACTGGTAGACACAAGGGACTTAAAATCCCTCGCCCGTCAGGGCTTGCGGGTTCGATTCCCGCCGCTCGCACCAAAGTCCCCGGCGGTCTCTCATGGCTGCCCGGCGAAACTGGCCCTACTGGCTTCCCGATCGGGCTCTAGACTCCTGACCCTGTGGTTCCTGGCCTGGAGATGTCCATGAAAGTGATCCTGTTCGGTGCGAGCGGGATGGTCGGACAAGGGGTCCTGCGCGAGTGCCTGCGCGACCCGGCGGTGACGGAGATCGTCGCCGTTCTGCGAACGCCGCTGGGGCTAGGCGATCCGAAGTTGCGCGAGGTCGTGCACCAGGACTTCACGGATTTCTCCGCCATTGAACCCGCCATGGACGGCGCTGACGCCTGCTTCTTCTGCCTGGGCGTATCTTCGGCGGGCATGAGCGAGGCGCGCTATGCCCGGATCACCCACGACTACACCATGGCGGCCGCCTACGCGCTGGTCACCCTCAACCCTGGCATGACCTTCGTCTATGTCTCCGGCAGGGGCACTGATTCGACCGAGCAGGGCCGCATCATGTGGGCGCGGGTCAAGGGCAGGGTCGAGAACGCGCTGCTCAAGCTGCCGTTCAGGGCCTATATGTTCCGTCCCGGTATCATCCAGCCGCTGCACGGTATCCGGCCGAAATCAGCGGTGTATCGGGCTGTTTATACCCTGGCGGCGCCGCTGATCGGGCCGATCAAGTGGCTGTGGCCCGGCAGCATCGTGACCACCGAACAGGTGGGACGCGCCATGATTCGCGTGGCGCGGGAAGGCTATCCGAGGCGCATCCTGGAAACCGCCGATATCGGCGCGCTCTAGGCAGGCGGCGGCCACGGCGCCGGCGGGCGCCGCCGCAGGGGTTGCAGGCGTGGCATGCCTTGCCGTGGAGAGCGCCGCTGCTCCGCTCGCCGCCGCCGGCTGGGGGCGCGTTGCCGGGAACCAGAATGATTCCGGCCGGCGTGCAGACCTGGATCATGCCTTCTGGAGGCGGCGCCGGCCGCGCGGACGCCATCGCCGGCAGCATCGCCTGCAGCACCAGCGAGAAGATCGCCAGCCATGTCGCCAGTCGCCGGAGCATGAGTATCGCGCTCGTCATTTCCACCGAAGCGAGCCTCTCCTGTCACCGGCCCGCCGGCCATGATGCAAATCAATCGGGAGAATTTATGCAGTTGTGCTGGTAAGGGGCCTTTTCTCCGACCGCCGAACGGGTAATCTGGCGGCGAACCAGACAACGGGAGAGCGACATGGACCTTGGCGTAAAGGGCAAGAAGGCGATCATCCTTGGCGGCAGCCGCGGCATGGGCTGGTACACCGGCCTGTTGCTGCGAAGCGAGGGTGCCGATGTGGCGTTCTGCGCGCGCGGCGCCGAAGGCGTCACCGCGGCGGTCGAGAAGCTGCAGGCGGTCGGCCCGGGCACGGTTTATGGCGCGCCGGCCAACCTGGAGAACGGCGAGGAGACCCGGCAGTTCTGCCGCGACGCGCTGAAGGCTCTGGGCGGCTGCGACATGCTGATCCACAACGCCAGCGGTTTCGACCTGACCGGCGGCGAGGCCGGCTGGGAGCGCAGCTTCCAGGTCGACATGATGGCCGGCGTGCGCGCGGTCGAGGAATGCGAGGCGGCGCTAACCGAGTCGGACGCCGCCAGCATCACCTTCATCGGTTCCATGGCGTCGAAATACTATTTCGGCCGGTCATCGTCCTATGGTCCGGCCAAGGGCGCCATGCGCGTCTACGCCAACGAGCTGGCGCAGAAATACGGCAAGAAGCAAATCCGCGCCAACGCCATCTCGCCCGGTGCCGTGTGGTTCCCGGGCGGCTCGTGGGACAAGCGCAAGACGGAAATGCCCGAGTTCTACGCCTCGGTGGAGAAGTCGATCCCGCTCGGCCGCCTCGGCACCGGCGAGGAACTGGCCCGGGTGATCGCGTTCGTCGCCAGCCCCGCCGGCGGCTGGATCAACGCCGCCCACATCGTCGTCGACGGCGGCCAGGTCGCGGCGGTGGATTGAACTCTCAGTTCCGTCATTGCGAGCCCCGAAGCGGCGCGGCAACCCAGAATGGCCTTGCAGCGGCATCAACGCCTGAGTTGCCTCGCTCCGCTCGCAATGACGGCTAAGTAGTTACCCGGAAGGCGGAAACTCGCCCGGGAAGCCTTCCTTGACCTCGCGGGTGGGCCAGAAGAAATAGAGGCTGCTGCGCTGGATCTTCCAGCTGCCGCCGACCTTGCGGTAGTCCTCGTCGTAGAGGCCCAGATAGTTGATCGGCGATTCCGTCGGCTCCTTGAAGCTGGCGCCGTTAAGCAGGTAGCGGCGGCCCACCGCGGTGTCCGCGCCGGTCAGTTCGACCCAATGGTTGGTGTTGGCGCGCAGCACCTTCATCGGCACCCAGCCATTGCCCTCGGCGCGCGCCTTGAAGCCATTGAGAATCTCGTCGCGCCCGTTCCAGACTCCGTAATGGCCGAACTCGCAGCGCGCGTCGGCCAGGAACAGCGCGATCATCCGGTCCAGATCATTGGCGTCCATGAGCTGGGTGAACTTGACCATCAACTTCCTGATGGCCTCGACTTCCAGCAATTCGCGCACCAGGCCGATTTCTTCTGCCGTCAGTTCCGTCATGCCAATCTCCCCGTTTCTTGATGGCAACGAATCATATCATGCCGCAATCTTGCCCTGGGCGATCTCCAAGTCCTCGCGGTAGTAGCGGCCAGCCATGTAATAGTGCCATGCGCCCCACAGTCCCAACACCGAAACGATCAGCATGGCGTAGCGCAGCGCGTCGGTGCCGAATGAGGGCGTGAGCGCGTCGCTGAGGATGCCGACGAACAGCGGGCCGAGCCCCAGGCCGATCAGGTTGATGATGAACAGCAGGATCGCCGACGCTTGCGACCGCATGCCCAGCGGCGACAGCGTCTGGACCATGGCGAAGGTCGAGCCCTGATAGGTTGCCGCCAGCGCGATCATCGGCACGAAGGCGATCATGGCGATCCAAAGATTGTCCGGCAGGTAGAACAGGAACACCAGCGGGATGGTCACCACCTTGCAGACGGCGACGACCCAGGGCGTCCAGCGTGGGTCCTTCACGCTCAGCCGGTCCGCTACCTTGCCCGCGACGAGTGCGCCGATGATGCCCATCAGGCCGCCGATGATGCCTGTGAGCGTGCCGACCTCGCCGGTGGACAGTCCGTGTGAGCGCATCAGGAACGCCGCGCCCCACGCCGAGATGCCGTAGCCGACGAACGCGACCAGGGTGCAACCGGTGATGGTATGGCGCAGGCTGCGCGTCGCCCACAAATGGCGGAAGCTGGCGGCAATGTTGTGTGTCGAGACGTCGTGGCCGGCCTTTTCCATGCCGCCGCGCGGTGGCTCCTTGAGCGTGACGCGCACCAGCAACGCCAGGATCAGCCCGGGCAGGCCGACCACGAAGAATGCCGTCCGCCAACCGAAATACTGGGCGATCCAGCCGCCCGCCAGCGCGCCGAACATCAGGCCCAGATGAATGCCCCAGGAATAGATGGCCATGGCCGAGGTGCGCTGTTCCATCGGGTACATGTCGGCGATGATGGAATGCGACGGCGGACCGGCGCCGGCCTCGCCGACGCCCACGCCGATGCGCGCCGCCGCCAGCTGCCAGAAGTTCTGTGCCACGCCGCACAGCGCCGTCATGCCCGACCAGATGGTGACCGCCCAGGCGATGATGTTGCGGCGGTTGGAGCGGTCGGCCAGCATGGCGACGGGCAGGCCGAGGGTGGCGTAGAAAACGGCGAAGGCGAAGCCGGTGAGGAACCCCATGGCCGTATCCGAGACGCCGAACTCGGCCTTGATGGGCTGGACCAGGATGTTGATGATGCTGCGGTCGATGAAGCTCGAGGTATAGACCACGACCAGCAGGAACAACGTATAGCGCCGCGTCGACGCGTCGATGGTTCCCCCCTGGGCTCCCGCGTGAGCCATGCCATCCCCTCCCGTTAATCGGCTTGTTGATTGTGCCCAGAAAAGCATCACGCGTGGGCCGGCGCCACCGATTTCGTGCGTAATATCTTGGCAGCTACGAAAAAAACGCTATGGCGCTAAAGAACTTCGCCCCATATAACCGCGCGTTCACAAAACTCGGATAACTATATCTTATGACCGACACGATCCGCCGCCTGCGCAACATTGCCATCATTGCCCATGTCGACCATGGCAAGACGACGCTGGTCGACAAGCTGCTTCGCCAGTCCGGCACGCTCGAAACGCGTGGCGAGCAGGAAGAGCGGGTCATGGACTCCAACGACATCGAGAAAGAGCGCGGCATCACCATCCTGGCCAAGAACACGGCCATCACCTGGGAAGGCTGGCGCATCAACATCGTCGACACCCCCGGCCACGCCGACTTCGGCGGCGAGGTCGAGCGCGTGCTGTCGATGGTGGATTCGGTGCTGCTGCTGGTCGATGCTGTCGACGGCCCGATGCCGCAGACCCGCTTCGTGACCAACAAGGCGCTGCAGCGCGGCCTGCGCCCGATCGTCGTCATCAACAAGGTCGACCGTCCCGGCGCGCGTCCCGACTGGGTCGTCGACCAGACCTTCGAACTGTTCGACCGACTCGGCGCGACCGACGAGCAGCTCGATTTCCCGGTGATCTACGCCTCGGCGCTCGAAGGCTGGGCGACGAAGGACCTGGACAAGCCGGCCGACGACATGCGCGCCCTGTTCGAGACCATCGTCGAGCACGTGCCGGAGCCCGACGTCAGCATCGACGGCTCGCTGCAGCTCCAGGTCAGCGCGCTGTCCTATTCGTCCTATGTGGGCGTCATCGGCATCGGCCGCATCCAGCGCGGCAAGATCAAGCGCAACACCCGCGTCACCGTGGTCGGCGCCGACGGCGCGACCCGCAGCGGCCGCGTGCTGCAGATCCTGGGCTTCCACGGCCTGGAGAAGATCGAGGTCGAGGAGGCGGAAGCCGGCGCGATCATCGCCTTCACCGGCCTCGAGAAGCTGCACATCTCCGACACTATCTGCGAGCCCGACAATGTCGAGGCGTTGCCGCCGCTGGTCGTCGACGAGCCGACCATCACCATGACCTTCCAGGTCAACGATTCGCCGTTCGCCGGCCGCGAGGGCAAATACGTCACCAGCCGCAACATCGCCGCGCGGCTGGAAGAGGAACTGATCCACAACGTGGCGCTGCGGGTCGAGCAGACCGACGATTCGAACCGCTTCAAGGTTTCCGGCCGCGGCGAGCTGCATCTGTCGATCCTGATCGAGAACATGCGCCGCGAAGGCTACGAGCTGGCGATCTCGCGTCCCGAGGTGATCCTGAAGACCATCGACGGCGAGGTCTGCGAGCCCTGGGAATCGCTGACCATCGACGTCGAGGAGCAGCACCAGGGCGCCGTGATGGAAAAGATCGGCGAGCGCCGGGGCGAGCTGCGTGACATGGTGCCCGACGGGCGCGGCCGCGTGCGTCTCGACTACTACATCCCCAGCCGCGGCCTGATCGGCTTCCGCTCGGAATTCATGGCCACAACGGCGGGCGACGGCCTGATCTATCACACCTTCGAGCGCTATGCGCCGCGGGTGAATGCGGTGATCGGCGGCCGACACAACGGCGTGCTGGTGTCCATGGCCTCGGGCAAGGCGCTGGCCTATGCCATCTTCAACCTGCAGGAGCGCGGCCGCATGTTCATCGGCCATGCCACCGAGGTCTATGAGGGAATGATCGTCGGCATCCACGTGCGCGACAACGACCTGGTGGTCAACCCGCTGAAGGCCAAGCAGCTCACCAACATCCGCGCCGCCGGCACGGACGAGGCGCTGATCCTGGTGACGCCGATCCAGACCACGCTGGAATACGCCCTCGAATTCATCAACGAGGACGAGCTGGTCGAGGTGACCCCCAAGTCCATCCGCATCCGCAAGAAGCAGCTGCTCGAGCACGAGCGCAAGAAGGCTTCAAGGGCGGCTTAGGTCTCTCCCCTCTCCTCGTTGTCACCCCGGACTTGTTCCGGGGTCTGTCTTGCCGCGTGATGGCTTCATGCAGCGGATGTGCCCGTGAATTGACGTCTGCAAGTCTTCGTTTGCTACACAGACCCCGGAACAAGTCCGGGGTGACAGTTAGGGTGAGTGCTTTGCCACAGGCACATACAACCTCCGGATCGACAGCCAAACCGCGAACAGCGCGATTGTGATCCCAGCCATCTCCTGCACGGTCGGCACCTCGCCGACGGCGACGAACACGTAGATCATCCCGAATACCGCCTCGAAGATGATCATCTGGCCCAGGATGGTCAGGTCGAGCACCTTCGACGCCATGTTGAACAGCACCGTGCCCAGCCAGGTGGAGCCGCCGCCCAGCAGCACGCTCCACAGCGCCAGCATGGCCAGCTCACCGCCGCTGATTTCCGTGGGCGTCCGCGCGAGCCCCGTCGCCCAGGCGATGGGCAGGGCGACCAGCGCCGCTGCCAGCGACACCAGGCCGACCACCGAGCTCCATTCCTGCGGCGTCACCAGATGGGTTTCCTGCAGGAAGCGGGCGTTGACGATGGCGTACCAGGTCCACATCACCAGCGCGAGGAAGATGGCCGCCATGCCGAGCGGCGCCAGGTCGGAGGACGCGCCCGAGAAATCCGTTTTCGCTGTGTTGGCCAGCACAACGCCCGCCGCGAACAGCACCAGCGGGAAGGCGAGGGGCTTCAGCGCGCCGATGCCCTGCTGCAGCCGGCCGGCGACCGTCACCGTCACCGGCGCCATGCCGATGATCAGCACGCCCATGGACGCGCCGGCCCATTGCATGCCGATGACCAGCAGGAAGTAATAGAGCACGTTGCCGGTCATGGCGTAGACGAAGGCCCGCCAAAGCACCCTTGGCGGCAGCCGGATGGCGCGGCGCAGGTCAAACAGCAGCAGCGAGATCAGGCCATAGGCGATGGTGCGCCCCAGCGTCACCTCGATGGCCGAGGCGTTCGGCAGCGCGATGGGCGCGACGAACGCCAGCCCCCACACCGCGCAGGTGGCGATCATCAGCAGGATGCCGAGCAGGAAGGGGTTCATGCGGCCTACGCGGCGCTCCGCCACGCGCCGGGGCTGATGCCCATGGTGCGCTTGAACGCGCGGCTGAACGAGGCCTCGCTGTCATAGCCTACAGCCTCGGCGACCTGGGCGAGCGAATCGCCGCGGCTGCGCAGGCGTTCAGCGGCGGTCTGGATGCGCCAGCCGGTGAGGTACTCGATCGGCGGCTTGCCCAGAAGCGCGTTGAACCGCTCGGCGATCACGGTCCGCGAGCTTCCGGCCTCGCGCGCCAGCTCGTCGACGGTCCAGTGCCGCGCCGGATCGGCGTGCAACGACTTCAGCGCGCGCGCCACCAGCGGATCGCGCAGCGCCGCCAGCATGCCCACGGTGCCGCGCGGCAGGCTGGCCGCGTGGCGGCGCAGCACCTCGACGAACAGCATCTCCATCAGCCGGCCCAGTAACAGGTCGGCGCCCGGGCGCGCCTCGTCGAGCTGGCGCAGGATTTCGCCCGCTGTCGAGGCGAGCATGCCGGCGACGGGATTGTCCCGGGTCCGCTCGATCAAGGTCGAAGGCAGGGTGCGGAACAGCGGTGCCGCCACCAGCTCGGCCGACTCGATGAAACCGCAGACGATCCGGGTGTCCGGCCCGTCGCCGCCGTGACGCACCACCGAGCAGCCCTTGATCGGCCCCTCGCTGATGAGGTCGGGACCAGGCACGAACCGGTCGGGAAGCCCGCGCCACAGGCTGTGCTCGATGGCATTGGGCATCAGCACGATGTCGCCGGCGCTGGTCTCCCAAGTGGTGCCGTCCTCGCCGGTGATGGTGCAGTCCCCGGATACGATCAGGTGGAACAGGCTCATGTGCCGAAGATGCGCGAGCGGCGCGCTGGCGTCCCAGCGGCGCGGGCTGACAACGCCGAAGGGTTCGGAGAAATGGCCGTTCAGGAATACCGATCCGGTCAGCCGCAATACCCGCAGCATCTCGGAAAGCACTTCGGCCGGCACTTCCGGCGTGTCGGCAAATGAATCCGGCGGCCCGGTCATGGTTGCGGACCCGAGGCCGAAGTTATGGTCTCGCTCATCGTCAGGCGTCGTCTCCAGGCGGCGGTCAGGACGAGAAACGGCAATATACCACAGGAGAGAACCATGACGTTCCAGTTCAACTTCAAGGACACGCTGGCGGCGTCCGAGCGCGTCCATTGGCGGGTCGAGGACCTGATCGGCGGCGACAAGGCGCTCGATTTCTCCAGGCCCTTCCTGCCCGAGACCTTCGCGCGCACCGACGGGCTGGACTTCCTGTCCGCCCACGAGCGGATGGTGCTCAACCAGCTTCGCGGGCACAACTATTTGTACCTGTTCGGGCTGGTCGAGGAGTTCATCCTGCCCTTCGTGCTCGACCATGCCCGGCCACAGCTGGTCGGCGACATGTACCGGCTGCGTGCCTTCCTCCAGTTCGCCACTGAGGAGGCCAAGCACATCCACCTGTTCCAGTGCTTCCGGCAGGATTTCCTCGACCGCTTCGGCACCCATGTCGACGTGATCGGCCCGCCCGAGGCGATCGCCCAGGCGGTGCTGGCCAACGACCCGCTGTCGGTGGCGCTGGTCATCCTGCAGCTCGAATGGATGACCCAGGCTCACTATGTGGGCAGCGTCCGCGACGACCGGGACCTGTGCCCCCAGTTCAAGAGCCTGCTGAAGCACCACTGGATGGAGGAGGCCCAGCACGCCAAGCTCGACACGCTGATGGTCGAGGCGCTGGCGCAGGGCCGCGACGCCGCCTCGCTGAGTGATGCCGTCGACGGCTACCTGAAGATCGGCGCCATGCTCGACGGCGGCCTGAAGCAGCAGGTCGAGTTCGACCTGGACGCGCTGCAGAAGGCCACCGGCTGCCTGATGTCGGACGAGGAGCGCGCCCGCGCCGCCGAAGTCCAGCACCAGGCCATGCGCTGGACCTTCCTCGGCAGCGGCATGACCCACCCCAACTTCCTCGCCAGCCTCGAGGCCATGGGCCCCGAGCTGCGGGCCCGCATCGAAACCGTCGCGCCGGCCTTTTGCTGACGCCGGCCTATCAACACACAGGAGAGAACCATGCAGAACGCAGCACTGAAGCAGACCAACGTGATCAACGGCATCGATGTGGACGCGCTCGTCGGCGTCGTGAACGAGGTCACGAAGGACCACGCCAAGGGCATCGTCGCCTTCAACGTCAAGTCGGCCTGGAAGGGCCAGACGGTGAGCGAGTCCGTCGTCGAGTCCTACAGCATCGGCGGCCAGACGGTGCCGCGCCGGTTCGCCATGCGGATCGACGAGCCGCTCGAGCTGCTCGGCACCAACACGGCACCGAACCCGCAGGAGATGCTGATGGCGGCGCTCAACGCCTGCATGCTGGTTGGTTACGTGGCGGGCGCCTCGGTCAACGGCATCCGGCTCGACAGCGTCGAGATCGAGACCGACGGCGAGCTCGACCTGCGCGGCTTCCTCGGCATCGACCCGGATGTGCCGGCCGGCTACGACACCATGCGCTACACCGTTCGCATCAAGGGCGACGGCACGCCGGAGCAGTTCCAGGCAATCCACGAGACGGTGATGAAGACCTCGCCCAATTACTTCAACCTGTCCCGTCCGATCAAGCTGGAGCCGACGCTGGTCGTGGGGTGAGCTTGAGGGAAGGGGAGCTTCGGCTCCCCTTCCCACCCCACCATCTAGGGTTGGGCTACAACGAAACCCTGATCCCGAAGTACACCGTGATCGGCGGCCCGGGGCTCAAACTGCGCGGGTCCACCGCATCCGGTACCTGCACGATCGGCACCTCGTCGGTGGGCGAGAACGTGCCGAAGGTTTCGTACTTCGTATCCAGCAGGTTCTCGGCTTCGAGGAACAGTTCCACATGCTCGCCGATCCGGTAGCTGGCGCTGGCGCCCAGTACCACATAGGACGATGTCTTGGGCGCCTCGTTGGCCTCGTCGCCGAACAGGAACTGGCCGCTGGCGAACCGGGCGTCGAGGCCCAGCCGCAGCCGGTCGCTGACGTCCCAGTCAAGCCGGGCCTTCAGCCGGTGGCGCGGAATGCCGGGCAGATTGTCGCCGCGCGCGACGAAGATCTGGCCCTCGTCGTCGGCGCCGGGATTGTCCGTGCTGTTGAGCACCAGCGGGTTGCGGTAGGTCGCGTCCATATAGGCGTAGTCCAGCGACGCCTGCAGTGCGCCGTAGCTCAGTTCGGCGCCGGCCTCGATGCCCTGGCGACGGGTGCGGCCCACATTCATGAAGAACGCGCGGCCCTGGACGTCGCTGGCGACGAAGCTGATGTCGTTGCGGTTGGTGGTGGTGAACACGCCCAGCTTCGCTGACACGAAATAGCTGGGCGAGATTTGCAGCCGTCCGCGCAGGCCGGCCTCGACGGTGCGGGTGGTCACCTGCTCCAGCGGCGGGTCGCCGACGAAGAAATTGGTCAGGCTGCAGGGCGCCTCCGGATCGGCGCAGGACAGCTCCGCCGGGCTCGGCGCGCGGTTGGCCTCGGCATAGCCCGCATAGGCGGTGATGATCGGCGTGATCCTGTACGTGACGCCGGCCTGCGGATTGAAGCGGTGAAAGCGGTGGCGGCCGTTGAGCGCCGCGCCGATCTGGTCGTCGAGGTCGATCGCGGCGTGGTTGTAGCGCCCGCCCAGCGACAGCGACAGCGCGCTGGTGATGTCGAGCGTGTCGCGGAAGAACAGGCCCAGATAATCCGCCGAGGTGCGCACCGAGACCGGCGCGATCACGCCGTCGGGCTGGGAGATGACGATGCCGGGCCCTTCGAAACCGCGATCCAGGCCCAGCGCGCCGATCTCGGACGACGCGGTGAAGCCGGTACGGCCGCCATCATAGCCGGCGCCGGCCATGAGCTGGTTTTTCATGCCGGCGATCGTTCCCTCCCATGCCGCCTGCGCCGAGAGGCCGAAGGAGTCGGTGTTCGTCGCGGTGCGGTTGAGCTGGGCATAGGGTCCGCCGTCCTCGAAGCGTTCCGCGAACTCCGGAAGCTCCGCATAGGGGCTCTCGGTGGTGAAATTGCCGATGGGGTCGCCCGCCAGGTCGGTCAGCACGTCGCCGTTCTCCAGGCACAGCAGCGCGTCATCGTCCTCGCACGGCTCCACGTCGGCGGCGTCGCCGTTGCGGGTGCGCTGGCGCAGATGGCCCACATAACCGCTCGCCTGCACCGACCATTCGTCGCTCAGCCGGACATTGGCGTTGAAATTGATGCGCCCGAACCGGTTCCTGGTCTCGTCCGGATAGGTGAAGACGGACTTGCGCGAGACCTCCAGCAGCTCGACCGGCGCCGTGCCGTTGCCGATCAGCTTGTTGTCGGCGCCCAGCAGGCCCAGATGGATTTCGGCCCGGTCGCCGCGCCAGCCGATGTCGGCGAACAACTGCCGCAGGTCCGACGGCGAATGGTCGCGCCAGCCTTGGTCGTGCAGGCCGCGCACCGCCAGATAAGCCGCGAACGGGCCGCTCTGGGCGCCATATTGCAGCGCACCCTCGATGCTGCCCCGGCTGCCGCCGCTCAACTCCACCTCGGCGCCCTGATACGAAAAGCCGTCCTTCAGCCCCACCGACAGCGCGCCGCCCAGCGCGTTGAGGCCGAACGCGGGATTCGAGGTCTGCAGCACGGCGTCGTCGATGGCCTGCTCGGGGATCAGGTCCCAGTTGACCGTGTCGCCGAACGGCTGGTTGAACCGGCCGCCCTCCACATAGACCGCCAGTCCCTGCGCGTTGCCGGCAAGCGGCGACGCCTCGAAGCCGCGATAGACCACGTTGGGCTGGAACGGATTGCCCTGCGCGTGCTCCAACCCGACGCCGCCGATGCCGCCGTCGAGCGCTTTCAGGAAGCCGCCCGCCCGCTGGATGTCCTCGCCGGTGACTGTCTCGGTGTTGGCCGGAACCGTGTCACTGTCGAGCGCGCCGCCAACGGGCGAGACGCCGATCACCACGATCTGCCCTTCGGCGCCGGGGTGTTCATCCGCGGTTGCGGAACCCGCCAGCGCAGCCTGCAAGGCCAGAGCGATTACGCTTGTTGTAATGAAACGGGTCACGGATCGGCATCCTGAGAGGGCAACGATGTAATGGGGCGCATCACCGACACGGGTTGCGGACCACCGTCATCAACGAACAGTTCGTCAGGTGGTGGCAGACTTCGCCTGCTTCGCCAGCACCGGCATCACCTCGGCCGCGAACAGCTCGACCGATGCCCGGACCTGGTCGAACGGCATGCCGCCCTGGTCGCTCTGGATGATCAGCCGGTCGACGCCGCCGGCCGCTTCGATCCAGCGGCACAGGTCGTCGGTGACCTCGACGGGGCTGCCGGCGATGGCGATGCAGTCCGGGTTGCCCAAGGTCATGTGGCTGGGCGGGAACTGCCGGCCGACAACACCGATCTCGCGCAGCACCCAGTTGAGATAGCCGAACTGGTGCGGCCCGAAATAGTCGCGGGCCTTCTTTCCGTCGCGGTCCACATGGCAGTGGAAGCTGACCGCCACCTTCATGTTCGCGAGGTCGTTGCCGGAGGCCCGGTACTGCTCGCGGTAGCGGGCGATCAGGTCCTTCATGTTGCCGAAGCCGGTCGACACCACGGCGATGGCGATGGGCAGGCCCTTTTTTGCCGCCATGTCGACGGCGTCGGGCGAGCTGCCCGACAGGTAGATGGCCGGATGCGGCTTCTGCACCGGCCGCGGCTGCTGGGTCACGCCGTCGAGCGGCGCGCGGAATTTGCCGCTCCACGAGATGTTCTCGCCGGTCCACAGCAGGCGCAGCAGGTCCAGCCCTTCGTCGGTCATGGCGCGCGACTGCTCGATGTCCTGGCCCATGTGCCTGTAGGTGTGCGGAAACACGCCGCGGCCGATCACCACTTCGGCACGGCCGCCCGACAGCACGTCGAGGGTGGCGAAATCCTCGGCAATGCGCAGCGGGTCGTGGTGGGGCAGCAGGGTGACGCCGGTCGACAGCTTGACCTTCTTCGTGTGCTCGGCGACGGACGCCAGCACCATCTGCGGCACCGAGACGATGTAGCCGCTGAAATGATGCTCGCCCAGATGCACCGCGTCGAAGCCGAGCTGGTCACCCAGCACCGTGTAGTCGACGATCTGGCGGAACCGCTCGGCCTGCGTGGTCGTCAGCCGCCCGGTCGCCGGGTCCGGCAAATGATCGCCCAGCGACATCAGCCCGAATTCCATGACGGTCTCCCCCTTTTTCCCAGCGAGAGTGTCACGCGGCCACAGACCTCGCCAAGCCCCATTCGGCTGCTGGCTGGGTCAGGCGGCCTGGGTTTCGTGCCGCGCCGGCTTTCCGGCGACGACGTCCATCGTCAGCGCGAGCAGGTCCTCGGGCAGGTTTTCCAGCCCGGCGTTGCGGCTGTGTCGGAAATAACGGCTCACGTCGTGGCGCACGCCCAGGCCGCCCAGCCGGATAACGCCTTCCGCCTCGATCCCTGCGATGGTCTTCCGCAGGTGGCGCTCCAGATAGGCCGGCCCGTTGTGCATCAGGGTGGTGTCGTCCGCCGCGGCGCCGTCGGAGATTACCAATAACACCCTGGTCGCCGCATCGATGTCCCGCAGCCGGCCGGCAGCCCACTCCAGCGCCTCGCCGTCGATGTTCTCCCGCAGGATGTCAGGGTGCAGCATGGCCTCGCGCGACGCCCGCGCCCATTCGGGCTGGCCGTGGGTCTTGTAGATGATGTGCAGCAATGCGCACAGCCGGCCGGGCCGCGGCGGCCGTCCGTCTTTCAGCCACTTCTTGCGGGTAAAACCGCCATTCCATCCCGCCGTCGAGAAGCCGAGGATTTCGATGCGCGCGCCGGCGCGGCTGATCGCCGACTCCACTCCGGCGATGGCGGCATAGGCTGCCGACATGGGATCGCCGCGCATGGAACCCGACTGGTCTATCAGCAGCGTGATCGCAACGTCCGACGGACTGGCGATTCCGCCGGCCCGGAGCGCCGACGCGAAACGCTGCGCCATGTCCATGGCCTGGGGATGCTCGGCCATCCAGCGCTTGGCCGACTCGACCCGTTGCCGCCAGCCCTTGCCGCCCCGGTCGGACTTGCCGTTGAACGCGTCGTCGCTGGCTTCGGGCAGGCGCTCGGAAACCTCCTCGGCAGGCAGGACGAGATCGTAGTCGCGCGTATAGACCTTGTACGGCTCGGTATCCGGAGAGTCCGCGGCCGGCTCGTTCACGCGTTGGCGGCGGCGGCGGTTGCGATAATCCCACAGCGTGACCAGCCCGATCAGGGCGATGGTGCCCAGAAACACCAGCTCCTTGGTCGTGGCCGCCATGTCCATCAGTCTCTCCTCGTTTGCGCACACTATGGAGCAGTTGACGCCTGGCGATCCAGCGCCGACCAGTGGCTTCTCTCGAACTGACCATTGTGTTAGCGTTCGGCCTGACCGGGATGCCTTGGGGATAGGGCGTCCGCATCAGACATGAGAACGGGGAAGACCGATGAACATCTACGATCCGCAGCCGAACATGAAGCCGGGCGAGGCCCGCTGCCCGGGCCCGAGCACCAGGGATCTGGTGCTGTCGGATGGCTGGGAGCTGCCGGCCCAGCTGCTGGCCGAGAATTACGTCTACATGGGCGACGAGGACATCCCGTTCGACCGCTATACCTCGAAGGAGTTCTTCGACCTCGAGATGACGAAGATGTGGAACAAGACGTGGCAATGGGCCTGCCGCGACGAGCACATTCCGGAAGTGGGCGACTACTACACCTACGACGTCGGACCGTATTCGATCGTCGTCGTGCGCGCCGCGCCGGATGAGGTGAAGGCCTATGTCAATTCCTGCCTGCACCGCGGCACCCAGCTGCGCCCGTCCGACTCGACCGGCAGCGTGCAGAACTTCCGTTGCCCGTTCCATGGCTGGACCTGGAACCTGGACGGCAGCCTGAAGGAAATCCCCTGCCGCTGGGATTTCCCGAAGGTGACCGACGAGGAGTTCAGGCTGCCCGAGGTGAAGATCGCCAAATGGGGCGGCTTCTATTTCGTCAACATGGACGAGAATGCCATGCCGCTCGAGGAGTATCTCGGGCCGCTGATGGAGCACTTCGCCAACTGGCCGCTCGATAACCGCTATGTCCGGCTGCACATCCAGAAGATCCTGCCGGCCAACTGGAAGGCGTCGCAGGAAGCATTCGTCGAGGCCTATCACAGCCTTGAGACCCATCATCACGCCATGCCGTTCTCGTCCAACCTCAACGCCCAGTACGACATCTTCAGCGAGCGGGTGACCCGGTTCTTCCACACCTTCGGTTTCCCGGACCCGAGCTGGACCAAGCCGCAGACACAGCAGGAACTGCTCGACACCATGGGCATGCTGCCCGCCGGCACCAAGGTGCCGGACGGCATGACCGCGCGCGCGTTCCTCGCATCCTATTTCCGCAAGAGCCTGGGCGAGGACCGGGGCATCGACCTGTCGACGCGCTCGGACAGCGAGATGCTGGATTCAATCGAGTATCATCTGTTCCCCAACATGTTCCTGTTCCCCGGCGTGTCGCTGCCCATGGTCTACCGGTTCCGGCCCAACGGCATGGATCCGGACAGCGCCATCTTCGACCTGCTGTTCCTCGAGGAGCTGGCGCCCGGCCAGGAGCGGCCCGAGGCACCCGAGCCCTACAAGATCGACATCGGCACCTCCTATGAGTCGGTGCCCGGCATCGGTCCGTTCCTCGGACATGTCTACGACCAGGATACCGGCAACCTGGAGATGCAGCAGAAGGGCTTCAAAGCCGGCCGCAAGCGGACCCAGACCCTTGGCAACTACCAGGAAATCCGCATCCGGCGGCTGCACAAGACGCTCGATCAGTACCTCAACGCCTGATCCATCCCGCCCAGTAACAAGGGCTGGCAATCCTCCGCGCGCCCGGCGTAAAGTCGGGCGCGACCTTTTTTGGGGAAACGACGGCGCCCGATCGCGGGTGTCTCAGGGAGAAGACACATGGCATGGGAATTTGAAACCGATCCGGCATTCCAGAAGGAACTCGACTGGATCGCTGAGTTCGTGAAGCACGAGATCGAGCCGCTCGAATACGTGATCAAGCATCCGAACGACATGAAGGATCCGCTGCGCAACAAGCTGATCAAGCCGCTGCAGGCCGAGGTCAAGAAGCGCAAGCTGTGGGCCTGCCACCTGGGCCCGGATCTGGGCGGGCAGGGCTATGGCCAGGTCAAGCTGGGCCTGATGAACGAGATCCTCGGCCGCGCCAAGTTCGCGCCGATCATCTTCGGCGCCCAGGCGCCCGACACCGGCAACTCGGAGATTCTCGCCCATTTCGGCACCCCGGAGCAGAAGAAGAAGTATCTGGAGCCGCTGCTCAACAACGAGATCGTCTCCTGCTACTCGATGACCGAGCCCCAGGGCGGCGCCGACCCGAAAGTGTTCCAGACCCGCGCGGTGCTTGACGGCAACGAATGGGTGATCAACGGCGAGAAGTGGTTCTCGTCCAACGCCCGCTACGCCGAGTTCCTGATCGTCATGGTGGTGACCGATCCGGAAGCCAAGCCCTATGACCGGATGTCCATGATCCTGGTGCCGACCGACACCCCCGGCGTCAACATCATCCGCAATGTCGGCATCGGCGGCGAAGAGACCGGTACCCATGCCTATATCCGCTACGAGAACGTCCGCGTGCCCAGGGAGAATCTGCTGGGCGAGCGCGGCAAGGCGTTCGCGGTGGCGCAGACCCGCCTTGGCGGCGGCCGCATCCATCACGCCATGCGCACCATCGGCAAGGCCCAGCTGGCCTTCGACATGATGTGCGAGCGCGTGCTGTCGCGCGAGACGCAGGGCGAGCTGCTGGCCAACAAGCAGATGGTGCAGGAGAAGATCGCGGACTCGTGGACCGACATCCAGACCTTCCGCCTGCTGGTGCTGCAGACCGCCTGGAAGATTGACCGGTACAAGGACTACATGATGGTCCGCAAGGACATCGCCGCCGTGAAGGCGATGATGCCGCGCGTCCTGCATGACGTCGCCGCGCGCGCCCTGCAGGTGCATGGCTCGCTCGGCGTGTCGGGCGAGATGCCGTTCTCGTACCTGATCACCGAGAGCTTCCACATGGGCCTGGCCGACGGCCCGACCGAGGTCCACAAGGTCACCGTCGCCCGCCAGGTCCTGCGCGAGTACAACGGCACCAACGGCATGTTCCCGACCGCCCACATCCCGGCCAAGCGCGCCGAAGCGCTGAGCCGCTATGCCGACGTGATCGAGCGGGAAGTCGAACACGTCTGAGTCCTGAGGGGCGGAGAAAACGCCCCTCACCCTCCCGCTTCGCGGGTCCCTCCCTCTCCCAGAGGGAGAAGGCTCAAGCGGCGTCCCCTCTCCCTCTGGGAGAGGGTTAGGGTGAGGGGCGTTATCGCCGCCGCTCAAAAATGGGGAGACTTCAATGACACAAATGCCGGCGATCACGCTCGTCGCCACGCCGGGGCGGCGTGGCAAGATGGTGGAGCTGTGCCAGGAGGCCGAAAAGCGCGGCTTCACCGGCATCTACGTGCCCAGTCTGGCGGCCGCAACCCAGTTCTGCCAGTCGGTGCTGGAGGCGACCTCGACCATCGAGGTGGCGACCTCCATCCAGCCGATCTACTACATCAACCCGCGCGAGATGGCGCGCATCGCCGGCTATCTGCACGAGGTCGGCAATGGCCGCTTCCGCCTCGGCCTCGGCGTCAGCCATGAGGTGTCGCGCGTCCAGTTCGGCGTCGAGGGCCGCAACCAGCCGGTTTCCGACATGCGCGACTATGTCGCCGCCATGCGCGCCGCCGAGAAGGATTCCGGTCCGCTGCCGCCGATCATCCTCGCGACCCTGCGGTCGAAGATGCTGGCGCTCGCCGCCGAGGTGGCGCAGGGCGCCGTCTGGGCGAACGCCGCGCGCAGCTACACGCCGACCCAGATCGCCGAGATTCCGCAATCGGCCCGCATCGCCGGCTTCACCACGGCGGTGATGATCCCGACGGTGATTTCCGAGGACAAGGAAGCGGCCAAGGAAATCCACCGCAAGACCTTGCGCATGTACCTGACCCTGCCGAATTACCGGAATTACTGGAAGGCGGCGGGCTACGAGGCCGAGATGGCGGCCGTCGAGAAGGCGCTGGCCGAGGGCAAGGGCGACGAGATCGCGAAAATCGCCGGCGACCGGTGGCTGGCCGACGTCACGCTGTTCGGCAGCGCCGCCGAGGTACGCGACGGCGTGCAGGCGTGGCGCGAGGCCGGCATCACCACGCCGATCCTGGTGCCGTCGTCCGTGTCGGGCGGCATGGTCAAGGCGGCCGAGGAACTGTTCGCGGCATTCGCCTGAGATAAGAGAGAGCGATCATGAGCGAGATGAAGGTAACCCAGGGCGAGACCGTCGACGTCGCCGAGCGCCACCGCTTCGATGCGAAGAAGGTGGAGCGCTACATGGAGGAGCATGTCGAGGGCTTCCGCGGCCCGCTGACCGTGGGCCAGTTCGCCGGCGGTCAGTCCAACCCGACTTATCGCCTGGACGCGCCGTCGGGCTCTTACGTGATGCGCCGCAAGCCGCCGGGGAAGCTGTTGCCGTCGGCTCATGCCGTCGACCGCGAGTTCCGGGTGATCAAGGCGCTCAACCAGACCGACTTCCCGGTGCCGCGCGCCTATGTGCTGTGCGAGGACGAGACCGTCACCGGCACGCCGTTCTACATCATGAGCTTCATGCCGGGCCGGGTGTTCTGGGACCCGAGCATGCCCGACGTGTCCAAGTCGGACCGCTCGAAGATGTTCGATAGCATGAACGAGACCCTGGCCAAGCTGCACTCCTACGACCCGGTGAAGCTGGGCCTCGAGGATTACGGCCGCCCGGGCAACTACTTTGCCCGGCAGATCTCGCGCTGGTCGAAGCAGTATGTGGCGTCGGAGACCGAGACCATCGACTCCATGAACAAGCTGATGGAATGGCTGCCCAACAATATCCCGGCGGGCGACGAGACCACCATCGTCCACGGTGACTACGCGCCCCACAACATCATGTTCCACCCGACCGAGCCCAGGGTGATGGCGGTGCTCGACTGGGAGATCAGCACGCTGGGCCACCCGTTGGGCGACCTGACCTACAACACGCTGGGCTGGTACGCACCCAAGCCGCAATCGGGCCGGCCGAACCTGTCGGGCGTCGATCTCAAGGCGCTCGGCATCCCGTCGTTCGATGACTACGTCGCCCTGTATTGCGAGCGCGCGGGACGCCCGCCGCTGGAGAACGTCCACTTCTACAAGGCGTACAATTTGTTCCGCCTGGCGGCCATCGTCCAGGGCATCGTCGGCCGCGCCCGCGACGGCACGGCCAACGACCCGAACGCCGCCGCCAACGCCGCCCGCGTCCGCCCCATGGGCGACGCCGGCTGGGAAGAAGCCAAGAAGGCTGGCGCGGTCGGGTGAACTTTCCCTCGCCCTTTGGGAGAGGGAGGGACCCGCGCGCAAAGCGCGTGGGAGGGCGAGGGGCGTTGCTGATACAGGGCGGGAGCGGGCGATAGAACGCCCCTCACCCTGACCCTCTCCCAAGGGGAGAGGGAACTGCGCACGCAAGACTCCCCGACGCACAATCCGCTTTAATTTCCGCCCCTTTCATGGCATCCACCGGCCATGAAAGCCGATGACCTTCTGGACAAACTCCGCGCCGGCGAGCGCCGGGCGCTGGCCCGGGCGATCACGCTGGTGGAGTCGACCCGCGCCGACCACCGGCACGAGGCCCAGAAGCTGCTCGACGCCCTCATGCCGGACACCGGCAAGGCGATCCGCCTCGGTCTGTCGGGTGCGCCGGGCGTCGGCAAGTCCACCTTCATCGAGGCGCTGGGCAAGCATGTGACCGGTCTCGGCCACAAGGTGGCCGTGCTCGCCGTCGACCCGTCCTCGGCGCGCTCCGGCGGCTCCATCCTGGGCGACAAGACCCGCATGGAGGAACTGTCGCGCGATCCCAACGCGTTCATCCGCCCGTCGCCCGCCGGCGTCACCCTGGGCGGCGTCGCCCGCCGCACGCGCGAGGCCATGCTGCTGGTGGAAGCGGCCGGCTTCGACGTGGTGCTGATCGAGACCGTCGGCGTCGGCCAGTCCGAGACGGCGGTCGCCGACATGGTCGACATGTTCGTGCTGCTGCAGTCGCCCGGCGGCGGCGACGACCTGCAGGGCATCAAGCGCGGCATCATGGAACTGGCCGACCTGATCGTGGTCAACAAGGCCGACGGCGCGCTCGAGCAGCCCGCCAAGCTGGCCCGGTCCCAGCTTGTCTCGGCGCTGCACCTGATGCGGCCGCGCAGCCCCAACTGGAAGCCGCACGTGCTGCTGACCTCGGCACTGACGAACATGGGGATCGGCGAGGTCTGGGACGCGGTGACGAATTTCGAGACGATCATGCTCGACACCGGCGAGCTGGAAACCAGCCGTTCGGAGCAGGCCCGCGCCTGGATGTGGAACGAGATCCGCGAAGGCCTGATAGAGGCATTCAAGGCCGAGCCCGCCATCGCCGCCAAGGTCCACAAGTTCGAGGCCGACGTGGCTGCCGGCCGCATCACGCCCGGCGCCGCCGCCGACAAGTTGCTGAAGCGTTTCCGGCACGAATCCGATTGAGGATTTGATCGGGGTTTTCCGGGCTTTCCCGCCTTGACGGGGCGGAATGCCTGTCCTATACACCACGCCCTGACCCGGCGCGCGGAAGTGCGCCGCAATCGTTTCTAGAGGATTGACCGATGTCGCGAGTTTGCGAACTGACCGGTAAGGGCGTCCAGACGGGTAACAACGTCAGCCACGCCAACAATAAGAGCCGCCGCCGGTTCCTGCCGAACCTGCGCCACGTGTCGCTGATCAGCGACGCGCTGAACGAAACCGTTCGCCTGCGCATCTCGGCGAACGCCCTGCGCACCGTCGAGCACCGCGGTGGCCTGGACTCGTTCCTGCTGAAGGCGAATACCGACGAGCTGTCGGAAGGCGCGCAACTGCTGAAGCGCCGCCTGCGCAAGAAGCTGGAAGAGACCGCCGCCTAAGTCTTCCGCTTCATTCTGATTTTGCCATCAGGGCCCGCGTGTGAACGCGGGCCCTGATGCATTTCCGGCTGCGGGCCTTTGATCCCGCCGCGAAATCTCCTACCGTCCGGTCGAGACAATGGGGAGACTTCGCCATGCCGGCCAGCGACGACCTTTGCTTCGGGGGACTGATCGAAAACGCGCGGCGCCTGCGCACCCGCGAAATCGGCGCGGTCGAACTGACGGGCGCATTCCTTGCCCGAATCGACGCCCTGGACGGCCGGACCGGCGCCTATGCCCGGCTGATGCGCGACAGCGCCATGCAGGAAGCCGCACGCGCCGACGCGGAGATGGCGGCAGGTCTCTACCGCGGCCCGCTGCACGGCATTCCGGTCGGCGTGAAGGACCTGATCGACTCCAAAGGCGTGGTGACGGCGGCGGGCATGGCGATCCGTGCTGACCACATCCCCGAGGCGGACGGCACGGTGCTGCGCCGGCTGCGGGAGGCCGGCGCGGTGGTGCTGGGCAAGCTGAAGACCACCGAAGGCGCCACCAACTATCACCACCCGACGATCCCGGCGCCGCTCAACCCTTGGAGCGCCGCCCATTCGGCGGGCTATTCCTCCAGTGGCTCGGGTGTCGCCGTGGCTGCGGGACTGTGCGCGGCGGCGCTGGGCTCGGACACCGGCGGCTCGATCCGCGTCCCGTCGGCGTTCAACGGGGGCACCGGCATCAAGCCGACCTGGGGACGGGTCAGCCGGGCAGGGGTGTTCCCGCTGGTCGAGTATCTCGACACCATCGGCCCCATGGCGCGCAGCGCCGCCGACGCCGGGGCGGTGCTGGGCGTGATCGCCGGCGCCGACCCGGCGGATGAGACAGCGTCCACGGCCCCTGTGCCCGACTATCTGGCGGTCGCGGGCACGAGCCTGAGCGGCCTGACCATCGGCGTCGACTGGCGCCGTATCGAGACCGATGCGCCCGAACCGCTGGCCGCGGCGCTGCGCGGTGCGGCGGACGTGCTGCGCGCGCGCGGCGCCCGCATCCGCGAGATCGTCTATCCCGAGACCGATTGGGGGCAGTTGTTCACGCTCGTTGTCGCCGGCATCGGCAATGTGCACCGCGCGACGTATCCCTCGCGAGCCGCCGAATACGGGCCGGGACTTGGCGGGCTTGTAAAGGCGGGACAGGCGGTGAGCGGCATCGACGTAGCCGCGGCGATCAACGTCGCGGACCTGGTCAAGGCGCGCATCCGGGCGCTGTTCGACGACATTGACCTGCTGCTGGTCCCGGCGCTGCCGATGCTGACACCAGGGGTCGGCGTCATCGAAGCGGGGATGGGCGAGGACCTCGGGGCGGCGATCCGCGCATTTTCCTATACCGTGCCGTTCAACGTCACCGGCAGCCCCAGCATCACCATGCCCGCGGGCTTTCACGACGGCCTGCCGCTGGCGCTGCAACTGGTGGGACGCCATTTCGGCGAGGCGGACCTGGTGCGCGCGGGCAGCGCCTTCCAGTCGGCGACCGACTGGCACAAGCGGCGGCCGTCCCTCGGCTGACCCTATTTGCGGGCGGCGGCTTCGGGCTCCAGCCGGAACACCAGCAGCACGGTGCGCTGCATGGCCGAGAAATTGTCGTCCGAGATCATGTAGACGATGGTCTCACCCTTCTCGTTCTGGCGCACCGCCAGCCCTTCCATGTTGTCGATGGGATGGGGTGGCTGCATGTCGGCCACCGTCCGGCATTCCAGTTTGGCGCCCGGCTTGATGGTCGTGCCGGCGATGACGCAAAGCCGCGCGCCGAGACCGCCCAGCATGCTGAAGCGGCGCTCCAGCACCAGCATGTCGCCATTGGGCAGGCGCTTGGCATCGGTCACGTCGTAGGGCTCGGTGCGCTTGTATTCGAACGGCTCCCAGGTGCCGTTGCCTCGCACCAGCCAGCCGCGGTTGTAGCCCTGCTCGGCGGGGTAGTTTTCGCTCAGCGCGAACAGGGTGCCGTCGGCCATCAGGGCGATCGCCTCGAGCCCCGCATTGTTCGGCGCTCCCGCGAGTTCGGGAGGCGAGGGCAGGGTTTCCGGCAGCGAGTGCCTGAGCGATGTCACGTCGTCTGGCGCTGGCGGGATGTAGCGGACGATCCGGTGGTTGCGCTCGAACGAGACATAGACGGTACCGGTCAGCGCAACCGCCATGCCCTCGGAATCGGCATCTGCCTCGGCCAGCGCCTGGCCCTGAGCGTCGGGAATGTCGATCAGCGTGGTCTCGCCGACGCCGACGGGAATGCCATCCTTCAGCGCGAGCGCCGCGGTCCACCAGGTGCCGCGGTCGCTGGCGGTGAACAGCTTCGTGCCGTCGGGGCTGATCTCCAGGCTGGAGAATCCGCCGAACAGCCAGTGCTTCGACGCCAGCCGGATGCCGCCCAGCCAGGTCAACCGGCCCACGCGGGTCTCGGCCGGATGGTCGGGGTCGAAGGCCAGCGTTTCGACCGTGACCTCCGGCGTCCTCGTCTTGGCTTCCTTCGCGGCGGCCGGGAAGGCGGCGCATGCCGCCAGTGCGGCAGCACCCAGCATCAGGTGTCGCATCAAGGTCACGGGAATGTCTCGTTTGTGGCCGGCATCAAGCGCCGGCTATTATGGAGCGGCTTGGGGAAAAGGGAAGGAGCTTCCAATGGGTGCAGACCGAATCGACACCGATGCCATGCTGCTGCGGCGCGACCTGCTGAAGACGGTAGCGGCCCTGCCGCTCGCCGCCGTGCTCGCCAATCCGGCGCTGGCCGAGATGGCCGCCGCCACGACCGCCGAGCAGACCCTCAAGACTGCCTCGGGCAGGACGGTGAGGGCGAGCCTCGCCATTCCGGCGGTCACGCCGGCGCCGGCGCTGATCCTGATCCACGAATTCTGGGGCCTGAACGACCAGATCAAGTCCATGGCTGTCGAGTTCGGCAAGCTCGGCTACCTGGCGCTGGCCGTCGACCTCTATGACGGCCGGGTCGGCAAGACCCAGGAAGAGGCGCGCGGCTTCATGAGCCAGGTGAAGCCCGAGGAGGCGACCGACACGCTGGTAAGCTGGGCCAGATGGCTGGCGGCGCACAAGCAGTCCACCGGCAAGGTCGGCTCGGTCGGCTGGTGCTTCGGCGGCGGCTGGTCCATGGAGACCGGCATCGATGCCGGCACCGACGCGACCGTGGTCTATTACGGCAAGGTGGACCAGCCGGTCGACCGGCTGAAGCAGCTGAAGGGGCCGGTGATGGGGCATTTCGCCACCAAGGACACTTTCATCAACAAGCCCATGGTCGACGGTTTCGAGGCCAATATGAAGGCGGCCGGCAAGGAGGCTGCGGTCTATTGGTACGAGGCCGAGCACGCCTTCGCCAACCCGACCTCGGCCCGCTACGACGAGGCCGACGCCAAACTTGCCTGGGAGCGCACGACCACGTTCCTCGGCAAGACGCTGTTCGCGCCCAAGGGCTAAGGCAGACGGGTGGCGGGCGAGCAGGTCGCCGACTTGGCCTCGTCGGCGCCGTGCCGGCATACCACTACACGCCCGTCGTCGCGGTTATAGAACCAGGCGATGCTGGGGACGGCGGGATCGCCGGTCGTGTTCATGCCAACCGGGATCCAGCCGTTGGAAAATGCCAGCGCCGCGTTGGGCGAGCCCGGCGACTGGGCGTTGCCGGGCGTCCACAGCGCCCCCGCGCCGATGGCGGCGGCCATGGCGAGCGCGCCTGCCGCCAGTTTCAAGTGCTTGTTTCCCATGGATATCCTCCGGATGTTGGCCGGAGAGGATAGCGCGAATTGGGGGAAGGGACTACGCCGCGCGGCGCTTGGCCTTGTCCTTCGGGCGCTTGCTGTCTTCCTCGAACAGCGAGGCGAGCTGGTCGGTCATGGCGCCGCCCAGCTGCTCGGCGTCGGTGATGGTGACGGCGCGCTTGTAATAGCGGGTCACATCATGGCCGATGCCGATGGCGATCAGTTCCACCGGCGACTTGGTCTCGATCCAGTTCACCACGTGGCGCAGGTGCTGCTCCAGGTAGTTGGCCGGGTTGGCCGACAGGGTGCAGTCATCGACCGGTGCGCCGTCGGAAATCACCATCAGTACACGGCGGTTCTCCGAGCGCGCCATCAGGCGGTTATGCGCCCACAGCAGCGCCTCGCCGTCGATGTTCTCCTTCAGCAGGCCTTCCTTCAGCATCAGGCCCAGATTCTTGCGCGCCCGGCGCCACGGCGCGTCGGCGTTCTTGTACACCACGTGG
The DNA here is from genome assembly GCA_943329845.2 of Candidatus Kuenenia stuttgartensis. GTDB lineage: Bacteria > Pseudomonadota > Alphaproteobacteria > SMXS01 > SMXS01 > RI-34. Next base: position 3,691 of record CALQFM020000041.1, on the reverse strand, counting down.
CGCAGGTCGTTGAGGCGGCCCGGATTGGCGGGCTTGCCGTTCGCCAGCCACTTCTCGCGCGACTGGCCGCCCTTCCATGCGCGGGTGGTGAAACCCAGGATCTCGACCTTGACGTGGCAGCGCTCCAGGGTGCGCGCCAGGATGTCGGCGCAAATCGCCGCGATGGTGATCGGGCGGCCACGCATGGAACCCGAATTGTCGAGCAGCAGCGTCACCACCGTATCGCGGAAGTCGGTATCCTTCTCGCGCTTGAACGACAGCGGATAGTACGGATCGATGATGATGCGGGTCAGCCGCGACGTATCGAGCATGCCTTCCTCGATGTCGAACTCCCACGAGCGGTTCTGCTGCGCCATCAGCCGGCGCTGCAGCCGGTTGGCGAGCTTGGCGACCGCCCCCTGCAGCGCGTCGAGCTGGCGGTCCAGCTGGGTGCGCAGGCGGTGCAGCTCCTCGGGGTCGGCCAGCTCCTCGGCGGAGATGACCTCGTCGAATTCCTCGGTGAAGGTGGTGTAGGCGCGGTCGCGCTTGTCGTTGCGGCCGTGCTCGGGACGGTAGGGCGCCTCGCCCTGGTTCTCCTGGTCGCCCTGCTCGCCGTCCATCTGCTGTTCGGTCTCGATGGTGACCGTCTCCAGCGATTCGTCGTCGGTGAGCTGCTCGCGCATCTCCACGTCGGACACGGACTTGCCGTCGGGGCTCGAATCTTCGGAGTTGTCGCCGTCCCCGTCCTTCTGCATCTGCTGGGACTCGGTCTGCTCCTCGCCCTCGGCGTCCTGCTCCCGGTCGTCGCCCAGTTCGTCGCCCAGGTCCAGGTCGGCGATGATCTGGCGGGTGATGCGGGCGAAACGCTTCTGGTCCGCGACCGTGCCGTCGAGCTCGTCCAGGTCCTTGCCGGCCTTGGCCTCGATCATGCTGCGCAGCAGGTCGACCATCTCGCGCGCGCCTTCCGGCGGCACCGCGCCGGTCAGCCGCTCGCGCACCATGAAGCCGACCACGTCGGCCAGCGGCACGTCGTCGGTGGTCCTGATCTGGTCGTAGCCCTTGATCCGCGAGCGCTCGGCCAGCGCGGCATCCAGGTTCATGGCGACGCCGTCCATGGTCTTGGCGCCGATCGCCTCGATGCGGGCCTGCTCGGCGGCGTCGAAGATGCCGCGCGCCGTGCTGCCGACGGGCAGGAGCGCCGAATGGACATTGCGGTCGTGGTGCTTGATGCGCAGGGCGATGGCGTCGGCCGCGCCGCGCACCAGCGCCGCGTCGCGCGCGGTCAGGTCGCGGGACGGCGTCGGCAGGCGGCCGGGACCCGGGGTGTTCTGGGCGCTGAACGTCAGGTCCAGCTCGCGGTCCTCGGATATGGCCCGCGCCGCGCCGACGACGGCCCGCTTGAACGGCTCTATGGGGCTTTCGGGAGCGGCCATCGGGACCCCTTAGGCGTTGACCACCTTCTTGGCCGCGCCGGCGGCCTGGGCCACGGCGGACTCGGGCAGTTCGACGCCGAACACCCGCTGGTAGTATTCGGCGACCAGCGGGCGCTCCAGCTCGTCGCACTTGTTGAGGAACGACACGCGGAACGAGAAGGCTAGGTCCTTGAAGATCTCGTTGTTCTGCGCCCAGGTGATCACCGTGCGGGGCGACATGACCGTCGACAGGTCGCCGGCCATGAAGCCGGCGCGGCTCAGGTCGGCGATGCGCACCATCCGGTTGACCGTGTCGCGGCCTTCGGCGGTGTTGTAGGTCGGTGCCTTCGCCAGCACGATGCCGACCTCGGCCTCGTGCGACAGGTAGTTGAGCGTGGTGACGATGTTCCAGCGGTCCATCTGACCCTGGTTGATCTGCTGCGTGCCGTGATACAGGCCGGTGGTGTCGCCCAGGCCGATGGTGTTGGTGGTCGAGAACAGCCGGAAAGACGGGTGCGGGTGGATCACCTTGTTCTGGTCGAGCAGCGTCAGGCGGCCTTCCACTTCCAGCACGCGCTGGATCACGAACATCACGTCCGGGCGGCCGGCGTCGTACTCGTCGAATACCAGCGCCACGGGGTTCTGGATCGCCCAGGGCAGGATGCCCTCGCGGAACTCGGTGATCTGCTTGCCGTCCTTCAGGACGATGGCGTCCTTGCCGATCAGGTCGATTCGGCTGATGTGGCTGTCCAGATTGACGCGGACGCAGGGCCAGTTCAGGCGCGCCGCGACCTGCTCGATATGGGTCGACTTGCCGGTACCGTGATAGCCCTGCACCATGACGCGGCGGTTATGGGCGAATCCGGCCAGGATCACCCGCGTGGTGTCCGGATCGAACAGGTAGGCTTCGTCCCGCGGCGGCACGTACTCGTTGCCGCTCGAGAACGCCGGCACCGTTATGTCGCTGTCGATCCCGAAGACTTCGCGAACCGAGACCTTGGTGTCCGGCAACCCGTTATGCCCGGGCATGTTGTTTTCCGACGTCATCGACCTTCTTCCACACTGTCCTTGTACAGGCCGCTGTCCACAAGGTGGGAATAGGCCTGTATCACATTACGGAGACGCTCTTCGATGGCGCGGCTGGGCTTGCTCGCCGGGCCCGTGGCGTCCGGATGGTATCGCTTCACCAACTGCTTAAAGCGTTTCTTGATGTCTTGCAACGACGCTGTCTCCGGCAGTTCCAGCGTCGCCAGCGCCTGCCTGTCCTGGCGCTTCGGCCGGGACCTGGTGGCGATGCGCTCGGGCTCGTGGAGGGGGCGCGTGCCCACGTCGGGATCGTCCATGAAGGCCCCGACCGCTTCTTTCGCGGCCCAGTACGGCCAGGCGTTCCGGTCGCCGCTGCGGGCGCCCAGCGGCCAGGTGGGACGGTCCCATGTGGCGGTCGAGCGCAGCATGGTCTCGAACTCGTTCTGCTTCATCCCGGCGAAGTAGTCCCACGAGCGGTTGTATTCCCGGGCGTGGCCCATGCAGAACCAGTAATAGTCCTCCAGCCGATCTCGGCCCTTGGGCGCCCGGTGCCCGCCATGCTCCTCGCAGCCGGGCCAGTCGCAGGCTCGGCTGTCCTCGTAGGTAGCATTGCTATGGTGGTGCGCATCGGTCATCACCGGATTATGGTGGCGTCCAACCGTGATGGAAAGGGCAAGGCGGAAAGAATGAGCGTGGCCGACCGTATCAGGACCAAGCTGACCGAGGCGCTGGCGCCTGTGGCGCTGGACGTCGTCGACGAATCCCACAAGCACAAGGGCCACCGAGGCGCGCGGCCGGAGGGCGAGACGCATTTCCACGTGGCGGTCACGTCGGAAAAATTCAGCGGCATGATGCGCGTCGCCCGCCAGCGCCTGGTTTACAAGATCCTGGCCGAGGAACTGGCCGGACCGGTGCACGCCCTGTCGCTGGAAACGGTCGCGCCGGGGGACCCGAAGGGAAACTCGACATCATGACCGATGTATCTGACCGGGAGAGGCGGCTTACGGCACCGCAACGAGCCTGACTAGCCCCGCACGAGCGCGCAGCCGGCAACCCTGCGCTTCCGGCGCTCGATGGCAAGCGCGGGATGCTGCCGGCCCGCAGACCGGAAGAGGACGAAAAGGAGGCTAGAGCATTTTCACTTTGAGCGTTGATAACCGGCTGCCTGGAAGAAGTTGGCGCACTCGGCCGGAAGGAAGCGGTCGAGCATGCTGCCGATGCGCTCGATCAGAGCATCGACGGTTCGTGCGGGCTCGTGCCTCAGCAAGGCCTTG
>CALQFM020000040.1 GCA_943329845.2 Candidatus Kuenenia stuttgartensis | reverse complement strand
GTCTTGCCCTTGAGGATGATGGCGTCGTTGCCGTTGGAGAAGTCACCGACGATCACCGCCGTGGTGTCGACGCCGCCGACCGACGGGATGGCCAGCGTGTCCATGTTGGTGGCGACCACGCCGTCATAGGCGCCGGCGGTATACTGGTTGATCGATTCCACATAGTCGTTGAACTGCACCACGTCGATCTTGATGCCGTACTTGTCGGCCCATTTCTTGACGATGCCGTTGTCGGCGGCCCAGCCCCAGGGCATCCAGCCGGCGTAGATCGACCACGCGAACTTGAATTCGGTCTTCTTGGCGGCGCTCGCCGGCGCGGCGAACGCGGTCAGCGTCATGGCGGCGATGGCAAACGCGGCGACGAATTTTGATGCTTTCTGCATAGTCCCAATCCTCCAAAACGAGTGCTGATCCGAGGATTGGCGAGGCCGCAGGTATGATGCCAATCCCAGCATCATGGTGACCTCCCGGGCTTTTGTCCCGCCGTGTACTCGGCCGCTGTTCACCGGACGAGCGGCGGCTCTCGGACCAGTCGCGCGGAGCGCCGCGCCGGAACCCTAGCCGCCCTGTGCTGGTTAATAAGCAACTCCCGTGCCAGCGGGGCAATTGCACGGTTTCGCACCTGCAAAAAGCTGGTGGCGCGCTGGACCGGCCAATCCATGGGCAAGGATTGTGCAATTTTTAATCATATCGGCGCCCAAGCCCACATTTTCACCAAATCTCTGCGCGCTTGGCCCGCCGCTGCCGGTGCATTACATACGGGACGACCGGATTCACAGTGGCAGAGACGCTCGTGTTCGACTTCCTCACCGACAACCGCCCCGGCGACACCATCGCCATCACCGCGCTGACCGAGGCCGCGCTGCCGGACTGGCTGGACGCGCAGCCGGCGGCGGTCCGCAAATGGGCCGAGCTGCAGGGCTTCAAGGCGAAGAAGGCGCAGATCGTCTCGCTCCCGGGCGCCGACGGCGGCGTCGGCCGCGTGCTGCTGGGGCTCGGCAACGCCAACGGTCCGCTGTCGCCATGGACCTTCGTGGGACTGCCGGCCACCCTGCCGCACGGGAACTATGCCTTCGATGGGGTGCCCGACGCGGCGTTCGCCACCATGGCGGCGCTGGGCTGGGCGCTGGGCACCTACCGTTTCGAGCGCTACAAGCTGGCCGAGGGCGAGGCGCCCAAGCCGCATCCGCACCTGGCGATCCCGGACGGCTGCGACCGGGCCTATGTGGAGGCGGCCGCCCGCGCGACCTTCCTGGTGCGCGACCTGATCAACACGCCGCCCAACGACATGGGCCCGGCCGACCTAGAGCGCGAGGCATTCGACCTGGCCGCGCGCCTGGGCGCCGAGGCGACCAGCGTCATCGGCGAGGACCTGGTCGACGCCAACTTCCCGGCGATTTATGCCGTCGGCAAGGGCAGCGAGCGTGCGCCCAGGCTGATCGACCTGCGCTGGGGCGACCCGTCCCACCCGAAGGTGACGCTGGTCGGCAAGGGCGTCTGCTTCGATACCGGCGGTTACGACCTGAAACCCAGCTCGGGCATGGCGCTGATGAAGAAGGACATGGGCGGCGCGGCCCATGTGCTGGGACTGGCACACATGATCGTCTCGCTGAACGTGCCCGTGCGGCTGCGCGTGCTGGTGGCTGCGGTCGAGAACAGCGTGTCCGGCAACGCCTTCCGCCCCAGCGACGTGATCGACACGCATAAGGGCCTGACCGTCGAAATCGGCAACACCGATGCCGAGGGAAGGCTTATCCTGGCCGACGCCCTGTCGCTCGCCAGCGAAGAATCACCCGAGCTCATCGTCGATTTTGCAACCCTGACGGGTGCTGCACGCTCGGCTCTCGGACCCGAACTCCCGCCTTATTTCACCGACGGCGAGGACCTGGCGGCGGCGTTTGCGGATGCCGCGGCGGCCACCGCCGACCCGGTCTGGCGGCTACCGCTGTGGCCCGCCTACGCCGACAACCTGAAGAGCAACATCGCCGATTTACGTAATGATGGCGGGCCCTTCGCCGGCGCCGTCGTCGCCGCGCTATTCCTGAAGCGGTTCGTTTCGCGGCCCGAGCGCTGGATCCATCTGGACATCTACGCGTGGAATCCGGAGAAGCGCGCGGGCAGGCCAATCGGCGGCGAAGCCATGGCGATGCGCGCGACCTTCGACATGATACGGACGCGTTTTGGTGACTAAATTGTTGCGGGGGCGCTTGTAATCAAAGACCGGAAACCGATACTCTTTCTATGACCTTACAACTCACAAATCACCAGGCCCTGAGCCTTTGGCTGAACACCGTAAGCACGCTGGTTCGAGGCGAGGAAACCCACGATCTGACATCCCGTCAGATGGCGATCCTGCTTACCGTCTATCTCAATCCTGGCCCGCACACGGTGCGCGGTCTCGCCGCCGAGCTGGATATCACCAAGCCGGTGGTGACGCGGGCGCTGGACACGCTCGGCAGGCTGGGCCTGCTGAAACGCCGGCGCGACATGACCGACAAGCGCAACGTACTGATCGACCGGACGCCGCGCGGCTCGAACTATCTGGGCCAGCTGTCGGATATCATCGTCACGGCAGGCTACGACGCCTGACACGGCCTTGCCCATGAAGGGCGACCCCCGCATCACGCCAGCCCGCGAGGATCTCGCGGCAGATTACCTGCGTTCGGCGATCAAGGTCGCCAGCTACGCCAAAGGCGTGCCGAAGCAGGTGCGGCTGCCCTACGCGCCGCTGCACAAGCTGCCGGACACCGCCTCCGGCCGGCTGACCGAGGCGCTGATGGGCGAGGCGGTCACCGTCTATGAGGAGAAGGGCGGCTGGTCCTGGTGCCAGCTCGCCGCCGATGGTTATGTGGGCTACATGCCGAGCGTGGCCCTGGGCGAGCCCGGCCCCGAGGCGACCCACAAGGTGGCCGCGCTGCGCACCTTCATCTACCGCAATGCCGACCTGAAGTCCCCGGTGCTGGGCGCCGCCAGCTTGGGCGTGACCGTCGCTGCCACCGGCGACGAAGGCGAATTCACCGGCATCGACGGCGGCGGCTACATCTTTACCGGGCATCTGAAGCCCGTGGACGAGGTGGAAGCCGACTATCTGACCACCGCCATCCGCTTCATCGGCGTGCCCTATCTGTGGGGCGGCAACACCAGCATGGGGCTGGACTGCTCGGGACTGGTGCAGACCTCGCTGCGCTTCGCCGGCATCCTCAACTGTCCCCGCGACAGCGACATGCAGGCCGCCGGCCTGGGCGAAGCCGTCGAGCCCGACGCCCGCCTCGCCCGGCGCGGCGACCTGGTGTTCTTTCCGGGCCATGTGGGTTTGGTGATCGATGACGGCGTGCTGCTCCACGCCAACGCCTGGGACATGATGGTCTCGCCGCACCCGCTGCGCTACGTGGTCGCCGAAATCGCCAAGAAGAACCCGACGCCGATCACGGCGATCAGGCGGTTGGTCTAGAGTCCACCTGCGCGTCAGGTCCCCACCGCGTCGGCGTGGGCTACTTCCAGATTGAACGCGGCGGCCATCAGCGCCTTGGTGTAGTCGGTTTCCGGATGGTCGAAGATGCGGTCGGCGGGGCCGTGTTCGACCACCTTCCCGTCCTTCAGCACCAGCACCTGGTCGGACAGCGCGCGCACCACGCGCAGATCGTGGCTGATGAACATGTAGGTCAGGTCGTGGCGCGCCTGCAGGTCGCGCAGCAGGTCGACGATCTGGGCCTGCACCGACATGTCGAGCGCCGAGGTCGGCTCGTCCAGCACCAGGAAGCGCGGCTTGAGCACCAGCGCCCGGGCGATGGAGATGCGCTGGCGCTGGCCGCCGGAGAATTCGTGGGGATAGCGGTGGCGCATGTCCGGTTCGAGGCCGACCTCGCCCATCACCTCGACCACGCGCGCGTCGCGCTCGGCCTCGGTCAGCTGCTTCTCGTGGATGGTCAGGCCTTCCTCAATGATCTGCGCCACCGACAGGCGCGGGCTGAGCGAGCCGAACGGGTCCTGGAAGACGATCTGCATCTCGCGCCGGAGCGGGCGCATGTCGTCAAACGACTTTCCCGCCACGTCCTGGCCGGCGAAGCGGATCGCCCCCTTGCTGGAGATCAGCCGCAGGATGGCGAGTCCCAGCGTGGTCTTGCCCGAGCCGGATTCGCCGACGACGCCGAGGGTGGTGCCCGACCGGACCGAGATGGTGACGTCGTCTACCGCCTTCACGTTGTCGATGGTCTTGCGCAGCAGGCCGCCCTTGACCGGGAAATAGACCTTCAGGTTGTCGGTCTCGACCAGCACCGGCAGGTTATCCGTCTTGGGCGAGGGCCGGCCGCGCGGCGCCGAGGCCAGCAGCTTCCGGGTATAGGGATGCTGCGGATTGGCGAACACCGCCTTCGACGGGCCGCTTTCGACGATCTCGCCGCCGGTCATGACGCAGACCCGGTCGGTGAATTTTTCGACGATGCCGAGGTCGTGGGTGATCATCAGGATCGCCATGCCCATGCGCTGCTGCAGGTCGCGCAGCAGCGCCAGGATCTGCGCCTGGATGGTGACGTCGAGCGCCGTGGTCGGCTCGTCGGCGATCAGCAGATCCGGTTCGTTGGCCAGCGCCATGGCGATCATCACCCGCTGGCGCTGGCCGCCGGACAGCTCGTGCGGATAGGCCTTCAGCCGCTCGGTGACGTTGCCAAGGCCAACCAGCTGGAGCAGCTCGACGATGCGCGCGCGGGCCTGCTCGCCGCGCATGCCCTTGTGGATCGCCAGCACCTCGCCGATCTGCCGCTCGACCGTATGCAGCGGGTTGAGCGAGGTCAGCGGCTCCTGGAACACCATGGAAATGCGGTTGCCGCGGATCGACCGCAGCGTCTTCTCGTCGGCGCCGACCAGCTCACGGCCCTCGAACCTGATGGAGCCGGTCGGGTGGAAGGCGGTCGGATAGGGCAGCAGTTGCAGGACGGAAAGGGCGCTGACCGACTTGCCCGAGCCGGATTCGCCCACCAGCGCCAGGGTCTCGCCCTTGTCGATCGAGAAGGAGACTCCGCGCACCGCCTCGACGATGCGGTCCTCGGCCCGGAAATGCACCGACAGGTCGTTGACCTCGAGCAGGCTCATTTGCGCCCGCCCACGGTCTTGCGCGGATCGAACGCGTCGCGCACCGCCTCGCCGATGAAGATCAGCAACGACAGCATGAAGGCCAGCACCAGGAACGCCGAGATGCCGAGCCACGGCGCCTGCAGGTTGTTCTTGCCCTGCTTCAGCAGCTCGCCCAGCGACGCCGAGCCCGGCGGCAGGCCGAAGCCGAGAAAGTCGAGCGCCGTCAGCGTGGTGATCGAGCCGTTGAGGATGAACGGCATGAAGGTGAGCGTCGCCACCATGGCGTTGGGCAGTACGTGCTTGACCATGATCCGGCCGTCGCCCAGGCCGAGCGCGCGGGCGGCGCGGACATAGTCGAAGTTGCGGGCACGCAGGAACTCGGCGCGGACCACGTCGACCAGGCTGGTCCAGCGGAACAGCACCATGATGCCCAGCAGCCACCAGAAATTGGGGGTGACGATGCTGGCCAGGATGATGAGCATGAACAGCTCGGGCAGGCCGCCCCAGATCTCGATGAAGCGCTGGCCGGCCAGGTCGATCTTGCCGCCGAAATAGCCCTGCACGGCACCCGCCCACACACCGATGATCGACGAGAACACGGTCAGCAGCAGGCCGAACAGCACCGAGATGCGGAAGCCGTAGATGACCCGCGCCGCCACGTCGCGCGCCTGGTCGTCGGTGCCCAGCGGGTTGTCCCAGCTCGGCGGCGCGGGCGCCGGCACCGGGATGTTGCGGTTGATGGTATTCTGGCTGTAGGGGATCAGCGGCCAGACGATCCAGCCGCCGCTTTCCATGATCAGGTTCTGGACGAAGGGATCGCGGTAGTCGGTCGGGGTCTCGAAGAAGCCGCCGAACTCGGTCTCGGGATAATCCTTCACCACCGGAAAATAGAGCTCGTTCTTGTACTCGAGCACCAGCGGCCGCTCGTTGGCGATGAACTCGGCGAACAGCGACAGGACGAACAGTACCCCGAACACCCACAGCGACCAGTAGCCGCGCCGGTTGCGCTTGAACACGGTCCAGCGCCGCTCGCCCAGCGGGGTCATCTTCCAGAACAGGACGCGGCGGGCGGCGGGCTGTCCGGTCATCCGACATCCCGCGTGGCGAAGTCGATGCGCGGGTCGACCCACACATAGGTGAGGTCGCCGACCAGCTTCATGATCAGGCCGATCAGGGTGAACACGTAGAGCGAGCCGAACATGATCGGATAGTCGCGCTGGATCAGCGCCTCGAAGGTCAGCAGGCCCAGCCCGTCGAGCGAGAAAATGTATTCGATCAGCAGCGAGTTGCCGAACAGCACGGCGACGAACAGGCCCGGGAACCCGGCGATGACGATGAGCATGGCATTGCGGAACACGTGCCCGTAGAGCACCCGGTGCTCGGTCAGGCCCTTGGCGCGGGCCGTCATCACGTACTGCTTGTTGATCTCGTCGAGGAACGAGTTCTTGGTCAGCATGGTCAGGCTGGCGAAGCCGCCGATTGTCATGGCGAGGACCGGCAGGCAGATGTGCCACAGGTAGTCCAGGGTCTTGCCGAACCAGGTCAGCTGGTCCCAGTTGTCCGACGTCAGTCCTCGGAGCGGGAAGATGTCCCAGTAGCTGCCGCCCGCGAACAGCACGATCAGCAGCACCGCGAACAGGAAGCCGGGGATGGCGTAGCCGACGATGATCGCCGCGCTGGTCCAGGTGTCGAAGCGGGTGCCGTCGCGCACCGCCTTGCGGATGCCGAGCGGGATCGATACCAGGTAGACGATCAGCGTGGTCCACAGCCCGAGCGTGATCGACACCGGCAGCTTGTCGAGGATCAGGTCGATCACCGGCCGGCCCTTGAAGAAGCTCTCGCCGAAATTGAAGGTCGCGTAGTCGCGCACCATGATGAAGAAGCGTTCATGGGCCGGCTTGTCGAAGCCGAACTGCTTCTCGATGCGGGCGATCAGCGCCGGATCGAGACCCTGCGCGCCGCGGTATTTCACGTCGGCGCCGGCACCCTGCCCGGCCACGTCGGCCTGGCGCGCGGCCGAGCCCAGGTCGCCGCCGGTGCCGCCGCCCAGGCGCGCGGTCGAGCCTGCGTCGGTGCCGGTGATCTGGGCGATCATCTGCTCCACCGGGCCGCCCGGCGCCACCTGCACGATGGCGAAGTTGATCACCAGGATGCCGAGCAGGGTCGGGATGATCAGCAGCAGGCGGCGCAAAATATAGGCGGCCATCAGCGTCCCCGCGCGGCGGCCAGCGCCTTGGCCTTGGCCGGGTCGTACCACCACAGGTCCTGCACGCCCCGCTCGAACGGCGGTTTCGCCTTGGGGCGGCCATACTTGTCCCACCAGGCGATGGTGTGGCTACCCTTGTAGTATTGCGGCACCATGTAGTGGTTGAACATGATAACCCGGTCGAGCGCCCGCGCCGCGGCGATCAGTGCCGGGCGGTCCTTCGCTTCCAGGATCGCCCGGATCAGGGCGTCGACTACAGGGTTCTTGATGCCGCCCAGGTTGAAGCTGCCCTTCACGTCCGCCGCGGCCGACGACCAGTAGGCGCGCTGTTCCACGCCCGGCGTGTTCGGCCAGGCGATGCGATCCATGGTCAGGTCGAAGTCGAACTCCTTGACCCGCTGCTCGTACTGGGCCGGATCGACCGTGCGCAAGGCCCCCTGCACGCCGATGCGCTTCAGGCTCTCCATATAGGGCAGCAGCACCCGCTCGAAGCCGGGCTCGTAGTTCAGCATCTCAAGGGTGAGCGGCTTGCCATCCTTGCCGGCCAGCACGCCGTTCTTCATGACGAAGCCGGCCTGCTGCAGCAGGGTCACGGCCTTGCGCAGATTCTCCCGGTTGCCGCCCTGGCCGTCGCTTTTCGGCGGCTCGAACGCGGGGCCGAAAACCCCCGGCGGCAGCTGCTTGCGGTACGGCTCCAGCAGCGCCAGCTCGGCCGGGCTGGGCATGCCGGTGGCGGCCAATTCGGAATTCTCGAACACGCTGCTGGTGCGGCCATAGGCGCCGTAGAAGATCGCCCGGTTGGTCCATTCGAAATCAAAGGCGAGGTCGAGAGCCTCGCGCACCCGCACGTCCTTGAACTTGTCGCGGCGCAGATTGATGAAGAAGAACTGGGCGCCCGAGGGCCGGTTGTCCTTCAGCGTGTCGCGCAGGATCCATTTCCGGTCGATGCCGGGGCCCTTGTATTCGGTGGCCCAGGTCTTCGAGGTGAACTCCTCGCGGAAGTCGTAGGCGCCGGCCAGGAACGCCTCCATGGCGATGGCGCGGTCCTGGTAGTATTCGAGGCGGATGGTGTCGAAGTTCATGCGGCCGACACTGACCGGCAAGTCCTTGCCCCAATAGTCCTTGACCCGCTCGTAGCTTACCGACCGTCCCGGCACCACCTTGCCGATCGTGTATGGCCCGCTGGTCAAGGGCGGCTGCAGCGAGGGCTTGGTGAACTCGTTCTTGGTGTACCACGCCTTCGACAGGATCGGCAGCTGGGCGACCACCATCGGCAGGTCGCGCACCGCGCCCTTCGGGTCGAAGCTGAACTTCACCTGCGACGGCGACAGCGCGACCGCGTCCTTCACGTCGGCGAGGACCACGGCGAAGCGCGGGTGGCCCTTGTCCTTCAGCGCCCTGAAGGTGAACGCCACGTCGGCGGCGGTAATCGGCGTGCCGTCGTGCCACCTGGCCTGCTTGCGCAGGTTGAACACCACCCAGGTTCGGTCCGGCGCCAGCTCGGCGCTTTCGGCGACCAGGCCATAGACCGCGTCGGGCTCGTCGTAGGCGCGGACCATCAGCGAGTCGTAGACCAGGCTGCGCGGGTCGTCAGCGTCGATGCCCTCGGCGCCGGTGCCCTCGAGGATGAACGGGTTGAGGCTGTCGAACGTGGTCTTTCCGCCAACCGGCAAGAGCGCCATGGTGCCGCCCTTGGGCGCCTGCGGGTTCACATAGTCGAAATGCTTGAAATCCGGCTGATATTTCAGCGCGCCGAACGCCGACAGGCCATGGACCGGCGCGGCCGCGGCCGGGCTGGCGCCAGCAAGATTGGCAAACACGCTGCCGATGGACAGGAAGACCGCGAACGCGGCGGTGGCGAAGGCTCTCATGCCACGATCATAACGGCATCGTCGCCCGGTGCCACCATGTTGCGCGTCACTTCATTTTCGCCTTCAGCACGGCGTCCTTCGCAGGATCGAGCCACCAGATCACCGGGAACCCGTGATGCTGCCCGGGCATGGTGTCCGGGCGGCCGAACTTGTCCCAGTAGGCGAGGCGGAACACCCGCGTGTGCCACATGGGAATGACGTAGTAGTTATTGAGCAGCACCCGGTCGAGCGCCCGCGTGGCGGCTACCAGGCCGGCGCGGTCGGGCGCGTAAATCACCTTGTCGATCAGCGCGTCGACCGCCGGGTTCCGGATGCCGATGATGTTGCGGCTGCCGGCGCGCGCCGCCGCGTCCGAACTCCAGAACTCGCGCTGCTCGTTGCCGGGTGATTCCGACTGGGGGAAGGTTTCGACCGTCATGTCGAAATCGAAGTCCTTCATCCGCTGCTCGTACTGCGCCGGATCGACGGTGCGGATGTTCGCCTCCACGCCCAGCTTCTTCAGCGCTTCGACATAGGGCAGCATGATCCGCTCGAACGCCGGCTGGGCGTTGAGGATTTCGAACGTCAACGGTTTGCCGCTCTGCTTGTTGACCAGCACCTTGCCCTTGATCTCGTAGCCGGCCTGCTGCAGCAGCGCGACCGCCTGCCGCAGATTGTCGCGATTATTGCCGGTCCCGTCGGTGGCGGGCGCCTTGAAGGGCTGGGTGAACACCGCTGCCGGAACCTTTCCCTTGAGCGGGCCCAGCAGCGCCAGCTCGGCCGGCGACGGCAGGCCGCTGCTGGCCAGGTCCGAGTTCGAGAAGAAGCTCTGCGTCCGGGTATACTGGCCGTAGAACATGTTCTTGTTGGTCCACTCGAAATCGAACGCCAGGCCCAGCGCCTGGCGCACGCGGACGTCCTTGAACACGTCGCGGCGGATGTTGAAGGCGAAGGCCTGCATGCCGGTCGGGTTCTTGTGGCGCAACTCCTCCTTCTTCACCAGGCCACTCTTCAGCGCCGGGAAGCTCTCCGGCGTGTACTGGGTGGCCCAGGTCTTGGCGGTGTTCTCGCTGATGAAGTCGAACTTGTAGGTCTTCAGTGCCTCCAGCTCGACGGTCTCGTCCTGGAAATACTCGTAGGTGATGCGGTCGAAGTTGTAGAAGCCCTTGTTCACCGGCAGGTCGTTGCCCCAGTAGTCCTTGACCCGTTCATAGGTGATGGAGCGTCCGGGTTTCACGTCGGCGATCCGGTACGGCCCGCTGCCCAGCGGTGGCTCCTGGGTCGGCGCGTCGAACTTGCGGCCCTGCCAGTAGTGCTTCGGCAGCACGGGAAGCTGGCCCATGATCATGGGCAATTCGCGGTTGCCGGCCTGGTCGAAGGTGAATTTCACCTTCCGCGGCCCGGTCTTCTCGGCTTTCTTCACGTTGTGGTAGTACTGGGCCCAGAACGGCGTGCCCTTCTCCTTCAGCGTGTTGAACGAGAAGATCACGTCCTCGGGCGTGATCGGCTTGCCGTCATGCCACTTCGCCTTCGGATTGAGCGCGTACTCCACCCAGGAATGATCGGACGGCACGGTGATGCTCTCGGCGATGAGGCCATACGCCGTCGACGCCTCGCCGATACTGTCCTGGGTCAGGCTCTCGAACACGAGGCCAATGCCTGCCGGCGGCGTGCCGGCGACGATGTAGGGGTTCAGGCTATCGAACGTGCCGGGCGCCACGCTGAGGCGGGCGGTGCCGCCCTTCGGCGCGTTCGGGTTGACGAACTCGAAATGGTCAAAGCCGGGCTTGTATTTCGGCTCGCCGATCAGCGACAGCGCGTTGACGGTCCTGGTCGTGACAGGCTGCTGCGCCATCGCCGGCACCATGCTCGCCAGCACCAGCGCCGCAGCCAGAATCGCTTTCTTCATCGGTATTTCGCCTCGCTGTCCCAACCCGTCCCGCAAGATATAACACCCCCGCAACCGGGCGCAAAAAAAGGGCCGCCGGAGCAGCCCTTTTAATACCGGTGTGGCTGGTCGCCTCAGCCGTGCGGCGCGGCCTCGGCCGGCGCGGCGGGAGCCGCACCTTCCGCCGGAGCGGCCGGAGCAGCGCCTTCGGCGGGCGCGGCGCCTTCCGCCGGAGCAGCACCTTCGGCCGGGGCCGCGGCGGGCGCTTCCGCCGGCGGGGCCGGCAGCGGCGGCGGGTTCTCGGCGTTGGCCTTCAGGTACAGGATCACGTTGGCGCGGTCCTGGGCGCCCGGCAGGCCGGCAAAGCCCATCTTGTTGCCCGCGATATAGGCGCGCGGGCTGGTCAGCCAGTGATTGAGCTCCTCATAGCCCCAGGTGCCGCCATGGCCCTTCACCGCATCGGAATAGGCGAAGCCTTCCATGTGGGCGAAATGATTGCCGACAGTGTTGTAGAGGTTCGGACCGACCTTGTTGGCGCCGCCCTTCTCGATGCTGTGGCAGGCCAGGCACTTCTTGAACACCTTGGCGCCGTCGTCGGCGTTGCCCTTGGCGAGCAGCACGGCCAGCGGCTCTTCCTTCGGCGCTTCGGCGCCCGCGGTCACGGTCGCCTCGACGCCGGGGACCTGCCAGCCCTTCTCGGCCACTTCCGGTTCGTGATTCACGATCTCGTTGACCTGGCGCAGGCCCATGACAACAAGCATCGCGAACAGCACCGCGCCCGCGATCTTGTTCCACTCAAAACTGTCCACTGTTTCCGCCCTTCTTCTTCAGGCCCTGCTCCAGGCCCCTGAGGTCCGAAATTTGCGCGGAATTTAGCCGCTTCCCCCGTCGGTTTGCAAGCCGTATAACCGGCCACCTGTCCCCGCGAATATGCGGCTGAAAAACACACGGAATGCGCGGATCGTGAGTACCCTGGACGGCGCCAGCCCCGAGCGGACCATCGCCTTTCAGGGCGAGCCCGGAGCCTATTCCCACCTGTCGTGCCGCAACGCCCGGCCCGACATGATCCCGCTCCCCTGCGCCACCTTCGAGGACGCCTACCAGGCGGTGACCGAGGGCCGCGCGGCGCTGGCCATGATCCCGATCGAGAACTCGCTGGCCGGCCGCGTCGCCGACAACCATCATCTGCTGCCCGATTCCGGGCTGCACATCGTCGGCGAGCACTTCCAGCGGGTGAACCACAAGCTGCTGGGCGTGAAGGGCGCCGTCATGGCGGATCTGCGCGAGGTGCACAGCCATGTGCAGGCGCTGGGGCAGTGCCGCGAGCGGCTGCGCGGGCTGGGTCTGAAGCCCGTCGCCAACGCCGATACGGCCGGCGCGGCGAAGATGGTGGCCGAGCACGGCGACCGCCGCCTGGGCGCGCTGGCGTCGTCGCTCGCCGCCGAGATCTACGGCCTCGACATCCTGCTGGAGGAGGCCGAGGACGCCGGCCACAACACCACCCGCTTCGTCATCCTGTCGAACCGACCCGACGTGCCGGCGCAGGGAACGCCGACCATGATGAGCTTCGTGTTCCAGGTGCGCAACGTGCCGGCCGCGCTCTACAAGAGCCTGGGCGGCTTCGCCACCAACGGCGTCAACATGACCAAGCTGGAAAGCTACCAGCTCGAAGGCAGCTTCAAGGCCACCATGTTCTATGCCGACATCGAGGGCCATCCCGAGGACCGGGCGGTGCAACTGGCGCTGGAGGAGCTGCGGTTCTTCTCCACGACGGTGAAGGTGCTGGGCGCGTACCCGAAGAATACGTTCAGGGACACGCTGGACTAAATCCCTCTACCGCTTTCCTTCCTTGTCACCCCGGATTTGTTCCGGGGTCTGCATTTCCGCGAGAAAGTGCGTCCATAAACTGGCTTCGCGGTCGATGCCATGCCTGAGGCAGTCTTCGGCCGTTGAGACGGACCCCGGAACAAGTCCGGGGTGACAAAACAAGAGAAACGGAGAGGACTGAACCCCTTTTATTCCACCGACGCCCAGCTCTTGATCAGCTGGTGGGCGATGGCGTGGGGCGGCGGCATCCACACGCGGTCGCGGTGCTTGCCCTGCAACGCCTCGCGGATCAGGCCCTTCTCGAACCACACTGCCTCTTCCAGCTCGTCGCCGGGCAGCTCGATCCTGTCGTCGAGCGCCAGGGCGTGGCAGCCGATCATCAGCGATGCCGGGAACGGCCAGGGCTGGCTGGAGTGGTAGCGCACCTCGCCAACGGTGACGCCGGATTCCTCCTGGATCTCGCGGCGCACAGCTTCTTCCAGCGATTCACCCGGCTCGACGAAGCCGGCCAGCGCCGAATACATGTGCGGCGGAAAGATCTTCTGGCGGCCCAGCAGGCAGCGGTCGCCGTGGATCGCCAGCATGATGACCACCGGATCGGTGCGCGGGAAGTGCGACGCCTTGCAGGATTCGTTGGTGCACACGCGGGAGGCGCCCGACTGGCGCATCTCGGTCAGCGAGCCGCACACCGAGCAGAAGGTGCGGCGGCTGTGCCAGTCGATCAGCGGCTTGGCCTGGGCGATGATCGCCGCGTCGCCCCGGTCGAGCGTCGCCGCGCTCATCCGCAGGTCGGGGAAGATGCCCATGCCGGCGAAGTCGCCGCTGTTCTCCGGGTCCTTCTCCGCCGAGATGTCGACGGCGAAATGGGCGCGGCCGTCGGCGATGCCGAGGAACACCCAAGCGGCGCCGGCGTCGATGAGCGGCAGCGCCATCAGGCCGTTGACCCACTGGATGCGCAGGCTCTCGCCCGGCTTGATCAAGGGCTTGGTGCGCCAGATGCAGATGAAGCGCGTGTCGGACGCGCGCATAATGGCGTCGATCTTCTGCGAATCGCCGCGCAGGATCTCGCACCGGTCGAGCGGGCTGCCGGCGAACACGTTGTGGGTCTCGAGGACGGGAATCTTGTTCAGCATGGCGCGGAGATTAGCGTCTGGCCGTGGCGGACGGAACAGGAATGCGCGCCGCACGGTGGCGAAACCGTTCCGCCTATGGCGCTTATCTATTACTTGACGTTTTTTTGCAGTCGCTCAATATGGATGGTGTCGTCAACAATAGAAAGGAGGTGGTCCGATGTCTCATTGTCACACGCCGAAAGGTGCACTGCAGGCACTGACCTCCGCCGTGGAGTTCGGCCGCTAAGTCGCGCCATAACGGCTGACAATGGAAGGGCCGCTCCGAAAGGGGCGGCCCTTCGATTTTTTTGCCGGTTAGCCTCGCCTGCCGAAAAATGAGTGGACGGTCTCGACAATCGATGGGCCAAGGAGCTTGGTCTCGGGCGTCACCCGTAACGGATCAACACCTGTTTCGCTCGATATAGCTTCGCAGAACCGCTTCCAGACTGCGTCCTGCTCGCCAAACTCGCATTTCAGGACGCGCAATAGAGAGGCATACACGTCGCCTACGGTCAGCCAGGTCGCCGCATCTGCGTAATCCAGCCTGACGCCGAACGCCGCCTCCACCCCCTGGATGGCGTCTACCTCATCGCCATCGCCGCCCAAGCCGAGACTCTTCACCATCGTTACGCCCGCCATCGAGCCGCCTCTTCGCTTTATCGCACCGAGGCTCACACAATCCGGCCCGTGGTTCCAGACCCACCCTTGCCTCCGCCGACCAAATGCCCGATATAAGAGCCGGGAGGTTGGCGGTGGGCAGATCACTCGCCAACCCGGTCAGGTCCGGAAGGAAGCAGCCGTAACGAGCCCGATTTGGGTCACTCGTCCAGCCTCCTCCCATACATCGCGGCACCGCCAGACAGCAGGCCGCCCCGGCGCGCGGAACGGATGACGGACGGCACGGCCCAGATCCCCGAGACCACTGCCGGCCCCTACCGGGTGCTGGCGCGCAAGTACCGCCCGGGCACCTTCGCGGCGCTGATCGGCCAGGAGCCGATGGTCCGCACCCTGAAAAACGCCATCGACAGCGGCCGCCTGGCGCACGCCTTCGTGCTGACCGGCGTGCGCGGCGTGGGCAAGACCACCACCGCCCGGCTGATCGCCCGGGCGCTGAACTGCGTCGGCGCCGACGGCAAGGGCGGGCCGACGGTCGACCCCTGCGGCGTCTGCCGCCAGTGTCTCGCCATCGCCGAATCGCGGCACGTCGACGTGATCGAGATGGACGCGGCCAGCCGCACCGGCATCGACGACATCCGCGAGATCATCGACGGCGTGCGCTATGCGCCGGGCGATGCCCGCTACAAGATCTACATCATCGACGAGGTCCACATGCTGTCGAAGCAGGCCTTCAACGGCCTGCTGAAGACGCTGGAGGAACCGCCGGCGCATGTGAAGTTCATCTTCGCCACCACCGAGATCCGCAAGGTGCCGATCACGGTGCTGTCGCGCTGCCAGCGCTTCGACCTGCGCCGGATCGAGACCGCCACCCTGAAGCAGCACTTCGCCAGCCTGGCCGCGCTGGAAAGCGTCGAGATCGACGACGACGCGCTGGCCATGATCGCCCGCGCCGCCGACGGCTCGGTGCGCGACGGGCTGTCGCTGATGGACCAGGCGATCTCCCACGGCGCCGGCAAGGTGGACGCCGCCCAGGTGCGCGACATGCTCGGCCTCGCCGACCGGGCCCGTGTGCTCGACCTGTTCGAGGCGGTGATGGGCGGCGACATCCGCACCGGGCTGGCCAATGTGCGCGAACAGTACAATGCCGGCGCCGACCCGGCCGCGATCATCGAGGACCTGCTGGGCGTCACCCACTGGCTGACCCAGATGAAGCTGGCGCCCGAGGCGTCGACCGACGGCCTGCCCGAGGCCGAGCGCAAGTTCGGCGAGAAGATCGTCGGCGGCCTCACCATGCCGTCGCTGACCCGCGCCTGGCAGATGCTGCTGAAGGGGTTGGAGGAAACCCGCGCCGCGCCCGCGCCCATTAGCGCCGCCGAGATGGTGCTGATCCGCCTCGCCTATGCCGCCGACCTGCCGAGCCCGGCCGACCTGATCAGGAAGCTGCAGGGCGCGTCCGCGCCGGCCGTGAGCGCCGCGCCGGCCACCGCGCCAGCCGCGCCGCCGCCGTCCGGCGGCAATGGCGGCGCCTCGGCCGTCTCCCAAGGCGGTTCGGCGCGCGCCGAGCCCATGCCGCAGGCCGACCTGCAGCCGCAGGCGAGCGGCCTGCCGCAGCCGCGCACGTTCCTCGACATCGTCGCGCTCGCCGTCGAACAGAAGGAAGGCGTGCTCGAGGCCCATCTGATCGACAACGTGCATCTGGTGCGCTTCCAGCCCGGCCGCATCGAGCTGCGCCCCGGCAACCGTGCGCCGCCCGACCTGATCGGCAAGCTCAGCCAGCGCCTGCACGAATGGACCGGCGTGCGCTGGGTGGTGACCGTCTCGCGCGAATCCGGCGAGCCGACCCTTCGCGAGCAGCGGCAGGCCGCCGAGCGCCAGCGGCAGGACGAGGTCAACGAGCATCCGCTGGTCAAGGCCGCGCTGCGTGCCTTCCCGGGCGCCCAGGTAACCTCGATCATCGACACCGCCGCGGCCGAGGCGGCACCTATGGAGGCCGACGCCGTTATCGACGCGGACTCGGACGAATTGGGAGAACTGGACCTATGAAGAATCTCGCCGGCATGCTGAAGCAGGCCCAGCAGATGCAGCAGAAGATGGCCGACATGCAGGCCGCGCTCGAGAGCGCCGAGGTGGACGGCACATCGGGCGGCGGCATGGTCGTCGTCACCCTGTCGGGCAAGGGCGAGATGAAGCGCATCCGCATTGATCCGTCCATTACCAATCCCGGCGACGTCGAGATGCTCGAGGACCTGATCCTGGCCGCCCACAAGGACGCCAAGACCCAGGCCGAGGCCCGCGCCGCCGAGGAGATGAAGAAGGTCACCGGCGGCCTGGAGCTGCCGCCCGGCATGAGCCTGCCGTTCTGAAAGCGCTGTAATGGCCGCGCCCGTCATCAGCCCCGAGATCGACGGGCTCATCCAGCTGCTCGCCAAACTGCCGGGGCTCGGCCCCCGTTCGGCACGGCGCGCCACGCTGCACCTGCTGAAGAAGGGGCCGTCGGCCATGGAGCCGCTGGCCCGGGCGCTGACCGAGGCGGCGCGCAACATCAAGCCCTGCGGCGTCTGCGGCAATCTGGACACGGTGGACCCGTGCCATATCTGCACCGACCCGCGCCGCGACCCGGCGATTCTCTGCGTGGTCGAGGAAGTGGCCGATCTGTGGGCGCTGGAGCGGGCCGCGTACAAGGGCCGCTACCACATTCTGGGCGGCGTGCTGTCGGCGCTCGACGGCGTCGGCCCGGACGACCTCAACATCGCGAGCCTGATCGACCGGGCAAGCCGGCCCGAGGTGAGCGAGGTGATCCTCGCCATGAACGCGACGGTCGACGGCCAGACGACGGCCCACTACATCACCGACCGCCTGAAAGACGCGGGCGTGACGGTGACCAGCCTGGCCCACGGCGTGCCGATGGGCGGCGAGCTGGATTACCTCGATGATGGAACGCTGACGACGGCGCTGCGGGCGCGGAGGCCGTTTTAGGTATTTAACTTAATGAGTTGTCATCCCGGCGAAAGCCGGGACCCAGCGATGCCAGCCTCAAATTTCGCCGTATCCCTGAGCTTGTCGAAGGGCGTTGCACGAACGCTGATGCAAAGCCCTTCGACAAGCTCAGGGATACGGAAGGGATTTTACCTGCATCGAGACTGGGTCCCGGCTTTCGCCGGGATGACAATCGAGGAGAGGGCGAACCTTCTAATTCTCCACCACCAGCTTCACCACCGGCTCCACCTTGTCCAGCTCCAGCTCTTCGATCTTCCCCGCGCGGCTGGTGACCTTCTTGCTGGAGATGACGATGTCGTCGATGTCGCGGCTGGCCTGGTTGAAATGGGTCTGGAGGCTGTCGACCCGCTTGTCCAGGCGGCGGATGTCGTCCATCAGCACCGCCACCTCCTTCTGGATCAGCCCGGCCTGCTCGCGCATCCGCACATCCCTGAGAATGGCGCGGACCGTGTTGAGCGTCGCCATCATGGTGGTGGGCGAGACGATCCACACCTTGGCGGCGAACGACTTCTCCACCACGTCGCGGAAATTGGCGTGCAACTCGGCGTAGACCGCCTCGGACGGCAGGAACATCAGCGCCGAATCAGCGGTGCCGTCGATCGCCACGTAGCGTTCGGCGATGTCGGCCACGTGCTTGAGCACATCGATCCGGAAGGCGCGCTCGGCCAGCTTGCGTTCGTCGCCGCGCTCGGCGGCCCGCAGCAGCCGGTAGCTCTCCAGCGGGAACTTGGCGTCGATGGCGATGGAGCCGGGCGGCTTGGGCAGATGGATCAGGCAGTCGGCCCGCTTGCCGTTGGACAGGGTGGCCTGGAACTCGTAGGCGGTGGGCGGCAGGATGGACGACACCAGGTCGTTGAGCTGGATCTCGCCGAACGCGCCGCGCGCCTGCTTGTTGGACAGGATGTCCTGCAGCCCGACCACGTCGTTCGACAGCTTGATCAGATTGTCCTGCGCCTTGTCGATGACGGTGAGGCGCTCCTGGATCTCGCCCAGCGACTTGGCGGTCTTCTCGGCGTTCTGGCTGAAGCCTTCGCCCAGCCGGTGAGTGACGCTGTCGAGCCGCTGGTTGATGGCGGACTGCAGGCTGACCTGGCTCTCCGCCAGCGCCTGGAGCCGAGCCGTCAGGCTGGCGAGCTGCTCGGCCTGCCACTGCGCCATGGGGTCCTGCTTCGGCTGCTTCAGATGGTTCAGCACCAGCCAGAAGCCGCCGGCCACCAGCAGGGCGACGGCGATCAGGCCGAATACGAGCAATGCGCCGGAGTCTTCCATCGGTCCTCGGTTTTGATGACAGGCTGGAGATAGGGTATCATGCCGGGATTCGCCGTGCCCATAGACACTGTACCGGGGCCGCTTGACGCTTCCGGCCGCCCGTACTACCTACCGGCAAACAAACCCAGCGAGCATCCATGGCCATCCGCACCATCGTCACCGTTCCCGATCCGGTCCTCAAGCAGGTGTCGACGCCTGTGGCCAAGGTCGATGACGAACTGCGCGCGCTGATGGACGACATGCTGGAGACCATGTACGACGCGCCCGGCATCGGCCTCGCCGCCATCCAGGTCGGCGTGCCCAAGCGGGTGCTGGTGATGGACATCGCCACGGAAGAGGAAGGCCGGGCGCCGCGCTATTTCGTCAATCCGGAGATCGTCTGGGAGTCGGAAGAACTGGCGTCCTACCAGGAAGGCTGCCTGTCGGTGCCCGAGATGTTCGGCGACGTGGACCGGCCCGCCGAGGTGAAGGTGACGTTCCTCGACTACAATGGCGAGGCCCAGGAAATCCACGCGACCGGCCTGCTCGCCACCTGCATCCAGCACGAGATGGACCATTTGAACGGCGTGCTGTTCATCGACCATCTGTCGCGGATGAAGCGCGACATGATCGTGCGCAAGCTGACCAAGGCCCGCAAAGCCGAAGCCGCCGAATAACCGGACCCCAACAGATGCGCATCGCCTTCATGGGCACGCCCGACTTCGCGGCGCGCATCCTCGCCGATCTGGCCGGCTGGTCGCGGAACCATGGCCACCAGATCGTCGCCGTCTACAGCCAGCCGCCGCGCGAGGCGGGACGCGGCAAGAAGCCGCAGCCGTCGCCGGTGCACCGTCTCGCCGACACGCTCGGCGTCCCGGTCTTCACGCCGGAAAGGCTGAAATCCGCCGAGGACCAGCAGGCGTTCGCCGCGCTCGATCTCGACGTGGCAGTGGTTGCCGCCTACGGCCTGATCCTGCCGAAGCCGATCCTCGACGCGCCGCGCCTCGGCTGCCTCAACGTCCATGCTTCGCTGCTGCCGCGCTGGCGCGGCGCCGCGCCGATCCAGCGGGCGATCATGGCCGGCGACGACAAAACCGGCGTCTGCATCATGCGGATGGAGGAAGGCCTCGACACCGGCCCGGTCTACCGTCGCCGGGAAATCCCCATCGGCCCGGAGATGACGGCGGGCGAACTGCACGACGCGCTGGCCGAGTTGGGTAGCGCGCCGCTGTTCGAGGCGCTGGCGGACGTACAGGCGGGTGCGGTTCCCCAGCCGCAACCCGATGACGGCGTCACCTACGCAAAGAAGATCGACAAGGCCGAGGCGCACATCGACTGGTCTCGCTCCGCCGTCGAGGTGGACCGCCAGATCCGCGGCCTGAGCCCGTTCCCCGGCGCGTGGTTCGAAATGCGCGGCGAGCGCATCAAGGCGCTGCGCAGCAGGGTCACCATCGGTTCGGGTATACAAGGCACCGCGCTCGACGACCGGCTCACCATCGCCTGCGGTGACGGCGCCGTGTTGCTGACCGAGCTACAACGCGCGGGCAAGGGTGCCATGGACGCGGACGCGCTGTTGCGTGGTTTCCCGATCGCGCCGGGCGAGGTCCTGGGCTGATGCCGCGCTATCGCCTCACCATCGAATATGACGGCGGGCCGTTCGTCGGATTCCAGCGCCAGACCAATGGGCCGTCGGTTCAGGCGGCTCTGGAGACGGCCATCGGCAAGTTCTGCGGCGAGACGGTGACTGTCACCGGCGCGGGCCGAACCGACGCGGGCGTTCATGCCGAGGCCCAGGTGGTGCATTTCGACCTGACGGCCGAGAAAAGCCCGAACGAGGTCCAGGGCGCCCTCAACCATCATTTGAAACCCGATCCGGTCGCGGTGCTGGACGCAGTGGTGGCAACGCCCGATTTCCATGCCCGGTTTGACGCCATCGGGCGCGCCTACCGCTACCGCATCGTCAACCGGCGGCCGCCGCTGACCTTCGACCATGGCCTGGCGTGGCAGGTGCCGGTGCCGCTCGATGCCGCCGCCATGCACGCGGCGGCCCAGCGTCTGGTTGGCCGGCACGACTTCACCACCTTCCGCTCGGTGCACTGCCAGGCCCAGTCGCCGCTGAAGACCCTCGACCGGCTCGACGTCATGCGCCACGGCGACGAGATCACGGTGATCGCCGAGGCGCGTTCGTTCCTGCACCATCAGGTGCGGTCAATGGTCGGCACTTTGAAGCTGGTCGGCGAGGGCAAATGGACGGCGGGCCACGTGACGGCGGCGCTGGACGCGCGGGACAGGCAGCAGCTGGGGCTGAACGCGCCACCCGACGGGCTGTACCTGACGCGGGTGATCTACCCGCAGATACCCTCTCCCTCTGGGAGAGGGTCAGGGTGAGGGGCGTTGCCTGCCCCAAACTCCGTCCCCACCCTTGCCCGAACAACGCCCCTCACCCTCCCGCGCTTTGCGCGGGTCCATCCCTCTCCCAAAGGGCGAAGGTTCAAGAGGCGAAGTAGCGCTTCAGCACTTCTTCATAGATCCGGGTCAGGCCCTCGACGTCCGACACCGCGACCCGCTCGTCGACCTTGTGCATGGTGCCGCTCGCCATGCCGAACTCGATCACCGGGCAGTAGTCCTTGATGAAGCGCGCGTCGGACGTGCCGCCGGTGGTGCTCAGCTCCGGCTCCACGCCCAGCACCGCCTTGCAGGCATCGACGATCAGGCTGCTCAGCCTGCCCGGCGGCGTCAGGAAGGATTCGCCGCTGACCTTGATCGTGAGGTCGTAGTCGATCAGTTCCTGGTCGAGCGCATTGCGCACCAGCCGCTCCACGTCCTCGGACGAATGGTCGCTGTTGAACCGCACGTTGAAGCGGCAGCGCGCCCAGGCCGGGATGACGTTCTCGGCGCCCGGGCTCGTCTCCATGGCGGTGATCTCCAGGTTGGACGCCTGGAAGTGGGCGTTGCCCCGGTCCAGCTCCAGTTCCACCAGCCGGGCCATCAGCCGCGCCAGCTTCGGCGCCGGATTGTCGGCCAGGTGCGGATAGGCCACGTGGCCCTGCACGCCGTTGACGGTGACCAGGCCATTGAGGCTGCCGCGCCGGCCGATCTTGGCCATGTCGCCGAGCTTGATGGGATTCGTGGGCTCGCCGACCAGGCAATGGGTCAGCTGCTCGCCCTCTTCCCGCAGCGCCTCCAGCACCTTCTTCGTGCCATTGATCGACGGGCCTTCCTCGTCGCCGGTGATCAGCAGGCTGATGGAGCCGGGAAAGTCCTTGTGCGCGGCGGCGAAGCGTCCGGCCGCCGCGGTGAAGCAGGCGATCGCCGCCTTCATGTCGGCCGCGCCGCGCCCGAACAGATTGCCGTCGATGATCTGCGCCCCGAACGGATCGACCGTCCAGCCGGCCACGTCGCCGACCGGCACCACATCCGTGTGCCCGGCGAAGCAGAAGTTGGGCAGCGCCGTGCCGAGCCGGGCGTAGAGGTTGTCGATGTCCGACGTGCCGTCCTCGGAGAATACGTAGCGCCGGCAGGCGAAGCCAAGCTGCTCCAGCGCCCGCTGCAGCACGTCGAGCGCGCCCGCGTCCGCCGGCGTCACGCTGGGGCGGCGGATCAGTGCCTGGGTCAACTCGATTGGATCAATGTTCGCCACAACCACAGCCCATCCCCCAAAATCGTCATCCCCGCGCACGCGGGGACCCAGCTCTTCGTAGGGCACCGCCATCGACCTGAGCCTTCGAGGCGGAACGACGTCGTCGCCGGTACAAGTCTATCACGCTCATCACTATTTGCAGGAAACCGCGCTCTGTGAAGAGCTGGGTCCCCGCGTGCGCGGGGATGACGGCTGAAGAGCGGCGGTCAGGTCCGCAGCAGCTCGTTGATCGACGTCTTCGAACGGGTCTTCTCGTCGACGCGCTTCACGATCACCGCGCAGTACAGGCTGGGGCCGGGCGTGCCGTCGGGCAGCGCCTTGCCGGGGAGCGCGCCGGGCACCACCACCGAATAGGCGGGCACGCGGCCGTAGAACACCTCGCCGGTATCGCGGTCGACGATCTTGGTGCTGGCGCCGATATAGACGCCCATGGACAGCACCGAACCCTCCTCGACGATGACGCCTTCGGCGACCTCCGAACGGGCGCCGATGAACACGTTGTCCTCGATGCGGACCGGGTCGGCCTGCAGCGGCTCGAGCACGCCGCCGATGCCGGCACCGCCCGAGATATGGCAGTTCCGGCCGATCTGGGCGCAGGAGCCGACGGTGGCCCAGGTGTCGATCATGGAGTTCTCGCCCACATGGGCGCCCAGGTTGACGAAGCTGGGCATCAGCACCACGCCGGGGGCGATATAGGCCGAGCGGCGCACGAAGCAGCCGGGAACGGCTCGGAAGCGGGCGTTGCGGAATTCCTCGACGCCCCAGCCGTCGAACTTGGACGGCACCTTGTCGAACCATCTTGTGGCTTTGCCGGGGCCGCCGGTGATCGGCTCCATGTCGTTGAGGCGAAACGACAGCAGCACCGCCTTCTTGAGCCACTGGTTGACGACCCAGCCGCCATCGGTCTTCTCGGCCACGCGCGCCTTGCCGGCGTCGAGGGCGGACAGCGCCGAATCGACCGCGTCGCGGACCTCGCCGGTGGTGGTCAGGGAAATCCCGTCGCGCTCTTCCCAGGCGCGGTCGATGATCGGCTCCAGGCTCGTCAGGCTCATGGCTCTATCCTTCAATCTTGAGGCGCGGAGACCATAGCCGCGCCGGACGCCCTGTCAATCGGCAAGGCCCGCGACATCCGCGAGCCAGGCGGACAGGTCGTCGGCGACGTAATCGATGAAGCTGCGGTCGGCGCCCGCCCGCGACCATTCGGAAGCCGTCGGTATCCACACCGTGGTGATGCCCAGGTCGTGGGCCGGGATCAGGTTCTTGGCCAGGTCCTCGACCATCACCGCGTCGTCCGGGTCGATGGCATAGGCCTCGATCAGCGCGGTGAACGCACCCGGATCGGGCTTGGGGATGAAGTCCGACGCCAGCACGTCGAAGGTGCCCTCGAACAGGTGGGTGATGCCCAGCCGTTCCATCACCCGCGCCGCGTGGCCGGCCGAACCGTTGGTGTAGACGATCTTGCGGCCGGGCAGCTTCTCCAGCGCCTGCGCCATGCGCTCGTCCGGCATGACGACGGTGACGTCGATGTCGTGGACATAGTCCAGGTAGTCGTGCGGATCGACGTCGTGGTGGCGCATCAGTCCGGCCAGCGTGGTGCCGTACTGCATGAAGTAGTCCTTCTGCACCTTGCGCGCCTCGATCAGGTCGACGCTCAGCAGCTTCGAGATATAGGCGCCCATCTTCACGTCGATCTGGGCGAACAGGTCGCACGCCGCCGGATAGAGCGTGTTGTCGAGGTCGAAGATCCAGGTCGCCTTGTTGTAGAGCTCGTGCGCCATCAGCCGCCCAGCGTGTGGAACGCCGCCTCCGGATCGGCCGCGAACGAGGCCAGGTGCCGCCGGTAGAGGCCGACCAGTTTTTCGGTCACCTCGCCCGGCGCGGCGTTCGCCACCGGCTTGCCGTCGATGGTCACCACCGGGATGGGCCCGCCGGTGGTGCTGGTGAAGAACGCTTCCTTGGCGGACAGCGCCTCGGCCACGGTGAAGGCGCGCTCGACGACCTTGAGGCCGGCGTCGCGCGCCTGGGCGATCACCACCTGACGGGTGATGCCGGCCAGGATGTTGCTGGACAGGGGACGCGTGACGATGGTGCCGTCGGCCTCGACGATCCAGGCGTTGGTCGAGGCGCCTTCGGTCACCTTGCCCTCGCGGTCGACCATCCAGGCCTCGAACGCGCCGGCCTCGCGCGCCGCCTGCTTGGCCAGCGCGTTGGGCAGCAGCGAGACCGCCTTGATGTCGACCCGGCCCCAGCGCTGGTCCTGCATAGTCGCCACCGCGACGCCCGACGCGGCGCGGGCGGCGACCCGGGAAAAATCCAGCGGCCGGCAGGTCATGATCACCGAGGGACGCACGTCCTTCGGGAACGCGCTGTCGCGCGGCGAATGGCGCAGGCCGGGCGCGCCGCGGCCGACCTGGATGTAGAGCAGGCCGTATTGCAGCCGGTTCCGGCGCAGCATCTCCCTGGCGATCACCGTCAGCGCGGCGCGGCGCGGATGGCCGGCGATGCGCAGTTCGGACAGTGACCGGTCGAGACGGTCGAGATGCGGGTCCAGGTCGGCGATCCGGCCACCGATGACCGCGATCACCTCGTAGGCCGCGTCGGCGAACTGCACCGCGCGGTCGTCCACATGGACCGCCGCGTGGGCATAGGGCAGGTATAAGCCGTTGACATAGGCGACGCGCGACATCTAGGACTCTATTTTTGCTTTATTTTGTTAAATTCTTCGCGCGCACGTCGATAATCATCTCCCTCTTCAATATGGGCACCATTCTTATTCCTTATCTCGTTAATGGATTTGAGATTCTTATCTGATATTAGTTTTAATGTCAACCTAACAACCCCAACATCGGCATATTTATTTCTTTTATTATTCTTGTTTTTATTATCTACAGAGTTAGGTGGATTGCCGCGTTCGTAATAAAGAAATAAATTCTTATATTTATCCAACAATACCTCCAACTCTGAGGTCTTTACTATCCCACAGGCCCTTAAATCTTCGATGAGAGAAGACAAAGAATCTCCCTCATGATGGCTCCTATCGGGATATTTCTTCTTTAGAAATGCGGAAAGTGTATCAATATTTATATCAAGATCCCGCTCAGAAAGTATCTCCTTCGACGCCTTTTCTTTATATTTAGATGAATTTTCGTAGAAAGAATCGAACTGAGAGTCTGCGACAAAAAACAGCGCGCTCAGGGCATTCAACGATTTTTTTAACTCGGACGGCACGTCCCCCTCACCCTTATAGCTAAGAAAATGCGACAACGATGCCCACGCATCCATGGAAATAGTTCGTAATTGTATTTCGAAATGAACTCCTTTAATATCATCATAGTGGGGGCCATTATATTCGTCCTTGATTTTGCATATAAAATGAATACTCATGTATCCAAATGAATGTTCAGAGGAGTATATTTTATCATCAAAGGAAATATTGGAGAATTCAGAGAATATCAAATCTGATATTCGAGATAAATCAGAAAACAACAAACAAACTACGCGGATTCCGACAATATCGTCTATTAACCCGAGATGAGGCGGCTTACTTATCCCTTCATCACCTTCGGCCGCATAATATTTTCTATCAATTTTACTAACAATGGATTCAAACTCCTTCAGCCTACCCTTAACACTATGGTATTTTATGTTATATTTTTCTAATCCATCTCTAAGGCATTGCTCTACCTCAGTGATAAGTTTCCGATACTGAGGAGTGCTCTCCTCATAACGTTGCCTTAGATTGCTTTCGTCTGCAGGCTCCACTTTCTAGGCCTCCTCGTTATGCAGGCGCCAATATTGTGGGAGAAGCATCTGGCAGCATGTCCGGATAGTCGAGCGTGTAATGCAGGCCGCGGCTTTCCTTGCGCGAGGCGGCGGAGCGGACGATCAGGTCGGCGACGGTCACCAGGTTACGCAGCTCGAGCAGGTCGGGCGTGACGCGGAAGTTGCTGTAGTACTCCTGGATCTCGGCGCGCAAATGGTCGACTCGGCTCTGGGCGCGGCGCAGCCGCTTGTCGGTGCGCACGATGCCCACATAGTTCCACATGGTGCGGCGCAGCTCGTCCCAGTTGTGCGACACCACGACCTCCTCGTCCGAGTTGGTGACGCGGCTTTCGTCCCACGACTTCAGCGCCGGCGGCGCGGGCAGGATCTCCAGCTTTTCCAGGATGTCCTCGGCGGCGCTGGTCGCGTAGACGACGCATTCCAGCAACGAATTGCTGGCCAGGCGGTTGGCGCCGTGCAGGCCGGTATAGGACGCCTCGCCGATGCAGTAGAGACCGTCCACGTCGGTGCGGCCATGCTTGTCGACCATCACCCCGCCGCAGGTATGGTGCGCGGCGGGCACCACCGGGATCGGCTCTTTCGAGATGTCGATGCCGAACTTCTTGCACTGCTTGTAGATGTTCGGGAAGTGCTCCTTGATGAAGCTCTTCTTCTTGTGGCTGATGTCCAGATAGACGCATTCCAGGCCCAGCCGCTTCATCTCGTGGTCGATGGCGCGGGCGACGATGTCGCGCGGGGCCAGCTCGCCGCGCGCATCGAACCGCTTCATGAAGCGCTCGCCATTGGGCAGCAGCAGCTTGCCGCCCTCGCCGCGCACCGCCTCGGTGATCAGGAAGGTGCGCGCCTCGGGATGGTAGAGGCAGGTGGGGTGGAACTGGTTGAACTCCATGTTCGCCACCCGGCAGCCGGCGCGCCATGCCATGGCGATGCCGTCGCCGGTCGAGCCGTCCGGGTTCGAGGTGTAAAGATAGACGCGGCTGGCGCCGCCGGTGGCGATCACCGTCGCCTTGGCGCCGCAGGTCTTCACCCGTGATTCCCGGATATCGTAAAGGTAGGCGCCCCGGCACGCGCCGCGCACGCCGCCGGTGTCGCGGTTGATCAGGTCGACCGCGAGGTAGTTCTCCAGCACCGTGATGTTCGGATGCGACTTGGCCTGTTCGTCCAGCGTGCGCTGCACCGCCTTGCCGGTGGCGTCCTTGTTGTGGATCACCCTGCGGTGGCTGTGGCCGCCCTCGCGGGTGAGGTGCCACGGGCCGCTCTTGGTGGTGTCGAACAGCACGCCCTGGTCGATCAGCCACTGGATGGCGGCCGGTCCTTCCTCGACCGTGAAGCGCACGGCCTCCGGGTCGCACAGGCCGGCGCCGGCGACCAGGGTGTCCTGGACGTGGGAATCGAAGGTGTCGGTGGTGCTGAGCACGGCGGCGATGCCGCCCTGGGCCCAGTTGGTGCTGCCGGAATCGATCTTGGCCTTGGAGACCACGCCGACCTTGCAATGGTCGGCCACGCACAGCGCCAGCGTCAGGCCCGCCGCGCCGCTGCCGATCACCAGGACGTCGAAGTCCGCGTCGTTGGCCATGCTATTTCCGGCTCGTCAGGCTGATGAAGATGTCCTCCAGATCGGCCTCGCGCATCGTGAGGTCGAGGATGCCATAGCCGGCGCCGTGGACGGCGCTCAGCACCTCGTCGACACGGTGCAGACTGGCCGAGTAGCGCACGGACAGCTCGTTGTCCGCCAGCGTTTTCGTCTGGAAGCCGCGCAGGCCTTCCGGCACGCCGGCGACCGAACGGTCGAGGCGGAGCACCAGTTCGCGCTCGTCGATCCGCTGCAGCAGGGTCTGGGTCGGCTCGTTGGCGACCACCACACCCTTGTCGATGATGGCGATCCGGTCGCACAGCCGCTCGGCCTCTTCCAGGTAGTGCGTCGTCAGCATGATGGTGACGCCGCCGCTCTTGAGTGCCTCGATGTGCTCCCACAGCTGCTGGCGCAGCTCGATGTCGACGCCGGCGGTGGGCTCGTCGAGCACCAGGATCGGCGGGCTGTGCACCATGGCCTTGGCGACCAGCAGCCGGCGTTTCATGCCGCCCGACAGCGCGCGGGCATAGGAATGCGCCTTGTCGGTCAGGCCCATCGCCGCGAGGATGTCCATGGTCCGGCGTTCGGGCTTGGGCACGCCGTAGAGCCCGGCCTGCAGCTCCAGTGCCTCGTAGGGCGTGAAGAACGCGTCGAAGCTGATCTCCTGCGGCACCACGCCGATATTGGCGCGCGCGCTGCGCGGCTGCCTGTCGATGTCGAAGCCCCAGATGCGGACCTCGCCCTCGCTCTTGTTCACCAGCCCGGCCAGGATGTTGATCAGGGTGGACTTGCCGGCACCGTTGGGACCGAGCAGGCCGAAGAACGAGCCGCGCGGGATGTCCAGGTCGATGCCCTTCAGGGCTTCGTGGCCCTTGCCACCGCGATAGCGTTTGCGGAGCCCCCTGATCTCGATGGCGTTGTCGGGCGCGATCATGGGGCGACGGTTTTCCTGCATGCCTGTTGTGTGCCGCGCACTATCGGTTGAAGTGCGAGCGGCAATCCGTATCATCCGCCCAAGCAAAGCTCAACGACCCTGGCGTCACAAAAAGCGAACAGTCCCCGTGCCGTACCCAACCGCATCCGCGCCGCAGGCCCCCGAAACCATCCACACCCATCTGGTGGAAGTCTCCTGCGACGGCGGCGAGGGCGCCTTGGGCCACCCCCGCGTCTATCTACACATGGACGAGACCGGCCGGGTCGAATGCCCCTATTGCGACCGCCTGTTCATCCTGGACGGCGACGGCGGGCACTGAGCGGTCGCCGTCAGTCGCCGAGTATCAGGTCGACATACGGATGATCCGAACAATCTCGCCTATCATCGGGCCATAGTCGGCGCCATGCGCCGATCTTGATGCAGATATCCACCGTAGGGCATCAAAGTGGCTGATCTCGAGCCGATGCCCCGCTTGCTCCGCCAATTGTTGCAGGTAAATCAGCTGTGTTCGCCCGTTCCCGTCGCGAAACGGATGCACGTAGTTCACATCACCGACAATCTCCCCGGCGGCGGCGGCAAACTGCTCGACGGATAAATTTCTCAGGAAGTCAGCCATCGACAGTCGGCGGTGAATGTCGGTCATCCCAGTTTCAATGAAGCGGCAAAACTGGAACTGATGCCCATCCTTGGCGATTTCGACGGTTCGTATCTCGCCCGCCCAATCATAGATGTCCTGGAACAGATGTCTGTGAATCGCCTGAAGATGGACCAGGTCGAACGATCCAATTGGGGCACCCTCCGACATCCTCTGGGTACCCATGCGCCGTTCGATCAGGTCGAGCTGATCGCGGTCAGTGATCGAGAGCATGTTCCTGAGAACGGTCGTCCCGGGATAGCAGTAGGGATCGGCCCAGTTCACTCGGCCGCCAACGATCCGATCATCCCCAGGATGTAGGCACGGCGACGATCGTGTGACCAGGCTTCTCGTTCGAACATCTCGAACATCGCGACTTCGTCAGCCGTGAGAGGGTTGCCCTCGATCTCTTGCAAACGCATCGCGTCGAGCCTGCGCTTGCGGGCCAACTCGACTTCTTTCGGGGAAAGGCGCGAACCATTCGACATGAGCATATTTTATCGCAAAATCGAGGACTGCGGTAGCCGGTCGCTATTTTCTGCCTAGACCAGTTTCACCTCTCTTCGGCAGCCTGCCGATCGCCTCGCCCGCGCGCAGGGCGGCGACACGCACGTCGTAGGCGGACTGCAGATTCATCCAGAATTGCGGTGTGGTGCCGAACCAGTGGCTGAGTCGCAGCGCCGTGTCGCCAGTGATGGATCGGCGTCCGCGGATGATCTCGGAAAGACGGTTGGGCGGGACCTCAATCTGCCGCGCGAGTTCGGTCGGCGTTACGCCGATATCCCTCAACTCGTCGGCCAGATACACGCCGGGATGGACCGGTGACTTCGACATATGAATTCCTGTTCGCCACAGGTCTTTGATATTGCTGATTTGTATGTAATACGTAAAGCATATATAGCTGCTTAGAATGCTCATCAGCCCTGGCGAGCGACAGCGAGGCTGCACGACACGCCCGTCGCTGAACGAAGGGCTGGCCTATGCGGTTGTGGCTGGGCATGATGCGGCCCCATGAGCGAACGCGAGCACATCTTCCTGATCGACGGGTCCGGCTACATCTTCCGGGCCTACCACGCGCTGCCGCCACTGTCGCGGCCGTCCGACGGGACGCCGGTGGGCGCGGTCTATGGCTTCTGCAACATGCTGTACAAGCTGCTGGAGGACAGCGGCTCGGAGGCGCCGACCCATCTGGCCGTCATTTTCGACGCCGGCAAGGTCACCTTCCGCAACGCGCTCTACCCGGCCTACAAGGCGAACCGTCCGGAGCCGCCGGAAGACCTGATCCCGCAATTCGCGCTGATCCGCGACGCGGTGCGCGCCTTCGACGTGCCCTGCATCGAGCTGGACAACTACGAGGCCGACGACATCATCGCCACCTATGCCAGGCAGGCGCGCGAGCGCGGCGCCACGGTGATCATCGTGTCGTCCGACAAGGATCTGATGCAGCTGGTCGACGACAGCGTGATGCTGCTCGACACCATGAAGAACAAGCGCCTGGGCATTCCCGAGGTGTTCGAGAAGTTCGGCGTGGCGCCCGAAAAAGTGGTCGACGTCCAGTCGCTGGCGGGCGATTCCGTCGACAACGTGCCCGGCGTCCCGGGCATCGGCATCAAGACCGCCGCCCAGCTGATCAACGAGTATGGCGACCTTGATACGCTGCTCGCCCGCGCCGGCGAGATCAAGCAGCCCAAACGCCGCGAATCCCTGGTCGAGTTCGCCGAGCAGGCGCGCATCAGCCGAACCCTGGTCACTCTCGACGACCGGGCGCCGGTGCCCGAGGGCATCGACGACATCAAGGTCCGGCCCATCGATTATCCCCGCGCCATCCAGTTCGTCGAGATGAACGGCTTCAAGAGCCTGGCCGTCAAGCTGGCGTCACGCGCCGGCGGCGGTTCGACGACGGCCGGCCCGAAGCCGGCGGAGGCGCCCCAGAAGGTCGAGACCACCGGCTACGACACCATCCTGAGCCTCGATGCGCTCGACATGTGGATCGACGCGGCCGCGGCGCAGGGCTTCGTGGCCCTCGACACCGAGACCACGTCGGTTCAGCCCATGCTCGCCGCCCTGGTGGGCGTCTCGCTCGCCATCGAGCCCGGCAAGGCCTGCTACATCCCGATCGGTCACACCGGCTCCGGTGGCGCGGGCACTCTGGACCTGGACGGCGACCGGCCGCAGCAGCTCGCCAAGCAGGCGGTCCTCGCGCGCCTCAAGCCGCTGCTGGAAGACCCGGGCGTGCTGAAGATCGGCCAGAACATCAAGTACGACGCGGTGATGTTCGCCAAGGAAGGCATCACCGTCGCGCCGATCGACGACACCATGCTGATCTCCTACGTGCTGGAGGGCGGCGCCCATGGCCACGGCATGGACGAACTGTCCGAGCTGCATCTGGGCCACAAGACGATCAAGTTCGCCGACGTGGCGGGCAGCGGCAAGACCCAGGTCACCTTCGACCGGGTGCCGATCGACAAGGCGACCGCCTATGCCGCCGAGGACGCCGACGTGACCCTGCGGCTGCACCAGGTGCTGAAGCCGAGGCTGGCGCAGGAGCATCTGGTCACCGTCTACGAGACGCTGGAGCGGCCGCTGTCGCCGATCCTGGGCGCCATGGAGCAAGAGGGCATCAAGGTCGACCGGGAGAAGCTGGTGGCGCTGTCGAAGGAGTTCGGCGACGGCATGGCGGCGCTGGAGAAGGAGGTCTACCGCCTGGCGGGGCGAGAGTTCAATATCGGCTCGCCCAAGCAGCTGGGCGAGCTGATCTTCGACGAGTTGAACCTGGGCGCCAGCACCCGCGCCGGCAAGTCGGGCGCCCGCTCGACCGGCGCCGACGTGCTCGAGGACCTGGCCGCGCAGGGCCACGACCTGCCGGCCCGCGTGCTCGACTGGCGCCAGCTGTCGAAGCTGAAGAGCACCTATACCGACTCGCTGCAGCTGCAGATCGACCCGGTCACCCAGCGCATCCACACCTGCTATTCGATGGCCTCGACGACGACGGGCCGGCTGTCGTCCACCGAGCCCAATCTGCAGAATATCCCGATCCGCACGTCGGAAGGCCGCAAGATCCGGCAGGCGTTCATCCCGAAAAGCGGCCACAAGCTGATGTCGGCCGACTACAGCCAGATCGAACTGCGCATCCTGGCGCACATGGCCGACATCGCGGCGCTGAAGCAGGCGTTCGCCGACGGCCTCGACATCCATGCCATGACCGCGTCCGAAGTCCTCGGCATTCCCCTGGAAGGCATGCCGCCCGAGCAGCGCCGCCGCGCCAAGGCGATCAATTTCGGCATCATCTACGGCATTTCGGCGTTCGGCCTGGCGCGCCAGCTGTCCATCCCGCAGAGCGAGGCCAAGGCCTACATCACGCGCTATTTCGATCGCTTCCCGGGAATCCGCGCCTACATGGACGAGACCATCGTCGGGGCACGGGAGAAGGGTTACGTCACGACCCTGTTCGGCCGCCGGGTGCATGTCAGGTCGATCAACGACAAGAATCCGGCGATGCGCCAGTTCGGCGAACGCGCCTCGATCAACGCGCCGATCCAGGGCTCGGCCGCCGACATCATCCGCCGCGCCATGGTGCGCATGCCCGGCGCGCTGGAGAAGGCCGGGCTCCGGACCAAGATGCTGCTGCAGGTGCATGATGAACTGGTGTTCGAAGTGCCCGAGGCCGAACTCGGCGCGGCCGGCGACCTTGTCCGCACGGTGATGGAAGGCGCGGCCGCGCCGGCGGTGAACCTGTCCGTGCCGCTGACCGTCGGCGTCGGCATCGGCGGCAACTGGGACGAAGCGCATTAATCCTATTTCGTCGGGGAACGGAAGATGAGTGAAAGAGAAGGCCGGGTCGCCGGCAAGGTGGCGGTCGTGACTGGCGCGGCCGGCGGCCTGGGGTCGGCCATCGCGCGCCGGCTGGCGCAGGAAGGCGCGAGCGTGGTGCTGACCGACATCAACCTGGCGGCGGTGGAGAAGATCGCCGCGGACATCCCCGGCAGCCTCGCCCTGCAGCACGACGTCACCGACGAGACGCGCTGGCAGGAGGTGCTGAAGGCAGCGGCGGAGAAATTCGGCGCCATCCACGTGCTCGTCAACAATGCGGGCATCGGCTCGGTCGGCAACATCGAGCAGGCCGAATTCGCCGAGTGGAAGCGGGTGCATGCCATCGACCTGGACAGCGTGTTCCTCGGCTGCAAATACGCGGTTCCCTATCTGCGCGCGGCGGCGACACAAGAGCGCGGCTGCGCCATCGTCAACATCTCGTCCATCGCCGGTATCGTCGCCGGGCACAACGTGCCGGCCTACAACTCGGCCAAGGCAGCGGTGCGGCACCTGACCAAGTCGGTGGCGCTGCACTGCGCGCGCAAGGCGCCGGGCGTCCGCTGCAACTCGGTGCACCCGGCGTTCGTCGACACGCCGATCCTCGACGACATCGCCGTCAACATGACGCGCGAGGAAGCGCTCGGGAAGCTCGGCCGCCAGATACCGCTGGGCAAGGTGGGTGAACCCGATGACGTGGCCTGGGGCGTGGTCTACCTAGCGTCCGACGAATCCAAGTTCATGACCGGCTCGGAACTGGTGCTGGACGGCGGCATCAGCGCCATGTAGGCCGCCCAGAGGGCGCCACATCCCATCACACTGCAACTTCTTACAGTTCCCCTCGGGGCAATTTTGGCGTGTGCTGTTCCCGGGTGGAAACGCCGTTGAAAACGGCTCGGAACAGGGGTCGGGGGACTCGTACATGACCGTCGCTAAGTCCACGTCAGTGGTCATGGAGCAGCCAAGGCTGCGCATCGAACACCGCGTCCTCGTGGCGTCGGCGGACGGATCGATGCAAAGCCAGACCCGGAAGCTGGAAAAATGCTCGATGAATTCTATGTTGAGCACGGATCGGCGTGGGAACTGGTCAACATGTTCAAGGTAGGGGCGTCGGATTTCATCGCCAACCGGCAGGATTTGCTGTTCACTTTCCAGCGCCGGACCTATCAGGCTACGTCGGACTAATCGCGCCGGACCGGTGCTGCAACAGGTTTACCGAGGGTTATTTTGAGACAGATTCAGGTCGAGAGGCTGACGCCCCTTCCAGGGGTAGAGCCGAACAGTTCGCTCATCGACTTCGTGCGGACGTCACCCGACGAGGTCGCGCTGGGCCAGAGGTTCCAGAAGGTCATCGAGCGCCGCGGCTTTTCCCATTACATCTATTCCCAGATCGACGTCAGCCAGCCCCGGCTGTACATGATCTGCTCGACCTATACGAACGAGATCCGGCGCGTGTGGGCCGATTCCAGCGTCTCGGTCCGCGACCCGCTGATCGCCTATGTCATCAACAAGACGACGCCAGTCCGGCGCACGGAGATCGGCGACGACGGTGCGTGGGCCAGCGACATCTTCGTCGGCCTCAAGGATTTCGGAATCTATTCGCCGGCCTGGCACTTTCCGGTGCGCGACCAGACCAACTACATGGGCCTGTTCGCCGTGACCCCGACGAGGGCGGACTACGAGGCATTGGGCAAGGATCACTTCGACCATGCCGAGATGCTGCTGCCGGCGCTGTGCAACCAGGCGCATGAGACCTGGTGCCTGTTGACCAATGGCGCTGGCGAGGGCGCTCCGTCGCTGAGCGACCGGGAAATCGAGATCCTGAGCTGGTTGAGCCATGGCAAGTCCACCGAGGACATCGCCGAGATCATGCGGATCGCCGAACGGACGGTGAACTACCATGTGGCAAACCTGAAGACCAAGCTGGGCGTGGAAACCCGCGCCCACGCCGTCGCCCAGGCCATGCGACTGCGGCTGATCTGATAACCGCAGCGGCCAGGTCCGTCCGCTCTGCCGTTCCCCAAGCGAGCGGGGATGAGCAGTCCAAGGTGCTGGAGCACCTTGTCCGCCCTTGATCGAATGCTGCCCGCGCTAGTGGGCGTAGGGAACCTTCTGGACCATGGTGACGACCTCCTCCTCGAGCGTTTCCTCGAGGAGCTTCCAGAACGCCGGATAGTCGGGACGCTCGGCCACCTTCTTCATGACGTCGGCATAGGCGTTGTGGTCCGGGATCTCCCAGATATCGATGACCGTGTGCAGGCGCCCGACGGTGGTCACCCAGGCGCCGACCAGCTTCCAGCCATAGCTTTCGATGATCGGCACCTGCTTGGCCATG
Source organism: Candidatus Kuenenia stuttgartensis (assembly GCA_943329845.2). Classification (GTDB taxonomy): domain Bacteria; phylum Pseudomonadota; class Alphaproteobacteria; order SMXS01; family SMXS01; genus RI-34. The sequence continues at coordinate 910 of CALQFM020000040.1, read as the reverse complement.
CCCTCGCAGAAGCGCTTGTAGCCGTCCATTCGGACCTTGAGGGTGACGTGCAGGTAGAGTGGCGACGACATGAAATTCTCCCGTTTCGTGGCGGCCCTGCGATGGCGGGCGCAGGCGTCAGCATGACGCGCGTTATCTTTCCTTTTCCAGAGAAATGTTCGTGGCGTGCTGTGTGCAGATACCCTCGGCGCGCCAAATTCTGTATCGTCCCCGTGCCGAAGCAAAGGAGCGAGCCATGAACCTGTTCCGCGTCGCCGCTATCGTCGTTCTTTGTGCCTACGCCAGCCCTGGCGCGTTCGCCTTCGGCAGCTCCGAGCCCGCCGATCCGAACAAGGCCTATGCGGACGGCACCGCCGCGCTGAAGGCCGGTGACTACAAGGGCGCCGAGAAGCAGTTCAAGATCGTCGTCGAGGCCACGCCGGACAATGCCGAGGCCAACTACTATCTGGGCGTGGCCAAGGCCGGGCGTGGCGACCACAAGGGCGCCGTGAAGTATCTGGACAAGGCAATCGCCAACGACGACTCGCTGTGGGCAGCCTACGAGCAGGACGGCCGTTCCTGGATGGCGCTGAAGAAGAAGGATAACGCGCAGGCCGCGTTGGACAAGCTCAATGCCAAGGCTCGGGCCTGTGGCGACTCCTGCCCGCCTGAACTGGCGAAGGCACAGGCGGCGCTGAAGGCGGTGATCGACGGGACGGCACCGGCCGCGCCCGCACCACAATCGCTGCTGTTCGCGCCGCAGGGCGAGTTCCATGCCGCCTATGTCAAGGGCGGTCGGATTCTAGGCCAGTGGGGCGGAGTAAAAACAGGCCATTGAGCCGCGGCATGACGATATGCAAAGGGCCCCGATCGGGGCCCTTTGCATATCGTCTGCGTCCTTTCCCTATCAGGGCGTGGTGATCTCGCCGGT